>NZ_JABCJL010000008.1:0-182663 GCF_012952265.1 Pseudoalteromonas sp. NEC-BIFX-2020_015
ACTTTCATTTATTCACATCATAATCAAAGGAAAGCAACAGAATAACGCGTTGAAATGATCAAGCAAGTCGATCCCTTTTTTATTTTTGATCGTTTTCAATAAGCAAGGTTTAGTGCTGAGTAGTTACTTTTTTTTTTTGTTTTTTTTGTTTTTGTTTTTAAGGCAAAAAATTTTATGTCTGTAATTTAGGGGGCTACGCTTATGAACTGAGCTAAGGAGGGTGAAATCGTGATTATGTTGGAAATGTACACTTACTGCTGATTTCAATCGATGCGCTTGCTTTTTTGCTTTCGGTAAATAATTAAGATCGGTGTCAAATTAAATTCATCATCAAATTAAATTCATCAGCCTCAGGTGTTTGCTTACTACATATTCACTGTAGTAGAGCGGCAGGACAACATATTCTTTTTCCAGTGATGATGAGCCTTGCGTGCCTGTGAGTTTAATTGTTTTGATTGGCTGGCATTTATTTATGTACGATTGCAGTGATTTTGCTTTGGTGCGTTTACCACTTTTTACCTCGATAGGCAGTATGTTGCCTTCGTCATCAGAGAGCACAAATTCGATCTCCGCTCTTGCATCACCCCATGAATATGTTGGGTCAATGCCTTGTGCAGCAAGTTCCTGTTGTACAAAGTTTTCGGCCACAAAGCCTTTATATTCATAGCCTTGTTGTTTTATTTCTTTATACCCAATGTTTAGCATATGATTTAATAAGCCCACATCAAAAAGAAATAATTTAACGATGTTGTCTTTTTTATATGCTGCTAATGGGCTTTTAGGTGTGCTATCAATAGGGTGGTTTTTGAGTATCAAGCGGCACTTGTTTAACCAAGAAATAGCGCTTTCAAAATCACCATAGCGAGATTTTTTATCGTGCACTCCTTTAAATTTAAAGCGATTAACCGATTCATCCATAACTGAAGATAACTGTGCTGGAACATTGTTAAATACAGCTTCGATTAAACCTGCATCTACTTTTCCTGAGTATTTTCCGAAGTCTCGTTGATACCCCAGTACTAAATTTTTATGAATATCTGTTACAGCTTGAACGCGGTCAATGATACTGTGAGCAGATAAATCAAACCATGTATTTACAGCTTCTGGCATACCACCAGTAAAGTAATAATCAGTGAGTTTTGAAAGTAATTTACTATGTGCTGCACTTGAGTTTGTTTGCGCTGCAAATGCCTTAATTAGAGCGGTTTCTTTTGAGGCGATCAGGAATTCACGAAATGTGAGAGGGCGTAGATTATGCTGTTCCACCTTACCAACCGGGAAGGAGTTTAATAAACCGATATTAGAACCACTGGCAGCAATGTGCATATGCGGCGCTTGTTCAGCAAAGTATTTGAGGGATGTGACTGCTTTAGGGCATTCGCCTATTTCATCAAGGATCAGTAGATCTGTATTAGGGTCAAACGTTTTTCCTGTAAGTAGCTCAATATTAGATAGTACGTCATCGGGCGATAACGAATCAGCGAATGCTTCGCTCATTTGTGGGGATTCTAAAAAATCGATTCGAATCACGTTTGCAAAGGTACTGCCTAATAGAGTTTGTAATAAATAAGTTTTACCTGTTTGGCGAGCGCCATCAATTAATAATGGTTTTCGTGTAGGTTTAGATTTCCAACCTAATAACTTTTCTAAAATTAATCGTTGCATGGCAGGTCTCGCATTACTCATTAGATGATTATTACACTTTATTGCGCGAACAAATGCAAGTTTTTACACTTTTATGCGCGAATAAATGATGTTTCCCACGTTTTTATGCGCGAATAAATGTGGTTGTGTTGTATGAATTAAATTTACTGCCATTTTAAACGGTGATGTTTTACCTTGTTGTACAGTCGCTTTTAAGGGATCGCGAAGATATTAAATAAAAATGACACTCATCATAAAGTTTGTATTTTCATATTTTTACTAATGTTTAATTTGTGTGAAAAATATATAGGGTGATGCATGGCAACACAGCAGCTATAGCGAAAACTTACACATAAACTGCGCAGCAACCTTAGCAACTGCGAACTTAAATTGAAAAACAGGATAAAACAGGACAGGCACAATTTTTTTTGCAAAAACCATAGCATCAACTACTGTTATTACATACAGTGTCGCTAAGGTTGATATTTTATGACTCGCGCAAGAAAAAAGCTGATTGATTTAGCATCGACATCTTATTATCACTTAATCTCACGATGCGTGAGACGTGCATTCTTGTGTGGTGATGATAAATACACAGGTAAAAACTTTGATCACCGTAGGGCGTGGTTGGTAGAGCGAATTAAGTTATTAAGTAGCGTGTTCGCTATTGAGATTGCCGCCTACGCGATTATGAGCAATCACTACCACCCTGTTGTGAACGTCAATAGACGTCAAGCACTTGATTGGTCAGATGATGAAGTAATTGAACGCTGGTATCAACTTTATAACGGCCATGTTTTAGTCGACCGCCATTTAAATGGTGAGCAGTTAGATAAGCCGAGTTTGCTCTTTTTCAATGAGATCATCGCTAAATGGCGCGCAAGGCTTTATGACATCAGCTGGTATATGAAAAACCTCAATGAGTACATTGCCCGCGAAGCCAATAAAGAAGATAACTGCACGGGCAAGTACTGGGAAGGGCGCTATAAGTCACAGGCATTATTAGATGAAACCGCAGTACTCAGTTGCATGGCCTACGTTGATTTGAATCCTATCAGAGCAAACATAGCCGATACGCTTGAAGACAGTGGTTTTACCTCAATTCAAGAGCGTATAGCACATTTCAAAGCCTTTACCACAGACACGGTCAAATCAAATAACCCCCTCAAACAAAAAGATACTGTTCAACATGAAAGTCAACCAGCGCAGTTAAAGCCATTTGGTGGTAATCATATTAAAGGCACGATCCCCTTTGCCTTACTGGATTACATTGAATTAGTCGACTGGAGTGGCCGCCAGATAGATCCAAAGAAAAAAGGGCATATCAACAAAAGCATTCCAAAAGTGCTCCTAACGTTGAATATAGAAGAACCGCAATGGCTTGAATCCATTCAACGTTTCAGGCAGCAGTACTCAAATTTTGCAGGCAGCAAACAACGGTTAAAGCAGCAAGCCGCCAGCAACGATGTAAAATGGTACAAAGGCGCAGGCTGAACAGTTGCATCTTTATTGGTTTGTTTAAAAAACACCTTATTAAACAAAGTGATGATCTAGCTTTGCCTTTATTTACCCAAAATTCCTTCAAATCAACTCAATTCTAAGTTCTGTAACTAATAGTGTGGAAAAAAGAATGATTCGGTTACCCTCGACAGGAGAGCTGCTAAATTTTCTGACAAAAATATGTGACTGTCCTTTTTACTTATATGACTGTCCTTTTTACTTCCTTTTTACTTCCTTCTTTTTACTTACTACTTCTTTCTTGGCTACTATCAACATGGAAAGCTAGACCGCAAGATATATTACGAAAAAGTGGTATGAGTGGGTAACTTATAACAAACGCATCAAACCTGACTCCGAGCAAGAATCATAAACAACGTTGACACCCATCGTAAAGTTATTGAACCAAAATAGGAACTCAGCTATGGTTGAACCATTAATAAAAATATATTAAATACGAGTTATTCTACAGGCTTGTTAGGCATACAAGGAGAGTTCAGTGAAAAAATTAACTTTAGTATTTATATCCCTTATTTTATCTTTTTCAAGTTTTGCAAATGACAAGTTCACGGCAGATCAATTAATCGAGAAAGCAAAGGCATTTGTATCAGCCAAAAATGCTCGCCAACAACCAAATACAACCACTAAAGAAATAGATCATTATATATCGCTATTATCTGATAACTTCATCGATGAACATGTTAAATTCAAGTTTACGTATACTGATAAATCGAAACTCCGTTCAGATATGATTGGTAAACTAAAAGATGAAGTGATAAACAGTAATATTGAGATAAACGAAATTATGGTAGGGGCTAATGTTGTTTTTATAAAAATGACTGAAAGGGGTAAAGTTAAGCCTGCGCATTTAGAAAAAACCATTGAATATAGTAAAACTAATATTGTTTCATTAGAGTTTAACGAATCAGGTTTAGTAAAGCATATCCGCCGACACCACGGTTAATGTGTGCCTAAAAAGAAACAACGTTGATGACGAACCGATTATTATTGTTGCCTCAACGCTGCAAAGTAGGGGGGAGGTTTAGCTAAAACAAACTTATGTTTCACCCCATTGTCGTAATAAATTGTGGTACACGCCGGTTAGCCTTACAAGCTCTTCCTGTTGTGGGTTTTGCTGTGTGAGTGCCTGTATGCTTAAATCAAGATCGTATAAAATACGTCGTTGATCATCAGATCGAATTAAGCTTTGCAGCCAGAAAAAAGAGGCCAGGCGCTGGCCTTTTGTTACTGGTGTGACGTGATGCATACTGGTGGAGGGGTAAATGACTAAATCTCCGGCGGCAAATTTAACACGTTGTTGGCCGTATGTATCTTGGATGACTAATTCGCCACCTTCGTAACTGCTGGGATCGTTTAGAAATAAAGTACAGGATACGTCTGTTCTTACTTTTATACCTGTACCACTGATATTGCGAATTGCATTGTCAATATGATCGCCAAATGTGCCGCCATTTTGGTAGCAATTAAACATGGGTGGGTAAATTTTATTAGGTAATGTTGCGGCCATAAATGTTTGGTTTTGGCTTAGCTGGTTTAAAATGAATGCCCCTATGTCTGCCGCTATTGGGTTATCTTGCGCCAGTTGAACGTTATTTTTAGCCTGTTTTGCTTGGTGCCCTGCGGTGGTGTTGCCATCGATCCATTGAGTATTATGTAGTAGCTCTTGGCATTCGCTGATTTGTTGTTGATTTAAAATGTTAGGAATATGAACAAGCATGTTTAACCTTGATATGTTGGCAGCATTAAAGTAATGCTGCCATTTATTTTCAGCTTAGAGATTAAAACTGATAGTTAACCGACAGTTTTACATTACGCGGGTTAGCGGGGCGAAAATGTCCGCGTGCGCTGTAATCTGTAACGTATGATTTGTCTGTTAAGTTATCAATATTTAGCTGTACTGTCATCTTGTCAGTTACATCATAAGCGGCCATTAAGTTTACTGTCGTAATACTTCCTGAGTCGTAATAAGCCATATTACGACGCCAGTAAATGTTGCCTGATGAATACTGTGCGCCACCACCTAACGTTAGCTTACCTAGTGTGTAGTCAAGCCAAATGCTCGCGGTGTCTTTTGGTGCGGCAGTAAGGCCATCACCTTGAGTTAGTGGGTTTGTGTCTTTTGTTACTTCGGTTTTTTGGTGTGTATAACTGGCCAAAATGCTTAAGTCAGTGGTGATTTGCCCTGTTGCGCTAAACTCTACACCTTTGGCTTCTTGTTCGCCCCCCATAAAGTAGCTGCCGTCTTCATCGCGATCAGTGACTGTTTTTTCTGTTAAGAATAAAGCGGCTGCTAGTTGTAAGTCTGCGTCGAATAAATCCCATTTTGCGCCTAACTCGTAGTTAGTTGATTCTTGAGGGTCCATTGCTAGGTTTTCTTGTAAGCCTTCAAGTCCTCGTCCGCTAAAGGCTAAGTCACCCGCTGATGGATCTTGTGAGTTGGCAATACCAAAGTAATAGTTACTATCTTGATTTGGCTTGTAGGCAATTGAGGCATTGTAGCTAAAGAAGTCGCCGTCTGTTTTTAAACCAGTCACTAATTCTCTAAACCATTCACCGTTTACACGCGCCCATGTGTAGGTAGATCCGTCAGCTTGATAGTCTTCGTAGCGAGCACCTAATGTGGCTACCCAATTATCAGAAATAGTCAGTGTATCTAGTGCAGAAAGTGCAAACCCTTTGCCATTAACCTCAGTGGGTGCACCATCTCGGAAAATGCCACCGGTGTATGGCATGTTAGGGTTAGGGGTGTTTAGTGCTACACTTTTGCTATCGAGCTCGATCGTATTTTTCAGCACATAGCGGGTTACGTCTTCTTGATAATATTCGGTACCAACCACTAAGTTATGCTTAATTGAACCGGTATCAAATGCGATAATAGCATCAAGCTGAGTTACAAATAACTCGTTTTCTTGGTCGATATTTTGTGTGTAATCGAGTCGTACATCATCAAAGTAAGTGCGATCGTCGGTTATTGGATCTCTGCCTGTTTTAAATATTGGGCGACTCACCACTGATTTTTTTTCGTTACTCGCAATGCGGGTTTGCGAAACAATCTGTAATTTATCGCTTACTTTGTGCTCTAAACGTAATGTACCTATAGCAACACTAACATCTTCAAAGTCACGCTGTGCGACGCCATAGTAATTGTCCCAGTATTTTTTATCTATAGGGCCCTTGGTTAAACCAAGGCCTGCATTGGCAACACCTTCGGTTACCCACGGTAGGCCGAGCATGGGGTTGTTTTCTTGTTTCATAAATAAAGCATCTGCGGCTAAGCTTGTTTGCTCGTTAAAATCTATGCGCAGTGAAGGGGCGATGGCTGTTGTTTGGTAATCTTCAACGCCATTGTTGAAAGGGTCGCCGCCTTTAGTGTATAGCGCATTGATGCGTACTGCCGCTGACTCACTAATTTTTGTATTGTAATCAAGCGTAAGGCGTGAACGTTCAGCTTTATCGTAGCTGCCATTTACAACTAATAGCTCATCTTGATTTGCTTGTTTAGTGACTAAGTTGACCGCGCCCCCTGATGATCCTTTACCAGTAATGCTAGAGCTTGCACCTTTACTCACTTCAACTTGTTCGGTGTTAAACATATCGCGCGAATAGCCTGCAATATCTCTAATACCATCTACATAAATATTGCCATTAGCACTAAAGCCACGAATGGTGATCTTATCGTTAGTAGTGATATTACCACCACCGCCTTCACCGGCACCAAACGTTGAAACGCCAGACACATTACGTAGTGCTTCAGTTAGGCTCGTAACGCCTTGATCTTTTAATACTTCACTGTTTACAACGTTTATTGTTTTAGGTGTATTGAGTAGCTCTGTTTGATATTTGTGAGAGGAGACTTTTTCAACTTTATAGCTGTCTTTCTTTTCTTCTTTAACTTGAGTAACGGCAAGCTCTTTTACGTTGTTAGTATTTGCGTAGGCGGTAAAACTAAGTGAAGTAATTGCTAAAGTGATAGCACTTGCCATTGCACCTTTTTTGAACGTTACATGCTTTTGTTGATTTAAAGTGGTCATCTCTCTCTCCATATGTAAATGATAATAGTTAGCGTTTATTTATAGGTTGCGCATGTTAATGTTAATCGTTATTATTTGCAACTCAATTTCAGGGACGTATTTATTTCATTAATAAATTGTTACTGAGTTTTAAAGTCTTGATGCGTGAGTAGGAATAGCGGTGCAGTTGAAAATAAAGTTAGGGAAAAAATCGTTAGCGTTTTGCGTAAGCTTAGCCTGTGTTTACTCCATGCATGGTTTTGCACAGCAATCTAGTAAAGCTGAGCAGGTTGATAGTTTAGTAGAGCGCTGGTTAAGTACAGAGCAGCAGCAAAGTGCATTGACTAATGAGTGGATCACACAACAGCCTTTATTAGAGCAAAGGCTCACTTTGCTCAAAGCAGAGCAAAAACAACTAACACA
This sequence comes from Pseudoalteromonas sp. NEC-BIFX-2020_015, assembly GCF_012952265.1. Taxonomy (NCBI): domain Bacteria; kingdom Pseudomonadati; phylum Pseudomonadota; class Gammaproteobacteria; order Alteromonadales; family Pseudoalteromonadaceae; genus Pseudoalteromonas; species Pseudoalteromonas sp. NEC-BIFX-2020_015. Next base: position 7,596 of record NZ_JABCJL010000008.1, read on the forward strand.
GTTACTTGCACAAGACAGCGAATCGGGTAATGAAGTAGATCAAGCGCGCGGTGAGTTGTTAGCGCTACAAAACTCAATGGAAACAGATCAAGCTTATTTAACTGGTTGGCTAAAAACACAATTTATTAATGTAAACGATCTTATTTACCGTTTACCGCCGCCTTTAGAGAAAAGCTGGCGCGAGCAACTTAGCGTACATGACGGCACAGATAATGACCAAGCAAACAAAAACCTTAAAAGTAACAGCGATAGACTCACACTGTTACTCAAGTTATTTGATGATTTAAGCCAATTTGATAGCCGCATAAGTAGTTATCAAAGTGCGATTACTTTACCAAATGGCGAACAGAAGTTAGTGTCGCAAATTTACATGGGTATTTCGTTAGGTTGGTATATCAGTTTAGATAACACCTACGCCGCACAAGGATTTGCGACCGATAATGGCTGGCGGTGGCAAGCAATTGATGATCAACAAAGTGTATTGCAGGTGAAGCAAATGTTGGCGATGTTGAATCAGCAAAAGGAGGCTGAATTTATTAACTTAAACATTTTATTAGCGCCTCAAGGTAGCCATATAAACACGGAGAGTGCGCATGATTAAGCTGATCTTACGCGTATTTGGCGCAGCCACTTTATTATTTAGTGTATTGGTTTTTAATCAAGCGTTAGCCAGTAGTAATGATGTTTTAGTGTCTTTGCAGGACGATATAAAAAAATCACAGCAGGCACTGTCTAAAACGCAAAATAGTATTGCTAAACAGCGCAGTGCATTGGCAAAGTCATTTAACAAAGTTGAGCAAAAAGTGTTGGCACTGCGTGAAACAACAGCGGTAGCAAGGCGATTGAACGATGAAAAAACCATGGGGTTTGAAAAGCTTAAGCAGCGTCTAGATGATTGGCAGCAACAGCATAGTTATCAGCAAAATGTACTGCAGCGTTATATTCAGCAAAATAAGCTAACGGGTGTTAATAATGCCAGTAGCCAGTTATTAGTGCTTGATAGTATTTCAGTATCAATAAATGCACTTGCCGCACGCAGTACGCCTACATGGGGGGCAACAAACGTTGCTTTTAATGACGGTTCATTAAAGCCCGTTGATAGTTTGTCTATTGGTCCGGTTAATTGGTTTTTAGATACAACGACCCAACAATCAGGGTTGTATAGCCGTGATAACGACATGAATAAAGTCGCGCTTATATTTGAATCAGCACAGTATGAGCAGCTTACTGAGCTTAAAAGTAGTCGCCGTGGAGAAGTGATGTTTGATCCGACGTTATCACGCGCACTTAAAATCCAGCATGCAAAAGAAAGTATGACAGATCACATTGCAAAAGGTGGAATTTGGGTAACACCTATTCTTGCTTTTGGGGTATTTGCTTTGCTCATTTCATTTGCTAAGGCACTGCAATTATGGCGATTACCTAAAGTATTACCTGCAATGGCTGAACGTTTACGCCATGTGTACGAGTTAAGTTTTGCAGAGCAACGCAGTGCGCTTGAAAAATTAACGGCGCAAAATAAAGGAATGCAAGCACAGCTAGTTGAAATAAGTATTGCTACTGACGTAGGGCCGCAGCGAGATGATCAATTATTTTCGGCACTGCTAAATCATAAACATACTCTTGAATATTGGTTAGGCGCGGTGGCAATTACTGCGGCGGTTTCTCCTTTACTTGGTTTATTAGGAACGGTAAGCGGTATGATCGAAACCTTTAAACTCATGACTCTATTTGGCGCAGGCGACCCTGCGGCGGTGTCGGGCGGTATTTCAGAGGCGCTAGTGACCACTGAGTTAGGCCTTGTAGTGGCTATTCCTGCATTATTATTACATGCATTACTATCACGAAAAGTAAAAACTTATTATGGTGAGCTAGAAAGTTGCGCGGTTAATCTCAGTCAAATATCTAACTCGACTGCAGCATTAAATAAAGGAGAGTAATATGCAAATGCAGTCGTTTGACAGTGTGATTGTGTGGGTGATTTTAGCACTAGGCTTGTTTGTCTATCATCAACTTATGTATTTTATTGTGCGCAGCCGTAATGGCTTATTAACAACACAGGACAAAAAGTGGCCCAGCACCTTAAGTTGCTTAATTGGTGCGCTGCCTTTATTGGGGTTACTGGGCACAATTATGGGGTTGTTGGATTCATTCTACGCTATGTCGTTAGGCGATAGTTTTAATGCAACAAGTACGCTTAGTCAGGGGATTGCCAGTGCACTATGGACGACTCAACTCGGGCTTGTTATTGCTGTACCTGCATGGTTGTTATTGAGCTACTTTAATCGTTTAATTGTTAAAGAGAGCCTTGCTAATGCGCAATAGTTTGCAACAGCGTCTTGAACAACAGCAGCAACATATCGATTTATCGCCGTTATTGGATGTGGTGTTTATTCTATTAATTTTCTTTATTGTTACGACGGTATTTGTAAAAGAAACCGGTGTAGAGGTTGATAAACCCCAAGCACTTTCGACGCAAAAGCTCGCGCGTAATGTCATTATGTTGGCAATTACTAACAATGGTGAAGTGATTTACGATGGTAATAATATTGGTGTTGCAGGTGTACGAAATACGGTGTCGCAGTTATTAGCAGGGCGCGAGCAACCCGTTGTGATCCAAGCTGATAAGCAAGTGCCTACAGAGCTACTGGTACAAGTACTTGACGAGAGCAAGCTTGCAGGTGCTGTTAGCGTTAACATTGCGACCATTAAATAATGCACAGCGATGTTATAAAAGTAAAACGGCATCACTTTTACGCTTTGTGCTTAAGCTGCGGGTTATTAGCTGCGGCGTTATCGTTGTTGTTTATGAAACAGTGGTTTGGCGAACAGTTGCAGCAAACTGTAACGGTACGCGAAGCAGTATTAGTGAGTTTACCACCACCGCCACCTCCTCCTGTGTCGCAACAAGTAGAGCAAGTTACGCCTACATTGTCGCTTTCAATTTCGGGCGATGGCCCGAGCATTGAAATGAGTATTGATAAAACGACCGATCCTTTATTAACACTTACACCGCCAATGCCTATGTTTCATGAGCAGCAAGACTGGCAAGTAGACTTAAGCGTAGATTGGCAGGCTTTTGGGCTTGAGCAACTTGACTCGTTGCCACAAGTGATGACTGGATTTAAAGCACCTTACCCTAATGCGTTAGTGCGTAAAGGCATTCATAAGGTATTGGTGAAATTAGATGTATTTATAGATGAAATGGGACATGTGAGTTTAGTTGAGGTGATAAATAACGATTACCCAGAACTTGACAGTGCGATTAAAAAACTAGTAAAAGAATCTCGTTTTAGTGTGCCAAAAAAAGATGATATAGCAGTAAAAGCACGTTTTATTTGGCCTGTGGAATTTAAAAAGTCATGAATATAAAAAGAACCTTATTTAAAACAATAGCACTAACATGTGTATTGATAACGCATGTTGCAACAGCCAAAGTTGATGTTACATTAAGTGAGCCTATCTGGTTATTTAATGCTGACACTAAGGCATTATTACAAAACGACGCGAGATTAGAGCCGCAAGAGCAGGGCGTGGCAAATGCGTTAAAACCTGTGTTAGCAAGTCAAGATTATCAACAAGCTGCACTGATTTTACAAGGATATAAATCAAGTGAAAAAAGTGCCGCTTTATGGCAAGTGACCGGGCAAGTTTATTTAGCATTAAAGCGTTTAAATGAAGCCGAAAATGCGTTTAAAATGGCGCTAAAATTACAGTCTAATTTAGGGCGTAGTGAGCGAAGCCTTGCCGTTATTTATTTACAGCAACAGCAACCAGATAAAGCGATTAAACACTTAAGTAATGCTGTTGTACTTGGTCAGCAGGACGATCAACTATTTGGTCAACTAGGCTATTTACACTTACAAAATAACAATCCATGGGCTGCAATTAGCGGCTATCAGAACGCATTGTTATTAGCGCCTCAAAATAGCCAATGGCAGCAGGGATTGCTGGTGGCGTTGATCAAAGCGCAGCTATACCCAAGTGCAAACGCGATGCTTAGTGGGATGTTAGAGGCTGATAGTGATAACAAAGATTTATGGTTGCAACGTAGTCAAATAGCATTACAACAAGATAACGAACTACAGGCATTATCTAGTTTAGAGGTGGCATTAAGGCTAGGTGAAAAATCAATTGAAAACCGAGTACTTGCAGCTCAATTGCACCTTAAAAATGGCAGTTTTAGTAAAGCATCAGTACTGTTGGCACAAGTATTAAAGCAAGACCAACAACAGTTTAGCCTTGTTAGTAGTGCCGTTGCTTGGTTATTGCATCAGCAAGAATATAAACAGGCAAGCAAATTACTGGCAAAGGTCACTCAACCTGCAAAGTTAAGTACCGTTGCGAAAGGTGATTACTATACCTTGCAAGGGCAACTGGCAAATGCTCAGAAAAAGACTAAAAAAGCGGCCAGTTATTATCAAAAGGCATTGGCTATTAACCCAAGTAATGGTCAGGTTTTATTGGCGCTCGGTGATTATTATCGCGCTGCGCAGGCTTATAGTCGTGCAGAGCTGTACTATATTAGGGCGCAAGGACTCAGTGCATTTAAAGAGCGTGCTTTAGTGAGTCATGCTCAACTAGAAATAGATCAAACAGATTACAAAAGTGCGGTGATCTTGTTACGAAAAGCCTTGGCTGTAAATCCAAGCCGCTATGATATAGCTAAAAATATTGCGCAATTAGAGCGCCTAACTAGCCAGAGTAGTTAACCTGAATTTGGTTTGAATATTTACTAATAGATTGATTTAATAAGAGTGTTATTCGTTTCTCTCTGACGCAGAGATATTTATTACCCAAATTTTAGGTTAATTAACTATGCCACATACTTACAACATACTTAACCATATTCCAGCTGATGTGGCATGTTTAGATGATTATAGCCGTTATGCCCGCGAGCATTTACCTGATTCATTTTGGCACTATATCAATGGTGCTGGCGCTGATGGTATTTCTAAACAGCGTAATAGGCAGTGTTTTGCTGATATAGTGCTTAAGCCTCTGGTATTAAGTGGCGTGCAATTACCCGATACGACCTGCTCATTGTTCTCGCAGCAGCCGTTTAAGGAACACCATAGTCAGCCGTTTATGCTAGCGCCTGTAGCGTATCAGAAATTATGTCATCCCGATGGGGAAATTGCCACCGCACAGGCTGCGAGCGCGCAAGATGTTGCCATGGTGCTAAGTACCTTATCAAGCCAACCATTGAAAGATGTTGCGGCATTTAAAGGCGCTGCGGCGCAGTGGTTTCAGCTTTATATTCAAGTTGAGCCTAGCGCCACTTTTGATTTAATTAAAAAAGCAGAGCTAGCGGGTTACAGTGCGCTTGTTATTACGGTAGATGCGCCTATTAATGGTTTACGTAATGCTGAGCAACGCAGTGGTTTTTTTTTGCCAGAACACATTAGTGCAATTAATATTGCTGATTATCAGCAACCCACCGCGCAAAGTTTAGCGCAGTGTTTAGCACAAGCACCTAGTTGGCAAACAATTAAAGAGATAAAAGCGCAAACTAAGTTACCTATTATTTTAAAAGGAATTTTAAGTGTTGCAGATGCATTAAAAGCACAGCAATTAGGTGTGGCGGGTATTGTGGTATCGAACCACGGTGGGCGTGTGCTAGATACTGTTGCATCACCCATTGAGCAAATAGCGGCAATACGCCACGCTGTTGGCGATGATTTTACACTTTTGCTTGATAGTGGTATTCGCCGTGGCAGTGATATTTTTAAAGCATTGGCATTAGGGGCCAATAGTGTGCTGATTGGTAGGCCCTTAATGTATTCACTCGCAAGCGCAGGTCCTTTAGGTGTTGCTCATATGATCCGTATATTAAAAGATGAGTTAGCATTTACTATGGCTATGTGTGGCTGTAATAATTTGGCTGAAATAACCCAAGATTGTTTGCAAAATAAATAACCGGAGTTGCTGATAATAAGCTTATTAGCCGTTATTATTAGAAATAACGGCATTGAGATAGTTTATTCTCAATATAAGTCTAAAAGCAAAGGAGGCTAAAGCCTCCATAATGCGTCAAAGGCTAAGCGCCCGGGCCACATTCCATACATTGGTTGATAATGTCTGGGCCAAATTTAAGTTTGGCATTTAAATCACGCAGGGCGGTACGTAGGCCTTCTTCAATTACTGGGTGATAAAATGGCATGTCGAGCATTTGCGGCACGGTCATTTTGTTTTGTACAGCCCATGCCAGTAAGTGGGCGATATGCTCGGCTTGTGGACCGATAAACTCAGCACCTAAAAACAAGCCAGTGCCTTGCTCTGCGTATAAACGCATGTGGCCTTTGTTTTTCAGCATTACGCGGCTTCGGCCTTGGTTTTCAAAGCTGACTTCACCAATTTCAAAACAACCGCACTCACCAAAGCGGGCGGTTATTTGCTTGTAGCTTTCACCCACCATGGCAATTTGTGGGTCGCTAAATACTGCGGCAATAGGTGCACGGCGCAGGCCGGATTGTACATTAGGGAATCGTCCTGCATTTTGCCCTGCGATAGTACCCTGATCGCTGGCTTCATGTAATAGAGGGATCATGTTACTGGCATCCCCTGCGATAAATATGTTTGAATCGCCACATTGCATGGTGTATTTATTGGCAAGCGGCACGCCGCGTTCATCAAGCTCAATACCTGTGTTTTCAAGGCCTAGTTTATCGGTATTTGGCACGCGACCTGTGGCTGCTAGCACATAATCAAATTGCTCTGTTTGTTTTTCACCGTTTTTGTCTACATAGGTAAGTTGTGCTTTATCACCAACGTGTTTCATATCAGAGACATTGGAATCGGTATCAACATAAAACTCTTCCGCGAATACGGTATTTGCGTAATCTTTAATAACTGGATCAGTCACTGGGCCAATCGCGCCACCTACACCAAATAGTTTAACGTTAACGCCTAAACGGTGCAAAGCTTGCCCTATTTCAAGGCCAATAACGCCGGGGCCAAATACGGCAACTGATTCAGGTAGATCCTGCCAATCGAACACGTCGTCGTTAATAATGAGTCTGTCGCCAAAGTTATTAAATACGCCTGGGTATGCAGGTCGCGAACCGGTGGCAATAACAAAACGTTTGGCTGTAATAATTGTGTGGTCGTCAATTTGCACACGATTTGTATCTAAAAACTTAGCATAACCACGAATTTTATCATCAGCGGGTATTTCATCTACGGCTTCTACTACAAATCCTGCAAAACGGTCACGTTCGCTGCGCACTCGTGCCATGACTTCTTTACCGTTAATAGTAGGCTTTGAGCTATGCACACCAAACGCAGGTGCCGCTTCAATAGCGTGTGCGGCTTCTGCTGCGGCAATTAATAACTTACTCGGCATACAACCAACACGCGCACAGGTTGTACCGTATGGGCCTGCTTCAATCATTAATACGTTAGCTGTGTGTTGTTTTGCGTTGCGGTATGCGCTTAAGCCTGCGGTGCCAGCACCAATTACAACAACGTCGGTTTGCAGTTCTTTCATAGTGGTATCCTGTTTGCGAATATTTGGCAAAAAAAAGGGGCTGTTAGCCCCTAATATTAATTATGCGAGGGGTGTTAAATATTAAGCAAAATATTTTTCTAAATCGTCAGAGCCACCAATGTGCTTTCCGCCGATAAATACTTGTGGCACAGTTTCACGGCCAGAGATTGCTTTAAGGCTCGTTAGTGATGCGCCTGCACCCATAATGATCTCTTCATACACAAGACCTTTCTCAGCCAATAATGCTTTCGCTTTTTTACAAAATGGGCAGCCAGGTTTAGTAAATAAGCTTACTGCTTGAGGCTTAACTTGCTCTGGGTTGATGTACTCAAGCATTGTGTCTGCGTCTGATACTTCAAACGGGTCACCTGGTAAATCTGGTTCGATAAACATTTTGTCAATCACGCCATCTTTAACCAGCATTGAATAGCGCCAGCTACGTTTGCCAAAACCTATCTCGCTTTTATCAACTAACATGCCCATGCCGTCAGTGAATTCGCCGTTACCGTCAGGTAATACAGTGATGTTTTGTGCTTCTTGGTCAGCGGACCATGCGTTCATTACAAAGGTGTCGTTTACTGATAAACATACAATTTCATCTACGCCATTTTGTTTAAGCACACCCGCTAACTCGTTATAGCGTGGTAAGTGTGTAGATGAACACGTTGGTGTAAATGCACCCGGTAGTGAAAACACAACAACTGTTTTACCTTTAAAAATTTCATCAGTAGTCACTGATTTCCACTCGTCGTTTTGACGCGTTGCGAATGTAACTTGTGGGATTGTTTGACCTTCAATATTCTTTAACATGTTTTTTGTTCCTCTTGATTTGTTGATAGCCATTATGCGTGTAAATTAACAATAGTTCCAATCGTTTGTTTGTATTATAGTGATAGGTAATACCGATTAGTAGTGAGTTTGCAATGAATTTAAAAGACTTAGAATATGTAAAAGCTGTTGCGCACTTTAAGCATTTTCGTAAAGCAGCCGATGCCTGTTATGTCAGTCAACCCACCCTGAGTGGTCAAATAAAAAAATTAGAACACGAGCTAGGAGTCACACTATTTGACCGCTCTACCAAGCACGTTACTTTAACCACGCAGGGTGAACGCTTGTTAACGCAGATCAAAGTGATCTTAGAGCAAACCCAAATATTAAAAGAGCTAGCGGCCACCTCATCGGCGCCACTACAAGGTAAAGTAAGAATAGGCATTATTCCAACAATTGCACCGTATTTATTACCTACTTTACTCACATCGATGAAAGAAGCGTTTGCGCAGAGTCAATTTGCCTTTGTTGAAATGCAAACCGCCACATTATTAAATGCGCTTGATAACGGCGAACTCGACATCGCTATACTAGCAGATGTGCCTGAACTTAAACTTTATCATACGGTTAATTTATACAAAGAAGATTTTTTAGTGGCAATGTCTGAGCAAAATACATTAGCACAGCGCGATAAAATTGCCTTAGACGAACTACGCTCATGTAGCTTATTAATGCTTAGCGATGGGCATTGCTTTAAAGATCAAGCGCAGCAGTTTTGTTTTGCCGCAGGGGTCGATGTCTCAAATGAATATTTAGGGAACAGCCTTGAGACATTACTTGCGCTAGTAGCTATGGATGATGGTGTAACGTTTGTGCCAAAGCTGGCATGCGTTGAACGCGCTGGCATTAGTTATTTACCGATATTTCCGCCTCAACAACGTAGCATTGTGCTTGCGAGTCGTAAACATTACCCCCATTTGGCAGGGGTAGATAAATTAGCTCAGTGGCTCAGTGAACACCCAAGCCTTGGCCGACAATTGGTTAAGGCTCTACGTTAATTAACTGTACTACATCATTGATTTGAATGTTGGGTAAAGGTTGCTGATTCACACTGACCGCAACAGCGCTTTGCTGGTATACCTGATTTACTTGTACTGTGTTTAATGTCGTGATCAGGTGCGGCATTTTATTACCCGCAGCATCTGTTAAATAGTTATGGTGGGCAATACTCAATAATTGGCCTTTTTCTAAGCCGTGCGCTTTGCCTAAATTAATAACTAATTTATCGTTTTCAATATGTAAAATCTTACCTTGTGTTTCAAGGCACGCCATTACTGCTTGTATGTCATAACTCGCTGTTTGGTTTATTTCTACTATGCTTTTACCATAATCAGAGCCCCAAAATTTTTCGCTAAATACATCAATAATCTCGGTTTTTTCAAAAGGCCAAATCGCTTGGCTACGATAGCTTTTTTGCCATAATCGCTCATAGGTGGTGCCATCAAATAATGCAAAGTCGACCTTATATGAACGTTGGTATGTTTCATCTTGCCAAAAGGCATAGTCGCTATTAAGTTTGTCGCTATTTGAAATATCGACCATTTGGCTTAATAACACGTACTGCGAATTGCTGCGCGTGGCAATTTCTTCTAGTAGGGCGTTACTGTAATCGTATTGCTGATTAAAAAACTCACCAACGCGAATAGGAAAATTAAAATAGGCGGTGGGCTTAGCGTTCATGGCCGACTTATTTAAAGTCTTATAGAGAGATTCGCTGGTGGCTTTGTCAATGTCAAAAATTTGACCCATCATTGCTTGTTCACGATTGACTAATTGGGTTTGAGTGATCGCAACAAATTTATTAAATTGGCTTGCCGGGCAGTGATCTTGCTTCGGAAAGATATCTAAACGCAACGTAATCGCGAGCTGGTCAGATCTTCGGTCTTCGCTGATCATCTCTATTTTTTGAATTTCACCGTGGCTTTTTATTTTTAACTGATCTTGCATTAGCACGCCGTCAACTAAGGTTTGCATTGACGTAACGCGTGCACCAGAGAACACTAATGCCTGCGTGATCGCATCTTTTATAGCCGCTGACTTAGCGCCGCTAATATCGTTATTTTTAATACTGGCGTGGCCGGTTGATTCGTACCATTGTGCAAATGCATTTACAGAGAAAAAGCTAATGCTTAGCCAGCTAGTGATGATCACTATAATTGATAACACGCGTTTCATTTCCCTAACCCCATACCAAAATTTGCTATTATGAATAACAGAGCAAGGACTGTACCATTTGTTAAATTATAAGTTTTTAAACCCTACTAATTTACTAATTTACTAATTTGGCATTGATCGTGCATTAAACTCACCATTATGACTCTTTAATGATGTGAGAGATGCCATGCGTACTGTAATATTGTTTTGTACTTTAGCAAGCCTGAGCTTAGCTGGCTGTAGTAGTATTTTTGATAAACATGTGGAATATAAGTATGTAGAGCCAGATAACTACCCAATATTAAAAGCAATAGGGTATGCCCCCATAAGCGCTCAACAGGGGGAAAACCAGTCACAACGTTCACTCATGGCAATTAAAGCATCTAAGCTTGAAGCTTACCGTGAGCTTGCTGAGCAAGTGTATGGGCAAAAAATTACCGCTGGTACAACAGTGCAAGGCAGTATTGCGCAAAATGATCGGCTACAAAGTCAAGTTCAAGGGGTGATTAAAGGCGCGCAGGTCGTTAAAACATATGCTGTTGGCGACACCTACGCTACAGAGTTGCATCTTGATATGAAGCGGGTACATGATTTATATATTGGTGAAATTAAGCCAAGAGAAGTTAAAAAAGTAACGTATTACTAAGAGTTTGTTATGCAATGCCCGAGGCGCTATATTTTTATTGATATGTGCTAAGTATGACTTTTTTAAAAGAAATGACGGGCCGCTTTCATTAAAATTTGGATGCAGTAGGGAATGCTTAATATAATCTTAAGTGTTGGTTACGAAGAAGCTTATGCTTTTAGATTTCTAACTAATTCATTATTACCATGAACAGCACTGCCGCCTTGGTCATAAGTCATAGATGTTGGCGCGCCAATTAATATATCTTTCAATTGTCTAACTGTTAAATTTGCTTGATGAGCAGCATGAGCATTAACGTCGTTTTTTTTCTTACAAAACTCTAGTTGCTTTCGGACATTATGAATAAGTTCAGGGAGTTCAGCTGATTGCTCATCATTAGTCGTCATTAAGGTTTTTAGTTCTTTATCGAGCGTTTGAATTTTACTTAAAAAACTAAGCTTCTGTTGGGCAAGATCTTTTAATCCTTCACCACGGCGAGATGCAATGGCTGTTAATTCATCATCTAAAATACTGGCCAATGAGGTTAAGCAATTTAACTGCATTGTGAGCTTAGAGCATATTAAAGAATTATGATCAGCCATACACATCAAACTCAAATGAAGCTATGCTTTTTGCTAACTTTTCAGTATCAACTTGATATTTACCTTCGCTGATTGCTTTTTTCAGCTCTTCAACTTTTTTACTATCAAAGCCAGATGACTGCTGTGTTTTTTCTTGCAGTGATTTAAGCTGCTGAGCTTGAGGTGTTAAGCTAACAGAGTCAGTTGCAGCTTTAGGAGCCGCCGTTTGCACTGCTGTTTGTGAACTATTATTTTGTAAATCAACTTTTTGCTGTTTAGCATTGGCCAACACATTAGCCTGTTGTTGACCTTTATTTACTTGGCTTACCATGATTTTAACCTATACATTACCCAACTGATGCCTAGTTATCGGCATATATGTTAGTTACTTTAGCATAAATATGGAAATTTAAATATTTACCTGCACAGACTCTACACCGTCAACACGGGCATTTAAAATTTTCCCTGATTTTTTATTCTTAACCTTTATCTGCTCTCCTAAAGTACCATCTTCAAGGGCTAAACCTGAAGCTTTAATTTTTAACCCTCGGATCACAGCAAAAATAGTGACGTTGTCGCCTTTGCAAACCATACATATTTGGTTCATAGAAATAGGAAAACCACTGCGTATATTTCGTTTACTACGACTGCCAATCAGTAACTGTGTGTCTTGGAGATGCTGAACTCTAACAAAATGTTTAGGCTTCATAATTAAACTTAAATGATGATCTTGAATAACTTCGCCCCTGGCGAGGTTTTCACTGGCTACCACTACTGCAGAAAGCTCAACGACACGTACGTGAACATATTGGCTCCAGCTATTCGTATCATCACATTTAACTTGAACTGTGACCTGACGATTAAAGGGCGGTTCTGTTGGAATGGTTAGTACAGGTTGACTTTGACAACTGCGATCAGGGATTCTGCTATCCAAGGTGAGTGCGTTAAGTTGGCGAGTTTCTGGGTGCGAAGGGCCTAACTGATCAGCCACATACGAAACCGCAAGTTCTTGTAATTCTTCCTTGCTGTAAGATTGAGCGTATAGAGGTGATACTAGAAATTGGCTAGCAAGAAAATAAAAAACACTGTATCTTCGGCTTTTTTTTAACAAACTCATAATGTTTCGACTATGCTTATTGTTGAAAACAGGGTATATATATTTAGCGTCAAAGAATAGACGCTCCCGCGATGTTATGTAGCTTTAAAGAAGGAAAGCAATTATTGTTCCGTTATTATTCGCTTTCTTTAGGAGATTGAAATGGCAGGCATTTTAGACTCAGTGAACCAACGTACTCAGTTGGTTGGGCAAAACCGCCTTGAATTATTATTATTCAAGCTAAGAGGGCGGCAGCGCTTTGGTATAAACGTGTTTAAAGTGAGAGAAGTACTACAATGCCCTCCTTTAACCAATATGCCAAAATCAAATGCGTATATTCGAGGTGTTGCACATATACGTGGGCAGACAATTTCTGTTATTGATTTATCTATGGCCGTTGGTGGCCCTGCAATCGAAAATATAAAAGATAGTTTTATCATCATTGCTGAATATAACCGCTCCGTTCAAGGGTTTTTAGTGGGTGGTGTTGAACGTATTGTTAATATGAATTGGGAAAAAATAATGCCGCCGCCATCTGGGGCTGGTCGATATTCATATTTAACGGCAGTGACCGAAATTGAAAATGAGTTGGTTGAAATTCTTGATGTAGAAAAAATCTTGAATGAAATCTGCCCTGTAAATACAGAAGTTAGCGCCGAAATCGCTAGTGATGGTGAAATTCAAAAAGACTTAGGTGAGCGTATCGTCTTTATTGCTGATGACTCAGCCGTTGCGCGTAACCAAGTAAAACGTGCTCTGGAACCCTTAGGTGTTCAAACTGAACTCGCTAAAAATGGTAAAGAGGCATTAATTCGTCTTCGTGAAATTGCAGAACTTGATTGCAAACATGATATTACTGAACGTGTTGGTTTGTTGATTTCAGATGTAGAAATGCCTGAAATGGACGGCTATACTCTTACCGCTGAAATTAAAGCTGATCCAAAACTTGCGCCGTTACATGTTATTTTACATACATCGCTTAGTGGTGTGTTTAATCAAGCAATGATTGAAAAAGTCGGTGCTGATGACTTTATTGCAAAATTTAACCCAGATGAATTGGCAACAGCAGTAAAAAAATGGGTTCATTGTGACTAATTCTGATAGGTGGTGTTACTTTGGAAAATAAGCATTTAGAGCAAGGCGAGTATAATCAATTTCGTTCTTTTTTAGAGCAACAATGCGGCATTGTGTTAGGCGATAATAAGCTTTATTTAGTTAAAAGTAGACTTGCGCCTTTAATGGTGCGCTTTAAAGTTGAATCGCTTTCGCAATTGGTTAGTAAAACACTCAGCCCACATGAGCGTCAGTTACGCGCTGCAGTTGTTGATGCAATGACAACAAATGAAACACTTTGGTTCAGGGATCAATATCCTTTTGAGTTATTGCAATCTAAATTGTTTCCTGAGCATAAAGAGTTACGTAGGCCATTAAAAATATGGTCTGCGGCGAGCTCTTCTGGGCAGGAGCCGTACTCAATTGCAATGTCGGTTGCTGAATTTCAGGCTAAGCAGCCTGGTGTATTAAAAATGGGTGCTCAGATAATTGGTACTGATATTTCTAATACGATGCTAGATATGTGTAAACATGCAGAATATGATTCACTCGCTTTAGCTCGTGGTTTGTCAGTAGAGCGCCGTAAAAAGTTTTTTAAAGACAGCGGCAATGGCATGGCGCAGGTTGTCGATCCTATTAAAAAACTGGTTAGTTTTAGACACCTAAATTTATTGGACTCGTATGCGCTGATGGGGAAGTTTGATATTATTTTTTGCCGTAACGTATTGATTTATTTTTCACCTGAAGTGAAAGCAAAAATTATCGCCCAATTTGCTCAAGCGCTTAATCCTAAGGGCTTTTTGTTTTTAGGAGCGTCAGAGTCAATGTCGGGACTCAGTGATGAGTTTGATATGGTTAGGTGCAACCCTGGAATTATTTATCAAAAAAAATAACTAATTCACTTCTAGCTACTCCTAAAAAAACGGTGCCGTATAAGCACCGTTTTTCTTTATAATTAATAAGTTAATCCTTCCTTTATTGTGTTCATTAAACTGGCTCGCCTTTTGCATTAATCATCTTAAGTCAATTTTTTGGAGATGGTTATGGCTATCAGTTTTGATAAAGCATTTGGGGTGCATCCTCACGCAATGTTGATCCGTTCGCAGCGAGCAGAGTTATTAGCAACCAATATCGCTAATGCTGATACGCCAGGCTATAAAGCGAAAGATATCGATTTTGCGTCTGCACTTAAAACGGCAAAAAGCCACCAGCAAAGCGGCAACAGCATGGTAACAACCAACGCTAAACACATTGCCGGCGGCAGTCGTTATGTAGGTAATAGTGAAATGTTTCGCTCGCCAAATCAAACAGATACAGGTGATGGTAACTCAGTGGATATACAAGTGGAACGAAACTTGTATACAAAGAACTCATTAGAGTATCAGGCAAGCCTGCAGTTTATGAGCGGTAAAATTAAAGGCCTTAAAAAAGCCCTCGGTAGTCAAGGAGCCTAAGCATGAGTTTATATAACGTTTTCGATATTTCAGGTACAGGTATGAGTGCACAGAATGTACGCTTAAATACCACAGCCAGTAATATTTCTAATGCCAATACTATTAGCTCAAGCCAAGACAAGACTTATCGAGCACGCCACGCTGTGTTTGCTGCGGAGTTGAGTAAAGCATCGGAATCGCACGGCAACAAACAGGGGTCGTCTGTTGGCGTAAAAGTGTTAGGGATCGTGGAGAGTAATAAGCCACTGCAAATAGAATATAACCCGAACCATCCAAGTGCGGATGAAAATGGTTATATCTACAAACCTAATGTTAACGTCGTTGAAGAAATGGCTAATATGATTTCTGCCTCACGCTCTTATCAAACAAATGTGCAAGTTGCTGATGCAGCAAAGCAAATGTTAAGCAAAACACTGTTGCTTGGGCAGCGGTAATTGAGGAAAGGTTATGAGTAACGATATCAGCACAGCATCGTCAACCTATTTAGATTCGCTCAAGTGGCAAGATAAACAGGTAGCGAGCGAGCAAAAAAGCGATGAGTTAACGCAAGAAGATTTTTTCTCGCTGCTAACTCAACAGTTGTCATTTCAAGATCCTAGTAAGCCGGCCGACAATGATCAGATGATCGCACAGATGACCAGTTTTACTATGGCTGAAGGGATCTCGAATTTAAATAGCAACTTTCAGTCACTGGCAGCGTCAATGACATCGAATTCAGCATTACAAGCCTCAACTCTAGTGGGTAAGCAGGCGTTATTAGAGTCTGATAAGTTAGATTTGAATGACACAGGTGATGCTCGCGGGACTGCTGTTGCTGAAGGCCCAGTTGAAAGCTTGATGCTACGAATCGAAGATTCTTCAGGGCAGTTGGTACGTACCATTGATATGGGGGCTCAACCAGCGGGTGCTGTGCGTTTTGCATGGGATGGTAAAAATGCCGATGGGGAACGTTTACCTCCAGGTGAGTACAAAATTAAAGCAGAAGGGCAGCTTAATGGTGAGTTTACAAGTTTACCTGTTGCAACTTTTAAGAATATCGAAAGTGTGAATATTAATGGTGCTAATGGCATTATCGTTAACACAAAAGAAGGTGCGGTTAGGCTAACTGACGTTGCAGAAATCGCGTAGAAATTTTAATAATTAGTTAGCCTTCTTTCGGCTAAACATTGACAGATTAGAGGTGAATTATGAGCTTCAATATTGCATTAACTGGCATTGCAGCCGCACAAAAAGATTTGGATGTAACTGCAAATAACATTGCTAACGTAAATACGACCGGTTTTAAAGAGTCGCGCGCTGAATTTGCTGATGTGTATGCATCGTCAGTTTTTAGCTCGGGCAAAACAAAAAATGGTGATGGTGTACAAACCACCATGGTGGCGCAACAATTCCACCAAGGTTCACTTAAGTTTACTCAAAACTCATTAGATTTAGCAATCACGGGTGAAGGTTACTTTGCAATGAGTGAAGATATAGCATCGCAAGATTTTTCATATTCTCGTGCAGGTGCTTTTAAGCTCAATAAAGATAACTTTGTTGTTGATGCACGTGGTAATTACTTGCAAGGCTTCCCTGTTGACCCTTCTACAGGCAATACAACATCTGTAAGTTTAAGTACGACTTCACCGATTCAGATCCCTGATGCATCAGGAGCACCGCGTCATACGAGCAATATTTATAGCTCAATGAATTTAGATTCGCGTTCAGATGTGCCTACTACTTCTACATTTGATCCTACCGATAGCACGAGTTATAACTCGTCAACGTCTACAACAATTTATGATTCGTTAGGTCAGCCTCACGTTGCGCAGTTATTTTTTGTAAAGCAAGATCCTGCGACCAATGCAAATAGCTGGAGTGTTTATGCCACGATGGATAAACAACCGTTTGATATAACGGGTGCTGCAACAGCAACTGGAGCACATACCCCGATTGATTCATTGCAATTTACTGCCGCAGGTTTACCTGATGTAGCAGCGCCAGAAACAACTTTTCCTGATGTAGTATTGCCATCAGGTGCTGCGGCAGGTTTAAGCACTTTATTGAGTAATGGCGCACAATTTCCGAACGAAATTACGGTAAATTGGCGTGACTCTGCAGGTACGAGTAATAAAGTACCGACTCAATACGCAAGTCGTTTTGAAGTTAAAGCACTTGAACAAGATGGTGCGACAGTGGGGCGTTTAGCGGGGATTGATATTGGTACAGATGGTAAGGTCGTTGCGTCATACAGCAATGGTGATACCTCATTCTTAGGCCAAGTGGCTATGGTTCGCTTTTCAAACTCACAGGGCCTACAGCAAGCAGGTGATACTTCATGGAAAAAGAGCTTAACATCGGGTGAGCCAATTGCTGGTGAGCCAGGGTCAGGTACATTGGGTTCAATTAACTCATCGGCTCTAGAGCAGTCAAATGTAAACTTAACCAATGAATTGGTTGATTTGATCAGTGCACAACGTAACTTCCAAGCAAATTCACGTGCACTTGAAGTTAACTCTACATTACAACAAGCAATCTTGCAGATCCGTTAATCATTAACTTGAACTTAAGTTAAGAGTTAATACTGTAAGGTTCTTATTTACGATCCGACACCTAGGCTGCCTGCAATTGGCGGCCTTTTTTAATCCCCCGATTTGATTACTGCTTTGCCTAATTTATTCTTATTCTTTGCCCGTGGGCCTTAGCTTAAATTAGCGTCAATTTATTGTGGCACTTATCTTGCATTTATTACGTTATAGAATTTTAACGTGAGTCGATGTTATGGACAAGATGGTCTACATTGCAGCGTCTGGGGCTAAGCAAAGTATGCGGGGCCTCGCGCTCAAAGCAAACAATTTAGCAAATGCCAATACGACTGGATTTAAAGCGGACTTTGCACAAGCTCGTTCGATGCAAGCTTTTGGAGAAGGTTTACCTACCCGCGTTTTCTCAATGCAAGAGCGACCAGGTTCAAACATGACCTCAGGCGGTATCGTTGAAACGGGCCGTGATTTAGATATTGCTTTGAGCGATAAAGGTTGGCTAAGTGTTCAAGATGCATCAGGCAAAGAAGCTTATACCAAAGTTGGTACACTAAATATCACCCCTGATGGTGCTTTAATAACGAGTCATGGTCGTCAGGTAATAGGTGAGGGTGGCCCGATCATTTTGCCGTTACCAATTGAAAAATTAGAGTTTAGTGAAGACGGAGCGATTCAGGTTCGCCCGCAAGGTGCGCCAGCAAACTTCTTAGAAGTGGTTGATCGCCTTAAGGTCATTAAGGCAAATAACTCTGAACTTGAAAAAGGCAATGATGGCCTGTTTAGACCAAAGCCTGAGTTACTCATTGATGATTTATGTGGGTTTTGTGATATCTCACCAAACGTTAAAGTGATGAGCGGTATGTTAGAGATGTCAAACGTGAATCCCGTACATGAGATGGTGGATATGATAAGCCATCAACGCCAATTTGAATTACAAGTTAAGTTAATGAAAACAGCTGAAGAAATTGACGAACGTCAAACTCAGTTGATGCGCATTGTTTAACCTTATTGAGAGGACACAAAAATGAATCCTGCATTGTGGATCAGTAAAACAGGCTTAGATGCCCAACAAACCGATATTTCGGTGATCTCAAATAACTTAGCCAATGCCAGTACTGTCGGTTATAAAAAGAGCCGAGCGGTGTTTGAAGACTTACTTTATCAAAATATTAACCAGCCGGGTGGTCGTTCATCGCAAGATACAGAAATGCCATCAGGTTTAATGCTTGGTGCGGGTGCTAAGGTTGTTGCCAACCAAAAGAACTTTTCTCAAGGTAATATGTTGACCACTGAAAACTCCTTAGATTGGATGATTTCGGGTCCTGGTTTTTTCGAAATACTACAACCAGATGGCAATATTGCCTATTCGCGAAACGGCCAATTTACGACAGATGAAGATGGTCGAATTGTAACCGCTGGTGCAGGTTTTCCGGTTCAACCTGAAATGAATGTACCTGATGATGCACAGTCCATCACAATTTCGCAAGACGGCGAAGTATCTGTACGTGTTGCAGGGCAGGCTGAGAATGTCGTGATTGGGCAGCTAACAATTAGTGATTTTATTAATCCATCGGGTTTAGAGCCTGTTGGTCAAAACTTATATACAGAGACTGCCGTCAGTGGTGCTCCAGTGCAAGGTAATCCAGGTCTTGAAGGCTTAGGTTCTGTGGTACAAGGCGCATTAGAAACGTCTAATGTTAATGTGACCGAAGAATTGGTTAACTTGATTGAGACGCAGCGTATTTATGAAATGAACTCAAAAGTTATTTCAGCTGTGGATGAAATGATGAGTTATATCAATCAGCAACTTTAATGATTAGGGGCAAAGTGATGCGTAATTTTACCATAACCTTAACGGGTGTATTATTTTTAAGTGGCTGTATGACAAGCCAAAATACTGATGTGGTTCAGGATGACCCTTACTATGCGCCTATGTATCCAGAGCCTGCAACAGAGCAAGTTGTAGCGACAGGTTCACTATTTGATAGTTATTTATCGAATGATCTTTATTCAGATAAAAAAGCACTGCGCACAGGCGATATTATTACGGTGAAACTGCAAGAGTCAACACAGTCATCAAAAGCTGCAAAAACTCAAACTGATAAAACAAGTGACGCAAGTCTTGATCCTGTTGTTGGGTTAGGGGGGTTGCCGGTTAATATTGGTGGCGATAGCATTCAATTTGGCATTGGCAGTGGCTCGTCTTTTAATGGCGATTTAAAATCAAACCAATCAAATAGTTTATTTGGTGATATTTCAGTAAACGTAATGCGTGTGTTACCAAATGGAAATTTAGTGATTCGTGGTGAAAAGTGGCTGACGTTGAATACAGGTGAAGAGTTTATTCGACTCGAAGGGCTTGTGCGTCCACAAGATGTTACTGCAGATAATACAGTTACCTCTAATCGCATTGCTAATGCGAGAATTCAATATTCAGGCAAAGGGCAATTACAAGAGTCTCAAAGTGCGGGTTGGTTAACGCAGTTCTTCAGTAGTGCACTGTTCCCTTTTTAAAGGATCGTTATTATGAATGGCTTTAAAGTATTAATTACTCTTTGCTTATTAGGTTGGCACGCCAATGTTTTTGCAGAGCGTATTAAAGATGTATCAATGGTTGAAGGTGTTCGTTCAAATCAACTCGTAGGGTATGGTTTGGTTGTAGGTTTACCTGGCACTGGTGAGCAAAGCCGATTCACTGAACAAAGCTTTAAAGGTATGTTAAATAGTTTTGGTATTACATTACCAGCTACTTTAAAACCAAAAATTAAAAATGTGGCTGCTGTTGCAGTCCATGCAGAATTGCCCGCATTTAGAAAACCAGGACAAAGAATTGATATTACCGTTTCTTCAATTGGCAGCGCGGGTAGTTTACGTGGTGGTACCTTAATTCAAACCTTTCTAAAAGGGGTTGATGGTAATACGTATGCAATAGCGCAAGGGAGTTTAATTGTTGGTGGACTTGGCGCTGAAGGGGCCGATGGTAGCCGTGTTGTTATAAATACACCCACAGTGGGGCGTATTCCAAATGGTGCGACGGTGGAGCGTGCGATTAAAAGCCCTTTTATGCAAGGCGACTACATTACATTTAATTTAAATCGCCCTGACTTTACAACGGCAAAACGTTTAGAGCAGGTGATAAATGATCTGGTCGGGCCAAATAGCGCAACAGCGATAGATGCCGCATCAATACGTGTAATTGCTCCAAGAGATGCATCGCAACGTGTTTCTTACTTATCAACACTTGAAAATTTAGAGTTTAAGCCTGCTGATACCGCCGCAAAAATCATTGTTAATTCGCGCACTGGTACGATTGTGATTGGCAAAAATGTAAAATTACAACCTGCGGCAATTACTCATGGTGGTTTAACGGTAACAATTGCAGAGCAGCAAAATGTGGCGCAGCCAAACCCACTGGCTGAAGGGGAAACGGTCGTTACTAATCAAAGTATAATAGATGTGAACGAAGATGATTCGCGTGCTTTTGTTTTTAATCCAGGTGTAAGCCTTGATGACTTAGTGCGTGCTATTAATGAAGTGGGCGCAGCACCTGGTGATTTAATGGCCATTTTAGAAGCACTAAAAGAAGCTGGGGCAATAAATGGACAGCTTGTTGTGATTTAACATGTGATCTATTAGTGACATTCACGAATGTCTACATTACCGCCTTCGCGATATTGTAGACATTTGTTTACTGGATAAAAAATCTAGCCGAGGCTAACTTTACTTTGTAACCACCTAGCATACTTGTTTTACTTTCACGCCAACACGCCAACACGCCAACACGCCAACACGCCAACACGCCAATACGCCAACACGCCAACACGCCAATATGATATTTGGCTCAATTATTGCATTGTTAGTAGTATTATTAACTATTGTGTCAAATTGCTGATGGATACTAATCATCTCGATAAACAAAACTTCTTTGATTTAGGGAATCTTGACTCACTTCGTCAAGAGGCCTTAAAGGGCGGGGCTTCGCCTGAAGCGTCTAAAGAAGCGCTGAAAAAAGCAGCGGCACAATTTGAATCTATCTTTACGCAAATGTTGCTTAAAAGTATGCGCAAAGCAAATGAAGCCTTTGAGGATAAAGAAAGTCCATTTAATTCAAGCGGTGTAAAGTTCTTTGAAGAAATGCATGACCAGCAACTATCCGTTGAGCTTTCTTCAAAAGGCTCGCTAGGTTTGGCTGATATTATTGTTCAACAACTCTCCCCAGATACTAAAAACTTTATGCCAGGGTCTGTACTGCGCTCAGTTAATGAGTTTTCAAGTGATAACCGTGCAAACGGTAAAAGTACTGATGCTAGCGTTGACTCAGCCTCTGCCAGTAAAGCGCAAAAGCAGCAAAAACCACAGTTTGAAAATGCTGAAGAGTTTATCTCAAGTGTGTGGGAGCACGCTAAAACAGCCGCAGAAAAAATAGGGTTAAACCCTGCTGTAATGGTTGCACAAGCTGCACTTGAGACTGGCTGGGGTAAACACATTATTAATAAAAGTGATGGTAATAGCTCATTTAATTTATTCAATATTAAGTCAGATAGAAGCTGGCAAGGTGATAAAGCCAGTAAAGTTACACTTGAATTTGAAGAAGGTATGCCTGTTAAAAAACAGGCTAGCTTTAGAGCCTATGACTCAATCAAAGACAGTGTAAATGACTTTGTTGAATTTTTGACGCAAAACCCACGTTATCAAGAAGCCTTACAAAATACCGCAAAACCTGCCGCTTTTTTAGATTCATTACAAAAAGCGGGGTATGCAACCGACCCCAATTATGCCGATAAAATTAAGCAGGTACTTAATCGCACTGAGCTTAAAACATTGGCGGCAACATTGGTTCGCCAAGGAGTAAATTAAAATGTCGTTTAATTTGTTAGACATTGCTAATTCTGGTGTACGTGCTAATACAGAATTACTGCAAACGACCAGCAAGAATATTGCCAATGTAAATACAGTGGGCTATGTGCGCGAGCGTACAGAGCACATGACTATGATCGATAATCAAGTTGGTCGTGGTGATACGTACAGATTACTTAATGAGTTCGCACAAAAACAACTAAATCGCGATACTTCAAATAAAGCATTCTTTGATCAATTTGTTAGCGAAGCTGGCCGAGTAGATACATTATTCTCTCAAGAGTCTAATAGCTTATCTACCAGTATAAACTCCCTTTTTAATAATGTGCAGGAGAGTTTAAATCAGCCCTCTTCAACGGTTGCCCGCTCGCTAGTAATGACTGATGCGCAAAATTTAATTAGTCAAATGGAGCGTTTATCTGGGATCGTATTTGATCAAAAAAATATTGTGAACGAGCAGCTTGAAATATTTTCTGGGGAAGCGAATACGTTAGTACAGAATATCAGCAAGCTTAACAAACAAGTCGCAGCTGTTAATGGGACGCGAAATGCTGCTGATGCAAGTTCCATGTTTAACGAACGTGATCAAGCAATACGCGAGTTATCAGAGTTGGTTGATATTGAAACGTTAGACGGCCCTAATGGTGAAAAACTGGTGTTTATGGGCACAGGAGAAGCACTTGTAATGCAAAGTGGTTCATTTAATTTATTTTCAATGCGCGGTGACCCTGATCCTAACTTTAAAGAACTTCACCTAGATATAAACGACGGCAAAGCTGTGCCGCTTGAAGTTGATGTAGGTAAACTAAAAGGTAAAATTGGTGGACTGCTGGCATTTCGTGATGATGTATTAGTACCAGCACAAAACCAGTTAGGGCAAATGGGACTTGCGATTGCAGATGCATTTAATCAGCAAAATAGGCTTGGAATGGATGGTAATGGTGAGCTAGGTGGCGATATTTTTACTATACCTACAACCGGTGGGTTTGCATATCAAGCTAATACAGGTACAGCGGCAATGACTGCCACATTAGAGCCTGGCAAAGGCAGCGAAATACCTGCAAGTGACTTTGTTATTACTTATACCAGTGCAACGACAGTTGAAATTCAGCCTGTTGATAATAAAGGTGAGCCACTCGGCAGTGCCTCTACGGCTAATATTGTTGGCGGTATTGTTGATTCATCAACGATTACCAGTGGTGAATCGTTTGGTTTGCAGATTAATGTCTCTGGTACGGGAAACGTTGATGATCAATTTCAGATAAAACTGAATGCTCAGGCTGCATCTAGCTTAGAAATGGCAACGAATAGGCCAGAAGATTTAGCATTAGCTGCTCCAATTCGTACCGCAAATGATATTAATAACACCAGTGAAGCGAGTATATCTGTAGGTGATGTGACGAGTATTGACTCCGGTGGTTTTACAGCAACACCGCCAGGGCTGACTAATGGTGATGTTAGTTTAGTTAAAACAGCGAATTTAAACGAGTATACAATTACAGACGGCAGCGGTACGAGTACATTTACAATAACGCCACCGGCTGAGAATATTTTAGCTCAAGCAGGCGCTCCGTTTGATGGTTATGGTTTTGATTTTAATATTGAAGGCACGCCAGCAACAGGTGATACCTTTACATTAGAGTTTAATACAGGTGGCTTTGATGATAACCGTAATGGGTTAAAACTTGCTGAGTTACAAAATGGTGAGTTAGTACGTCAAAATGTTGTCACCACAGCGACAGCAGATAATCATAAGACCTTTAATCAAGCTTATGGGGCTTTAGTAACCGATGTAGGCGTTGTAACTAACCAAGCAAAAACAAATGGTGCAGCCTTTGAAGCGTTAGCAAAACAATCAGAGGCTTGGTATGAATCATTATCAGGGGTTAATCTTGATGAAGAGGCGGCCAATTTACTGCGCTTTCAGCAATCTTATGCAGCGTCAGCTCAGGTGCTTGCGACATCCCGTACTATTTTTGACACTTTACTTGGTGCTACGAGGTAATTATGCGTTTATCAAACAATTTAATGTATCAAAGTAGTGTGAATTCTATTTTGAAAAATCAACAAAATGTCAATAAAGCACAAGAGCAAGTTAATACTCAAAAACGTGTTTTAACTGCCTCAGATGACCCCTCAGCGACTGCGCGTGCATTACTGTATACAGATAAAATTCAAACAAATGAACAATTTAGTAAAAATATTACTATGTTGACCAGTCGTTTAAATATTCAAGAGAGTGTGCTTGAAAATATCAAACTTTCACTTGAAAAAGCACATACATTAGCTATTCAGGCTGGTAATGGTGCATATAGTGATATAGATCGTCAAGGTATTGCAGAAGAAATCAAATCAATTCAAAGTAATGTACATGATTTAATGAATGCTAAAACAGAAGACAATAAGTATATTTTTTCTGGTTACCAAGATAACACGCAAACTTACAGCTTTAATTCTACGTCGAGTAAGTATGAGTACGGCGGTGATCAAGGCCAACATAAGATCAAAGTAGCTGAAGGTGTAGAAATAAAATCCAGCGACAATGGTTTTGATGTGTTTGAAAAAGTAAATGCGCGCTTAAACCTCACATCCAATGATGGTGTTGCAAGCGGTGGGATCACAAGCGCCAAAGTTTATGTAAAAGAACAGGCTGAGTTTGATGCGTTTCACAAAGCGAGTTATAACGCAGATCCAAATGCAGTCGCAGGCGCAAATACATATAATGTGATAACGACCGCGGGGACCCCTAATACATATCAAGTAGAGCAGGGGGGGAACATTATTGAATCAGGTAGCTTTGATAACGGAACAATCAACTTTGCAGGAATGGAAATTGACATTAGTCCTGTAGCGAGTGGGCAAGTGGATTTTACATTAGAAGCCCCTCAAAAAGAGAATATTTTAAATACATTAAGTGATTTAATCGCAGGCTTGACTGACACCACAATTAACCAAGATGATTATGAGCAAGTATTAGCTGATGCAATGACTCAAATTGATAATGCAAAAAATAATGTCTCTTTGACGCAAGCCGGTTTGGGTGGGCGACTTAATACAACGGAAAAGGTAACAGACTCTAACAGCGATCGTGATGTGAATAATAAAGCATCGCGAGCTGACTTAGTTGAACTCGATATGGCCGAAGCCATAACTGAACTCACCAAACAAGAAACTGCATTACAAGCCTCGCAGGCAACATTTGGCCGCTTAGCTAATTTATCACTGTTCGATTATCTATAAAGTACAAAGAGTAAGGCAATCTGTTGCCTTACTCTTATTTTTTCCTTCCTTTAAACTTATATCTTTTATATTTAGACACTTATAGCTTCCTAAAATATTATCTTAGTAAAAAATAGCAGTTGTGATCTCTGCATTATTTGACCATTGAAATCCATTGTATTTAATTTAAAAGTTATTAAATTACAATGGATTAATGTTTTTTATTAAAAAAACTTAAAAAAAAGCTAAAGGATTTTTTGAGTAGACCGATAACTTAATTAACCAAGCAAAGCGTTGAAAATAACAACCACTGCTTAATCCAGTAAGTTTGAGAGTAAATGATAAGTTTACTTCGGGAGAGATATCATGGCTTTATATGTAAATACAAATGTTAGCGCGTTAAACGCACAAAGACAATTAAACAATTCTGGTAATGCACTAGATACATCATTTCAACGTTTATCATCAGGTTTTCGTATCAACAGTGCGAAAGATGATGCAGCGGGTCTACAAATTTCTGACCGTTTAACGTCACAAATTAATGGCCTTAACCAAGGTAACCGTAACGCAAACGATGGTATTTCATTAGCTCAAACTGCTGAGGGTGCACTAGACGAAACAACTTCAATGTTTCAACGTATGCGTACACTTGCACAACAAGCAGCGAATGGTTCAAACACAGATGAAGATCGCTTAGCAATTCAAGAAGAGATTCGTTCATTATCATCAGAAGTGAATCGTGTTGCTGCAGATACAACGTTTGGTGGTCAAAACCTATTAGATGGCTCTTTCTCAGCTAACTTCCAAGTAGGCGCTGACGCTGTTCAGAATATCAGCTTTAGTATGGCATCAGTTGGTGGAACGGCTAACTCTATAGCGGATAATGGTGGTTTCACCATGTCAGGCATTGCAGGTGTTGCCAGTGCGGTAACCGGTGCTAGCTTAAGTGCTACAGCTGGAACGATTAGTTCGCAAGTAGGCGCATCAGCAGATGAAACAGCATTTTCATCAGTGTTTACTGCTGGTGGTATCAGTGTATCTTCACAAGCCAATGCACAAGCGGTAATGGCGGGTATGGATTCGCTTATCGCGGTAGTAGATAAAAAACGTGCGGAGCTAGGTGCTGTTCAAAACAGGTTCCAGTCAACTATTCGTAACCAATCGAATATTTCTGAAAACTTAAGTGCTGCAAAATCACGTATTAAAGATACTGACTTTGCACAAGAAACTGCTAACTTAACTAAAATGCAGATTCTACAACAGGCAAGCCAAACAATTCTTAGCCAGGCTAATCAGCGCCCACAGGCAGCATTAAGTCTTCTAGGTTAATAACTGATTTATTAATTTTGAAGCGGCGTCAATTAGTTGACTAAGAATGTAGCGCCTTTGTCTAATGGGGTATTAACAAAGGCGCTGAAACGGATTGATAAAGCGGAGGCGCTTAAAAATCCTGAAGTGTTCTCACATTTGTAAGAACATAATATACAAAGCATAAACTATGCCAATGTTTTTGTTTTAAACCTACTCTCAAACTTATCTTTCAAGGGCCTTTTAAAGGCCCTTTTTTTATGGGGTCAATAAATAATCATAAAGTTGGCCTAAAGATTGCTCAATACTTATTAAGTTTTTAAATTAACCTGCAAAGTGGCAGTTTATTGCCCCGGGCCAATATATCTTGGCTGCTGTAACTAGTCACTTTGTCAAAATTCCACTTAATTAAAGTGGCTTTAATTTGACAGATAAGAAGAGAGTTTATTATGGCTTTATTTGTAAACACGAATGTCAGTGCGTTAAATGCACAAAGACAGCTAGAAAGAACTGGAAACGACTTAGATACATCATTTAAACGTTTATCATCTGGGTTGCGTATTAATAGTGCTGCTGATGATGCCGCTGGTTTACAAATATCGGATCGTTTACAGTCGCAAATCCTAGGCTTAAACCAAGGCAATCGTAATGCGAATGATGGCATTTCTTTAGCACAAACTGCCGAAGGTGCACTTGATGAAATTACATCAACATTTCAGCGTATTCGAACATTGGCACAGCAATCAGCAAACGGCTCTAATACTGATGAAGATAGGCTTGCGATCCAAGAAGAGATCAGGCAGCTATCAGATGAAGTTAATCGAATCGCCAGTGATACCACATTCGGCGGCCAAAATTTACTAGATGGTTCTTACTCTGCAAGCTTTCAAGTCGGCGCTGATGCTGTGCAAACAATTGGGTTTAGTATGCAATCAGTTGGTGATACGGCCAATTCATTAGCGGCTAATGGTGGTTTCACTATTTCAGGTGTTGCAGGTGTAGCATCTGCAGTAGGTGGAAAGGCGCTTTCAACACTTGCAGCAAATGTCAGTTCTGTTGATGGTGCAACGGCATCGACAACTTTAGATTTTTCTGCTGTATTTACAGCCGCGGGTATTAGTGTGTCGTCACAAGTAAACGCGCAAGCTGTTTTGGCTGGAATGGATTCACTTATTGCCGTTGTAGATAAAAAGCGTGCTGAACTCGGTGCAGTTCAAAATCGGTTTCAGTCTACAATACGAAACCAAGCTAATATTTCTGAAAACTTAGCCTCTGCTAAGTCACGTATTAAAGATGCAGACTTCGCCATGGAAACAGCAAATTTAACTAAAAACCAAATATTACAACAAGCAAGCCAAACAATTTTAGGTCAAGCGAATCAACGACCTCAGGCTGCATTAAGCTTGTTACAGGGCTAAAATAAAATAGAATTGTTAAAAAATTATAAATAAAGCTAAAGTTTCCGTTTTATCTGACGATAACTGACTTAGAGAACTAAAAATCTAGGACTCTCAGTCTGGAATAATAACAGGGTAGGGGTATCCCGTCGTTATTCTATTTAAAATGATAAAGCGGAGGCTATTATGGCTTTATATGTAAATACTAATGTGAGTTCTTTGAACGCACAACGCCAGTTAATGAAGTCTGGCAACCAACTAGATACATCCTTTCAACGCCTTTCATCAGGTTTTCGTATTAATAGTGCGAAAGATGATGCTGCAGGTATGCAAATATCTAACCGTTTGACTAGCCAAATAAGCGGCCTAGATCAAGGTAATCGTAACGCAAATGATGGTATTTCACTTGCACAAACTGCTGAAGGTGCGCTTGATGAAACAACATCTATGTTTCAGCGTATGCGAACATTGGCACAGCAAGCATCAAATGGTTCTAATACCGATGAAGATCGCTTGGCTATCCAAGAAGAAATTCGTTCATTATCGTCAGAAGTAAACCGTGTAGCTGCCGATACTACGTTTGGTGGTCAAAACTTATTAGATGGCTCATTTTCTGCCAACTTTCAAGTAGGTGCTGATGCGATTCAAAATATTAGCTTTAGTATGAAAGATGTTGGTGGCACGGCTAATTCTATTGCAGCTGACGGCGGCTTTACTATGTCAGGTATTGCCAGTGTTGCGAGTGCTGTAACGGGTGCAAGTTTAAGTGCTACAGCGGGTACAATTAGTACACAAGTGGGTGCATCTGCAGATGAAACTGCTTTCTCATCAGTCTTTTCAGCGTCGGGGATCAGTGTATCTTCTCAAGCAAATGCACAAGCTGTAATGGCTGGTATGGATGCGATGATTGCTGTGGTTGATAAAAAACGTGCGGAGCTTGGTGCGGTACAAAACCGATTCCAATCAACAATCCGTAACCAATCAAATATCTCTGAGAACTTAAGTGCAGCAAAATCACGTATAAAAGATACTGATTTCGCAGCTGAGACAGCGAGTCTAACAAAGTCACAAATACTTCAACAGGCAAGCCAATCGATTCTAAGTCAAGCAAACCAGCGTCCACAAGTAGCACTGTCGTTACTAGGCTAATGGGTTTCTAAGTCATTATTGAGCTTTTGCTTGATAATGACTTATACTTTGTTTGTGTTTTGAAGGAGACCTACCATGGCTGATTTAAGTGCAATAATCAAATCAAACGAAAATCTGTCTGCTAATTCATCTTTTACAAATAAAAGTGAATTAAATGAAGTTAATAAAAAAGTAAATGTTGAACAAGGTGGCGTAAAAATTGCTGGAAGAGAACCTGCGTTTGTTGAAGACGGCAAAGAGCTAGATTCAGAAGGTGAAAGAAAAGCGCTGATCGAAGAAGTAAAAGAGAACTTAGAAAAATTAAATAAATATATACCCGTTACTTCAACTAATTTAGTGTTTGAATTTGATGAAGATGGTGATCCGCCGATTATCAAAGTATTTGATAAGAAAAGCGAAGAGGTTATTCGTGAAATACCGACTAAAGAATTTAGAGAAGTAGCTAAAGCTTTAGATGAATTTGCCGATAAACTTACTAACAAAGGTTTGCTATTGAATCAAACCGCCTAACACTTTTTGGAACAGATAGTAGGAGAGAAGTATGCCACTAATTACATCCGCAGGTATTGGATCGGGGCTGGATCTCGAAAGTATCATTAGCGCATCAGTTGCCGCTGAAAATGTTCCAAAAATGAATGCCTTTGTAAAAAAAGAAGAATCACTCAAAGTAGAGCTTTCTGCTATTGGTGAAATAAAAGGCGCACTTTCTAAGTTACAAGATACGATAGAGAAACTAGCGGATCCAGATAACTTCAATAAACGAATTGCTAACATCACGCAACCAACCAGTGATGACGGCGATCTCGTTTCAGTTACCCCAACAAAAGATATTACGCCTGGCGACTTTAAAATCGAAGTTGTAGCGCTCGCTCAGGGCAGCCGTGCTGTTTCCAATGACTCGCTTTTTACAACCACTGATGATGTGGTTAGTGCTTCTGGAGGAACGCTTTCTTTTGCTGCAGGCCCAGACAAAAGCTTTGATTTAACTGTGGATGCAGGCGCTACTCTAGCTGAATTACGTGATGCGATAAATGACTCTGATGATAACTTTGGTGTGACAGCAAATATAATTAACACAGGCACTGAGGCTAAGCTAGTTTTAACATCAAATGTAACTGGCGATAACAATGATCTTGTGATCACTAATGACAATGCCGAACTTGATAACGTATCAACCGTAGCAAACGCTGGCGGTGCTGGTGGTATTGGTATAGCTGCTGAAAATCAAGCCCAAAGTGCAATAATTAAAGTCGATGGTATTTCAATAACAAACGACACCAATACGTTTAAAGATGCAGTGCAAGATATGACGATCACAGCTAAACGCCAAAGTGTTGATGGTGAAACAGCAAAGCTCGCGGTTAGTTATGACCGTGAGAGTCCAACAAAACTAATCGATGAATTCATTGCAAACTATAATAATGTAGTTGGTCAGTTAGGGTTTCAATCTCGAGTTGGTAAGCCGCTAAATAGTGACGCGACAATTCGTTCATTAAGTTCACAGCTTGTGAATACACTTTCGACTAACTTAACAGATTCTGGTCCTTTTAAGAGTATATTTGATATTGGTTTAGGTGTTAAGAAAGATGGTTACTTAGAAAAGTCATCACTCGTGCGTAGCCTGAGTGTTGCTATGGATGAAAATTTTGACGACATTGGCAAAGCATTTGCTGGTGATAACGGTCTAGCAAAACAATTTGAGGAATTATTAGGAAATTACGTTGATTCGGATGGAATAATGAAGCAACGTGAAACAAACTTAAATACTCAAATTGATGATTTAGAAGATGATGTTATTAATCATGAGTTTAGAATGGGTGAGTTAGAAGGGCGACTAAGAAAACAGTATTCTGGGTTAGATGTTTTATTGGCACAAATGCAATCAACGCAGACCTACCTTAGCGCACAACTATCTAGCTTGCCTGGGTTTACAAGAAACAAATCATAATGACTATTTTTGATTTTAAAAGGTTTTAATATGTATAATGCAAAAGTAAAAAATTATCAAAAAGAAGCACTTAAGACTCGAGTTGCAGGTGCGGATCGCTATGAAATTATCCAAATGTTAATGGCGGGTGCTATTGAAAAAATGGTAATGTCAAAAGTAGCCATTGAAAAGAAGCACATGGAAGCAAAAGCAGAACACTTATCTAAGGCAACCGCCATAATCGAGGCCTTGCGAGGGTGCTTAGATTTTGAAGTAGGTGGCGAAGTGACCGAGAATTTATATGCACTTTATTCATATATGATTGACCGTTTAGTCGATGCAACTATAAAGAATGATCCTGAAATAGTTGATGAGGTTTCTAATTTGTTAAAAGAGATTAAATCTGCTTGGGATGCAATTCCGCATGATGTTCGCCAACAAACACTAAATGAGAATGGTATAGACGCGAATGTCGGCTAATCTGTTATCACAATTGCTTCCTAAGTTATCAAAAATCAATCAATACATACTCGAAGATGATATTGATTCAGCTCAAAGTGAATTAAACCAATTAGATGATTTATTAAAAAATGTATTCAATTCCCCGACAGTATTAACTGAAGATGATGCTCTTTTTTTATCTGACTTCTCAACACGGTTAAATACGACAGTACAGGAGTTAATACAGAGAAAAGGCGTTATTGCAAAAAAGATTGGTGTTCACTTAAATACGCAGAAAAAAATAAATGTTTATAAAAGTATCAAATAGGTAATAGCAACGATGAATAGTAATGATATTAATGAAGAGCTTAACCTATTATCAGAAAAGCTAGAAGATACAATTAAACATCAAGAGCGAGAAGCTATTTTTGCAACTGAAGCAAATCAACGTTTTGAAAGAAATTGGCAGTGCTTCACACAGTATTACCCTGAAATTATAGGTGCTTTATCTAATTTAACATTACGAGATGATTTCTGTATTCACGTAACGCTAAGTGGTCATGGCAATATAATACCTGAAAATGCCCCAGCCCCCCTTTATTCTCAGAACCCGCTTGAGCAGAGCCAAGAGCAAGTTAAACGCCAGATTGCCCATCCTGTTCTTAGTCTAACGGACTATACAGGGTATCCGGATAGCAGTTCAGATAAACGCCTTCACACTGAGTATATGGTCAAACTTGGTCAGTTTATGCGTAAATTGAGAGAGTTTGACGAGAAAAAAATAGAGCAATTACCTGGTGATTTTCCATCAGGTATTATTTTTGGCGTAGGATTAGGGTATCACATACCAGAATTATTAAAGCATACTGAGTTCGATTATTTATTTATTATTGAGCCTGATCTAGAGCAGTTTTATGCAAGTTTATTTTGTATTGATTGGTTTGATGTTATTGAAAAAATTGATGTTCAAGGAAATTGTCTTTTCTTTAATCTGGGAGCAGATAAAAACACGTTCATTCAAGATTTAGAAAGTGTAGTTGAAGATATAGGGGCGTTTTCAGCGGTCAGAAGCTTTTGTTATCAACATACGCCAGGACGTGACATTAATGAGTTAATAGCCAACTGGGCTGCGGATTACTTCCGCTTCCAAATGGGACATGGTTTTTTTAATGATGCAATAACTGGGTTTGCTCACTCAATTTCTCACCTTGAAAGTAACCAATTTTTTCTTACGAATAAAGACAAACTACCGGCTTCGTTATTAGATATTCCAGTGTTTTTAGTTGGCAATGGCCCATCGTTAGATGAGGCTATTGACTATTTAAAAAACAATCAAAATAAAGGGATTGTTGTAGCTGCAGGGTCTGCTCTAGTATCTTTAGAGCGAATAGGTATTCAAGCTGATTTTCATGTATTAGTAGAAAGGCCTTACGCTAATTATAAGATAGTCGCTGACTCCTTACCAATCGAAGCGTATAAACGAGTTAATTTATTAGCCGTTAATATGGTTCACCCTAAGACGACAGAGTTATATGAATGGTCTGGGTTAGCGCTGAAAGGTAATGAGGGGGGGACTGATTTAATTAATTTTCTATCATTAAAAAATCGCTCTAAAACATTGCCATTAATTCCATATAGCAACCCACTTGTCTCTAATACTGCGCTGTCATTTTTCTTAAATTTTGGTTTTAAGAATGTTTATCTATTTGGTGTTGATAATGGAAGTTTACCTTCTGGAAAGCATCATAGTGATCATAGCTTTTATAAAAAAGATAAAGGCGATGAAGAGGGTATTGGGTGTGCACCTGTTACGGAGAAAACTCTACCGGGTAATTTAGGTGATGGTTTTGTTTATACTAACGACTTATATAAAATTTCACATAGTCAGTTGGAAAAACTAGTAGAGTTAAACCCCTTGGCTGATGTATTTAATATTGGTAACGGGGCTAAAATTAAAGGCGCTATTTCATTAGCTGCGGATGAATTAATTGACTCAGAAAACAGCTTAGATAAGCCTCCTTTGGTAGAGTTAATCAAGAAGCGATACTTTGAAAACCTGAGTTTGGATAAATTAAATGATGAAGATTACGAAATACAGCGCTTTATTGATATGTGCAGCCATTTATTAGTTATTAGTAACGAACCTTATACAACAATCAAAGAAGCCGCAGATTTACTTAAAAGACAGCAACGGTATGTGTATTCATTTAAAAATTCACCATTAGGTCATATTTACCATATGATGAAAGGCTCGTTATTATATTATCACTGCCCACTAATTACATTGCTTTATAGTTATGAAAATGAAGCATTTACATTAGAACAATTTGATGAGCTTTTCTCGCTTTGGCAAGATTACATTATTGATATGAAAGAGTATTTTTTAGAGAATTATAAGACACATTGTGACTTTCTGAACGATGAACAATTAGCTTTAATATAATTGTAGAAGCACTTACTTTCGCTAGACGAATAGATTAAAAATGGAGTTTCAATGAGTGATTTTCATTCTCAACTTATAAAAAAAATCAATGAGCTATCTGCTCAGCCTTTAGTTAATGCATGTACAAATCAATTTCGGCCATTTGTAAGCCGCAGAATTAAGCTGATAAATTTTTTCCAAGTTTTGACTCAACGCTTAACAAGAATTTTTTGTTATTTAACTGGTTCATATATAACACAATATAAGCCAATTGTTACAATAATAGATCGTGGGAACTACTTTGTTAGCAATTTAGATGCATTTTGTGATGCGTATGATTACCTAAATGATTCTTACAGTAAGGAAAGATACATCAATTATATAGCTTTTAATTATATTAAGAGTTATAGCAATAGACTTCCTTTTGACTATGATTTTTTTAATAAATGTAACGAAAAAGCAGTCCAGTTAAGTTCTGAATCAATTCCAAATTTTATTCAGGATACAATCAAAGGTAGGAAAGTATATATCCCTTCAGATCCACTTGGATATACAATAAATTTTCAAATGGAACAATATGCTTATCGGGATTGGTTACGTGTTGAGGACGGTGATATCGTTTTAGACTGCGGAGCTGCAAATGGTGATACGGCAATTTATTTTACTGCTTTTGGTGCAAAAAAAGTTTACTCATTTGAGTTTTTACAAAGCAATATTAATAAATTTGAAGACGTTTTATCTCATAATGGATCTTTTAGGAATAATATCTCTATTGTTAAGAAAGCATTATGGGATCGTTCAGGTATTGAACTTTGTTTTGAGGATAATGGAAATGCGTCCACAGTCTCAGAAAATTCCTCGGCTCAAGAGAATAATATATTAACTATTTCAATAGATGACTTTCTAAATGAGGAAGGCAGTGCAGTAAATTTTATAAAAATGGATATAGAAGGAGCGGAACTCAAAGCGTTGGAAGGCGCAAGGGAATCAATAATAAAGTATAAACCTAAGCTGGCTATTTGTGTTTATCATAAAGATGTTGATTTGGTGGAGATACCTAATTTTATCTTAAGTTTAGGATGTGGCTATACATTTAACTTTGACTATTATACAGACACTGGCGCAGAGGCTGTTTTATATGCTAAAGCCGTTAATTGATTAAACCAAAATGAATAAAAAATATATCATTTTCGCTCCTAGTTTTGATGAAAATGTAGGTGGTGTTATTGCGATGCATCGACTATGTCATATATTAAATGAACAAGGAGAAAATGCATTTCTCTGGCACGACGAAGTTTCGCCTTTTAATGTTTGCTCAAGTTTTAATACGCCTACAATTTTTACTAAAGACCTAAATGACTTCATCGTAATTTATATGGAAGTCGTTAGTGCAAATCCTTTAAACTGTCCACATGTAGTTAGGTGGTTTCTCAATAAACCTGGTTTTTTTACAGGAAATATAAACTATGGAGAGAATGAATTATATTTCTTTTTTCAAGAGGTATTTAAAGACTCTAGCTATGCAGCAAAACATAAGTTATATGTAACTTACTTTATTAAACACATATATAAAAATAATAAGCGTGGAGATAGAGAAGGTAGCTGTTATATGATGAGAAAAGGCCGAGGAAGGAAAATTGTTCATGATCACGGCAACTCAATTCAAATAGATGGCCTCCCGCATGATGAATTAGCTTTGATCTTTAATAAAACCAAATTCTTTTATTGTTATGATTTACATTCTGCATATACCTATTTTGCGTCATTATGTGGGTGTATTCCAATTGTTATCCCTCAGGAAGGGCTGAGTGAGTTTGAGTGGCAACCAGAAGAAAGGCTAAGATATGGCGTAGCTTATGGAGATACAATTCAACAAGTTGAATATGCGAAGAGTACGTCGAACAAGTTGGCTCTTTTGATAGATGAGCTAGAGTTAGAATCTAATAAATATGTTGAAAATTTTATTTCTGTAAGCCAAACTTTTTTTAAGGGAATAAAAAAATCTCAAAAACAGCTTATTAATGAGCAGATCCCTTATATTTTAAAACTTAAATCGACCAAAAATAAAATTGTATTTTTTGGTGCTTCTGAAGCTTTAAGAACACTTGTATCAGTTTTAAATATTGAGAATATTCAGTGTGATTATATTGTTGATAATGACCTAAAAAAGCACGGTACTATTTTTTTAGGAAAAAAAGTTTATAATCCGAATGTTTTATTTGAAAGCAACGATTTATTTGATGTATTAATTACTTCATCTTTTCATAATGAAATATCCACACAATTGAAACTTTTTAGTACCGTAGAAAATGTTTATAGTATTTTCTGAGTTACTTGAGAATATTTCTAAAGTATAGCTTTCTTAAAAATTCTTTCTTCTGGAATGTTATACATAGATAGCCTTTTTTGTATTTTCTCATAACCTTGTGAAGCAGATATTAAAACCGGTAAATCTGACTTAAGTATACTTTCTGGTGTGTATACAGGGGTATCGTTGTATTTATCGCAAGTTAAATATTCCTTATCTACAACAAAGAATGCGACTTTGTTTTCGTTGAAAAAAAGTGAATTTTCAAGTAAATACTTAGTTTGCCAGCCTATTCCCCAAACGATTAAATCTTGTTTTACCGATGGACTTGCTAAAAAGTCATAGAATCCATGAAGAACTAAGTGCTGCTCGACTGCTGTAAGGTTATCCTTTGTTATTTTTGCTAATCTAGCTCGTAATAGGTCATCGTAGAATACTGTAGAGTAGTGATTTTTGATTAACAACCCATAAAGTAAAACGGCTGCACTTAGGACCTTTGTGCTTAAAGTGTCATATTTAAAATCGCAACTGATTTGATAATTACAACGTTGCAAAATAGGATGAGATATAAGCTCGTTTATAAATGATGTTATTTCGTGTACGGACGAATTATCTTCTCTCAATATATACTTAATAGTTATATTTTCAGCATTTATTTCGGCGTATTTAGTTAAGTTTAATAAAACGTCATTTAGCTTGTTTTTTCCTCTAACAGCTGAAAAAGTCTTTGCAGTCCCAGCATCTATACTTGTTACTAATTTTACATTAGCATTTTTTAATGCATTAGAAATAGTTTTAGAGAACTTTACAGAGTTAGATAAAAGACGTTGAACTGTTGTAGCTGAGTTATTCATTAAATCAGGTAACAAAGAATCGAAATCTCTACCGAGACTTGGCTCACCGCCTCCCCATACAATTGTCTCACAACCTTTAAGGTAGTTGAGCCCTTGCTCAGATGTCAGCGCCTTTTTGATGTCGTAACTACTTTTTTTACCTCCATAATATTTTTCATCGCAATAAATACAACGTAAGTTGCAAACAGAATGATGCTCTAATGAAAGGTATTTAACGCGGTCTAAATTTTCTTTCCGCCAAGGTTTAAACTCTAAGTAAGGGCAGCCATCACAATCAGTTTTTGAACCATTATTTAGTGATTTTTTTAATTGTTGTTTTGCTTGTTTTATATCTTGTATAGAAATATCATCCGAAATATTATCTATTAGTACCACGTCTCCTTTCATTTCATTACCGATAAAGAATCGCTTACAGCAAGCTCTAACTTGATTTGGAGCCAGAAAAAGAGAATCTTCAAGGTCTTTACAGCTCCAAAGGCTGTTTGCTATATCACTAATTTTATCAAAATATTCTCGTAGTTGAAGTTTGGTTTTTGGCTGTGCTTTGTTAATTATATAATGGACTAACTGGTGATATTGGGTGCTATCATAATCGAAGTTGACGGGAATGTATTTTTTACCAAACATTTTTAGTTCAAAGATGATTTTTTTTACTTCTTCAATCGAACACTTATTTAAAAGGTCAATATTTCTTATTCTTGTTGCAATTATTGCTAAGGCACCTTGGATGAGCTCAGGTTTGAAGGTAGAGAGTGTTCCTTTGGAATCGAGAAAGTGGATCATTTCTTCATAAGCCCTTATAAAACCAATTATATGTTTATAAGAAATTGAGTTTATGATGGAAGCGTCCCTGTTGCTTTTGATATAAATTATTTCGTCAAAGAGAGTTAACTGTTGACAGTGCCAATAACATTTAAACAAAAAGTCAACATCTTCATGGAAGCTTGATAAGAACTTTATCTTATGTTCCTTTATTAATGAGCTTTTAATAGCTGAAAAAATAACAGAGCCATCCATTTTCAATGATAAGTAATCACAGAGAATCTCTTTTTTACTTTTTAGCAATGATGCACTGTCAGACTTTATCTTCACTTCCTTATTATTACTATTGGCCCAAGAAAAGGAGATCAAATCACAGTCAGTATTATCAGTAATATATTCATTTAGTTTTTCAAACCCGATGGAATCTAACTGATCATCAGCATCAACAAACAATACCCATTCACCTTTGACGTTTTCTAGAGCTTTATTTCTAGCTATACCCGGGCCATTATTTTTTTCTAATTGATAGCATGAAACGGCATCGTTATTTTTAGGTAATGAGAATGCACGTTTAAGAATTTGAAATGTGTCGTCATTAGAGCCATCATCAACAATTATCCACTCAATATGTTTAAACTTTTTAGTAAAGCTATTAACATGTTGAATAAACGTTTCTATATAGCTTTCGGCATTATATATTGGGGTGATGATTGAGTATTTAGTTATCATTTTTTCCCCTTAGGGTATTTCTATTAAGAGATGAAATTTTCAAAAAATCATAGCTTTTTATCGGCAGTTGTTCAGTTTGTTTTATAGCATAAGTGTCAAACTTGTTAGTGTTTTTGACAATTAAAGAAGCTGCGCCAATAAAATTATGGCTCGCGATTTCTATATTATTACCAATAGTAGCACCAACTCCAATAATGGTATTATCGCCTATTATCACATCACCGGCGATTGTAACACCTGAGTTTATCCATACATTATTGCCAATAATACACCCATGCCCAATATTAACGCCTGTAGAAATAAAAGTGTTTTCTCCAATTTTTGAATTTATATGGATGGATGTGTTCTCTAAGATGACGGAGCCTTCTTCAATAGTAACTCCATGCTTATTTGGATATGCATTTAATTGTAATTTTGCGGCTCTGTAACCAAGTTTTTTCATTCTTTTGTAGATTTTTTCACGTACTTGGTTCATATCGAGAAAGCCAATTGCAACTACGAATTCTACTGTTTCAGGATTTAGATTTGCGTTGATGTTATCTAAATTATAAACAGGTAAGCCCATGTATTCATTTGTAGTTTTAAACTCAGAGTCTATAGCAAAGCCTACAATATTAAAATATTCTTTAAAATATGGATAGTATGTCAAAGCCATATTGCCACAACCAATAATAACTAGTTTTTTCAAATCAATCACCGTAGAGTTTTATTAAATTTTTATTTATTCTATTTTAAAGAATATTTTATTGTGGAAATGAGTTACATATTGATTCTATTTGAGAATTAGTTTGCCCATAGTACAGAGGGAGGCATAAAACTCGTTGAGCAATGAACTCGGCCTTTGGAAGTTGCCATGTTTTATTGTTTTTAGTTACCACTGGCATTTGATGAAGTGCTGGATAAAAATATCTCCTAGGAAAAACACTGTTTTCATTTAGAGTCTTCTGGACTATATTTAGTTGAGCTTGAGTCTCAAATAATATAGGCATGTATGAAGGAGATGCTTTGGTATTTTGGGCTATCTCCTGAAAGTTCACCTTTGAATTTAACAGCTTTGAATAATAACTTTTTTGTCTATTTCTATCATCTTCGATCATTTCTAGGTCATCAAGAATTGCAAGCCCCATTGCAGCATGAAATTCGCTTAACTTTCCATTGATACCTGGTTGGAAAGCTTTATCGCCAGTTAATCCAAAGTTAATCATTGAGCTGGCAATTTCATGTTCTTCGGAGGAAGCAAAAACAGCCCCACCACCTTCAACTGTGTGAAAAAGTTTCGTTGCATGTAAACTAAAACAGCTAATATCGCCTTGGTTTAAAATATTTTTTTTATTCTTGTCTGTTGTCGTAATGGCATGTGCGGAATCGTATATTACGTCAAATTTAAATTGTTCTTTTAGTTTAGCGATCTGTTTGGTGTTACATGGATTTCCAAATGTATGAACTGGAACTATACAGTCCACTTTTTTCCCTGATTTTAATAGTTTTTCTAATTCTTGGGTGCTTAGATTCCATGTTTGCTTATCTATATCACAAAAGTCTATATTAGCTCCCTGCCATTCAAGTGCAGAGTAGGTTGCATGAAAAGAAAATGGAGTAGTTATCACTGACTTGTTTTTCAGTTCTTTAATTCTAAATGCAATTTGTAATGCCATTGTACCGCTTGAGGTCAGTAAGAGGTTTTTTACTCCTAAGCGTTCTTCAATACGAACAGTTAATTCTTGAGTTAATGGTCCACTATTTGTCAGCCATTTTCGATTGTAAATACCTTCAACATATTTGATATACTTTTCTATTGACGGTAAATAAGGGGTTGTTACATTTATCATCTTAACTCCGTGAGGACTTTATGTAAGTACTCTCCATATGTTGTGCATTTATGCCTTTCGCAAGCTAGGCTTAGCGTATCTTTTGATATCCACCCTTTACGGTATGCAATTTCTTCTAGGCAAGCAATTTTAAAGCCTTGGCGTTTCTCAATTGATTGTATATACATTGAAGCCTCCATTAGGTTTTCACTAGTCCCCATATCTAACCAAGCATAACCTCTACCTAATACTTCAACGCATAAACTAGCTTCTTGGATGTATATATTTAATAATTCCGTTATCTCCAGTTCTCCTCGGGGTGAAATGCTTAATTTATCAGCATAGCTAATTGCTTTATTATCAAACATATACAAACCAGTTACGATTGTGTTTGATTTAGGGTTTTCGGGTTTTTCTTCAATAGATTCAACTTGATTTTCGCTGTTATACGACAATACACCAAAACTTTTAGGGTTTTTAACTTCATATGCAAAAGCACTCGCATTTTTAATATTGTTTTTTGCGTTAACAAGACGAGGTGTAAGCCCTGGTCCAAAGAAGAAATTATCACCTAAGATAAGACAGAAAGATGAGTTTGCAATGAAGTGCCTAGCCTTTTTAAGGCCGTCAACTATTCCCGCTGGACTATTCTGAATTACAAAAACAATATTAATACCAAGGGCTTCTCCATTACCTAATAATTTTTCAAATAATGGTTTATCTATACCACGACAAACAATGGCAATTTCTTTTATTTCGGCCAACATGAGAACTGATAGTGGATAATAAATCATTGGTTTATCAAATACTGGCAAAAAATGTTTGTTAATTGATTGTGTTACAGGAAACATCCTTGACCCTGTGCCACCAGCTAAAATTATGCCTTTCATAATAAATATTCTTCTATGTTGAAGGTTTTCCCTTTAAAATTAGCACTATTAATAGCTTTCCGCCAGCCGCTTTAGGTGTGGTTTATAGGTTGGATTTAAAAAAATTTAAATTTAACTTTGTTAATGATCAAATAGTTACGCCAATAAAGACATGATTTAAAAGAGTTCACATGTAGATTAACCAAAGTTTTCTAAAGATCCAACCTATGGGTATTCCTTACCTCTTTGGTAGCCATACATAAATATAATCTTCAATGACATACAATTATTATGCCTAAATTAAGAATATTTTTGCTCTACGTGTTTATTTATATCGGTGAGGTAAGGGTTTTCCTTTAATGTTTTTATTAAATCATTATAAGAAAAATCAACTTTATTCAAAAAATGATCATAAACAGCGGTAATTGCTTTGTAATCGTCTGGTTCATCAAGTGTTAGGCGAAAGTGGCTATAATCTTCATGCGCACTGAATGTGTGGGTCGTTATGGTATTAAATTTTGCCATGCCTAACGTCACATGTTCACGATCGGCGGGTGATGTGGCTTTTAAATAAGTATTTTCTAATAATTTGAAAGAAAAAGCACAACAATCTAGTCCCCTAGGGTAACCACTGTGCGGGCCTAAATTAACCATGTCATAATTTTGACTCGTTCTTTCATTAATGACTTGCGTACAAAGCGCTTCATCAATCAAGGGGCAATCACTGGTTAACCTGACTATGGTTGTTGATGGTTTTGCGCCATAATGCTTTGCAGCTAAATAATAACGACTTAGCACGTCGTGCGTGTCGCCTTGATAGGTTTTTATATTTAACTGCGCGCACAAATCTAAAATGGGTTGTTCAGTTCCATCATTCGTCGTTGCAATAATGATATGTTTATGCCAACTAGGTAAGCGTTCAAGCATAACTTGTAACACGGGTTTGCCACACAGTGGTAACATCACTTTTGCAGGCAATCGAGTTGATGTCATACGTGCTTGAATTATTACTAATACATCAGACATGTTTAATGGTAATCATAATTATTATTGAGATAAATATAGCAAATCATTACACTCTTGCACATAACTTAAAGGTTAAAATTCTTTTGGATCAATGTGATTTATTAATTTATAAGCTAGTCGAATAGGTTTAGGTATAAAGTTTGCTTAAATGTAATGGTTTTTGACAGTGCAATTTAGGGATCGTAAATGGCGTTTAATTCTGAAATTACCATTAATGGTAGAACTATCGGGTCAGGCTACCCTGTGTATATTATTGCCGAAATGTCAGCTAATCACGGGCAAGATTTAGAGCGGGCAAAGGCGTTGGTAAGGGCGGCTAAAGAGGCTGGAGCGGATGCAATCAAGTTGCAAACGTACCGTGCAGATACTTTAACGATGGATTGTAAATTACCGCACTTTGAAGCAACTGGGCCATGGAAAGGGCAATACTTATATGATCTTTACGAAGGTGCATATATGCCATGGGATTTTCATGCTCCGTTGGTCCAATTGGCAAATGAAATAGGTATAACAATTTTCTCTTCTCCATTTGATGACTCTGCTGTGGATTTATTGGAATCGTTAGATTCACCGGCATATAAAATTGCTTCACCTGAGTTGATTGATCATGCGCTGATTCGAAAAGTCGCAGCAACTGGAAAACCGATGATCATGTCAACCGGTGGTGCAACCCTTGCTGAAATAACTGATGCGGTTCAAGTTGCAGAGCAAGCGGGGGTAAAAGAGTTGTGCGTATTAAAATGTACTAGTACTTATCCAGCCCCTGCAGAGTCAATAAATTTAGCCACAATACCTCATCTAGCGGATAGTTTTAAGTGCCCAGTGGGGCTTTCAGATCATACTTTAGGTAATGATGTACCCATAGCATCAGTCGCTTTTGGCGCTCATGTTATCGAAAAACATTTTGTATTAAGCAAAGATGATGAAACGGCTGATAGCTTTTTTTCAATGACACCAGATGAACTTAAAGCATTAATACATGGTGTTCGACAAGTCGAAAAAGCGATTGGAACAGTATATTATCCCCTTAAACCTTCACCTAATCGCCGTTGCTTATACACAACTAAAGATATTGAATCAGGAGAGGTTATAACCGTTGATAATGTTGCGAATCTTCGACCGGGTGGTGGTGAGTTAGCCCCAAAAGAATTACCTAATGTTATTGGTAGAAAAGCACGCCTCTTTTTACCTCGCGGTACACAGCTATGTTGGCAGGATATGGAATAATTAGCATGATAAACGAAGAGCTATTGCAGGATTTTTTTTGTGATTTTTTAATTGCACGTGGTATTAATATTTCAAAGCAAAATTTGAATCATTTTAATTTTATTGGCTCAGGTAGCATTGATTCATTTGAAATTCTTAGCATGATAATGGAGCTTGAGATGCTTACTAATATTCATCTGAGCCCTGATGAACTCTTGGATGAAAACAATGCAACTGTAGGTGGTTTGATTGAAATGCTGTTGAGTAAACAATGAATATTGTGGCTCGAGTTTCTACGTGTTTAGGTATTGGCCATTTAATGCGTATAAAATGGCTATTGCTAGAGCTGCAGTCAAATACTCAGGCCACTATAACTTTGGTTTTGGATATTCAACAAGCTGATTTAGCGCCTTTTATACAAGAGCTAGTATGTGATGAAATACATTTTGTTGAAACGGCGTCTAAAAAAGATATTGGCATTTTACTAAGTGTAATAAAAACCTCAAATGCTGATTTGGTAATACTCGATCATTACGATTTAGATATTGAATATGAAAGACAGATTTGTAGCACGGGAACTAAATTAGCGGTTTTTGATGACCTTGGCAGAGAACATGATTGTGATTTTTTATTCGATGCTAAGTGGGTGGGAGAGCTAACCCACAAACGCTATGATAAAAAATCATCAGCAAAAACGCGTCACTTTTTAGGGCCTGACTTTTCATTATTAGCCCCCCCATTTAGCCAAACTTTGAATACGCACGTTTCACAAAGTAAAAATAAAACGAATATTCTTTGTTCTTTAGGTGGTGGTGGCGATCTTAGCATTTTTGCATCATTAGTTAATTCAGTACCTAATGAGCTACATAGTCAGATCCAATTTACGTTTGTAGTTGGTCCTAAAGCTG
The DNA here is from genome assembly GCF_012952265.1 of Pseudoalteromonas sp. NEC-BIFX-2020_015. Lineage (NCBI taxonomy): Bacteria > Pseudomonadati > Pseudomonadota > Gammaproteobacteria > Alteromonadales > Pseudoalteromonadaceae > Pseudoalteromonas > Pseudoalteromonas sp. NEC-BIFX-2020_015. The sequence continues at coordinate 52,588 of NZ_JABCJL010000008.1, forward strand.
AAAATAAACAGGTTATTACTCGCCTTGGGGAGAAATTTAAAAACATAACGATTTTATGTTCTCCTTTATCTATAGCAAACGAATATCGCAATACTGATTTATTTATTGGAGCATTGGGTACATCATTATACGAACTGGCTGCATTAAAAGTACCTGCAATTACATTTTCTATCGCAGCTAATCAAGAAAATGATATAACTCACTTACAGCAATTAGGGCACTTTTTACATCTAGATGAATTCACAGATTCCCAAGCATGTTTATTAGGAACTCAGCTGGGTGACTTTATTTGTTGTTTACCTCGAATTAAAAAGCTACGCCATAATGCAATTGTTACTGTTGATGGTTTAGGTGTAAAGAGAGTTGCTGCAATTTTGCAAGCGCAGGAGTTTGACGTAACTGACATAAGTAGCCAAGTAAGGGAGGCAAGCTACATTGCCCAACTTACCACTGAATACACAGTATGTGAGGTTCAGGATAGCGATGTAAATAATTACTTAATTGCTAGGAACTTACCAAGTAATTCGCAGAAGATGACCGTTAACACAGATATTCCAAGGCTTGAGCATTATCTATGGTGGTTTCGAAGTGAAAGAAAATCGTATGTTGTTGAACAAGTAGGTATTCCTGCTGTATATGTATGGCACCAGTATGTATCTGCAAACTCGAATGATTATTTATATGGTGGTTGGTTTACAGCACGCAATGATGTGCCTTTTACTTTGGCTATATTGACTCTTCAATGGCAGCTTGATTTTTGTAAAGCCAGTCACCCCAACGCTATTTGGCTTGCAGTGATCCACAAAGATAATAAATTCGTCAATTTGCTCAATAAATATATGGGGTTTGTGTCAACGCCTATCGACTCTGTTGAATATACTACAACCCAACAGTTATTCCCTTTAGCCGATGAACAATTTAATTTTGTGATGTGGGATCCAAATGCATAATAAGAATATTTACCAGTTAGTCCAATCTCATGCAGTGAGCCAACCCGATAAAATAGCCTGCGTATACCAAAATACATCCATATGTTATCAGCAGTTAATTGATAAGGTAGATCATTTAGCGGCAGGTTTAATACAATTTGGCATAAAATCAGGTGATAAGTTGGCGTTATTTTGCCCAAACAATTTAGAGTTTGCTTATTGCCTATTAGCGGCAGCTAAACTGGGAGTAGCATTGGCTCCATTGCCTTTGACCCTTAAAGGGCATGCATTATCCAAAGCATTACGTGTTGCAGATTGTACATACGCGATTGCTTGGCTGAGTGTTGCTAATCAATTAGTAAAAAATGCCGTGTTACCTTCTGAAAAAATCATTTCGATAGGCGGTCATGCTGAAGGAATGGCTGACTTAGCGACTTTAATGTCTGCCTCTTGTGAGCATTGTGAACCGCCTAAAGCGGATATTACCGCCCCCTATATTCTTACTATGACGTCTGGTTCAACGGGAAAACCTAAGCCCATAGTGTTTACTCAAGCAACTAAGATTGTGCGCGCCTTTGATGCAACAGCCCTCTATTATCAATTAGATAAATGCGATGTCGTGTTAGTTTCCACGCCTTTATATCACTCGCTTGCGCAGCGTTCATTATTAATGCCTTTAATGTTGGGAGCGCGGGTAGTGATCCTTCCTAAATTTTCAGTTAATGGCTGGTTTGAGGCGATATCGAGTCACAAGGTGAGTTTTTTATTTGCCGTTTCAAGTCAATTAAAAGCGCTGCTTCCAGAATTTGGCAAAGTCCAGTTAACTAGCTTGAAATGCGTCGTATCTTCATCAGCAACGCTTGAAGCAGATGATAAAAAATTATTATTGGCTGAGTTAAATTGCCGTTTTCATGAATGCTACGGGGCATCAGAAATGGGGGTGATCAGTGATTTTGATATCACCCAACCTAAAGTGCCGATTAATAGTGTGGGTAAACCTTTACCAAACTTGAAAATAAAAATTTGTGATGCAGAGCGAAATACTTTGTCTAATGGCAATATCGGTGAAATAGCCTGTTGCTCACCTACCGCATTTGCAAATTACTATAATTTACCAGAGCAAACAGCCCAAAGTTATGATGATGAGGGTTATTTTTTCACAGGCGATCTAGGTTATTTAGATAACGATGGGTACCTTTATTATGTTGGTCGCACCAAAGAAGTGATCAAATCAGGTGGGATCAATGTTTACCCGAGTGATATAGAGTTAGTGACTAATTACTTACCTTGGGTTGATGAGTGTGCCGCATTTGGGGTGGACGATGATAAATTTGGTGAAGTTATTTTATTAGCGTTTGTATGCAGTAAAAACGCGCCTAGTAATGCAAAAGCCCAATTACAAATGCATTTACTCAAAGAACTGACTGACTACCAACAACCCCGCATTTTATTTGAGATGGTTGCTTTACCCAAAACTGAATTGGGTAAAATCCATAAACCGAGTATCAAGCAGGCTTATCTCGAGAGCGGTCATTAGGCGTCTTACACGCTCTCCCATCCCAAGGTTTGTGTTGAGCGTTTAGCGGCAGCAAATAGCTTTAAGCCATCAGCGGCATGCTCTAAACCAAACACGTATGAGTTGCTACTTGTTTGACCTTGTTGAAAAGACGCGAGATCTTGGGCTATATCGCTATATAAATTGGCAAACGCTTCAACAAAGCCAGTTGGGTGCCCTGGTTTCATTCGGTTATATCTAAATTGATGAGCATAATCACATTGACCTGCACGGTCGAGGATTTCTCGTCTACCATCGTTAAAGTTAAGTTCTAATTCATCAGGGTTTAGTTGCAACCACTTGGCACTGCCAATATCGCCATAAATTCTAACTTGTAACCCATTACGATGACCAATAGCTGTTTTTGACATCCACATGCTACCTTTAATGCCACTGGCGTATTTTACGAGCATGTGTACGTCATCGACTAAATTAGCATATTGAGAGTGGTTACTAAACTCTGCGAGTGTGTGACTTGGTTCTTCATTTAATAAAAAACTACTTAGGTGGTGAAGGTGTACACCTAAATCTAGACATATTGTAGGCACTTCAGCGTCTTGCAGGCGCCAGGCTTGCGGTTGCGACGTTTTACCGGCAATATCAGGAGGTCGGCGAAAGCCTTCTTGTGGCATTTCTAAATGAATTTTTTGAATTTCCCCTAACTTTCCTGAATTAATTAGGTGCTTTAACTCCCGCACCATAGCATAACCACTGTAGTTAAAGGTTACCGCTAAAAATTGCTTTTCAGAGTCATAGTATGGCCTTAGTGCAGCAATTTCTTTCGGGCCGCAAACCATGGCTTTTTCACAGATCACAGGAAGCTTTTTTTCAAATAGGTATTGTAGAACTTCTAAATGATGAGGTGTTGGAGTGAGCACTACAAACGCATCAATGTGATCTTTTTCAGCTTCGACCATGTGTTTCCAATCATCGTAGACACGATCTGAAGATATACCCCAATGAATGCCTGTCGCTTTGTTGTTTTCTTGGTTACGACAAAAAGCACCAGCAACAATTTGAAACTTATGGTCCATGTGTGCTGCACAAAAGTGCACATAGCCAACTGCAGATGTATTTCCCCCACCGATAAAAGCGAGTTTGAATGTTGGGTGAGTGTGTAGCATAGCAGCCTCATGTTTCATTAAATGATATGTTTTATATCGTCAAAAAAGTTAAAAACTTTAATTTAAGATTTGCTGTAAGGTGTTAAGTACAAAATGTACTTCTTGCTCTTGCAACGTTGGATGCAAGGGAAGGGTGATTGCACCTTGATAATACTTTTCAGCATTAGGGAAGTCACCAACACTAAAGCCCATAGCTTGATAATAAGGCTGTAAATGTATTGGGATATAATGCAGATGGCCAATAATCCCGGCAGCCCGAAGTTGGGTTATAACGTTTTTATGGCGAGTTATATCGCTATCTTTAAGCTGAACTATATATAAATGATAAGCGGAATAGCAGGTATCACTTTGATGTAATGGGCGGATCAGATTAAGATCTAGGTGTGTATCATATATTTGAGCTAAAAAGTGGCGCTGGTTAACAAACTCATCAACTTTACTTAGCTGGCTAATACCTAATGCGGCATGCAAATCAGTCATTCGGTAATTAAAACCAAGCTCTACTTGTTGGTAGTACCAAGGGCCATGACTTGGCTCGGTCATTTCGGTTGGATCAGATGTGATACCGTGGCTTCTTAATTTTCTTAAGCGCTTTGCTAGCTCTTGATTATTGGTGACGGCCATGCCGCCTTCTGCACTTGTGATGATTTTTACAGGGTGAAAGCTAAATACACAAATATCTGAAAACTCACAACAGCCTACGGGTTTATCTAAATACTTAGCACCTATAGCATGAGAGGCATCTTCAACAATTTTAAAGTCATATTTTAGAGCAAGTTTATAAATAGCTTGCATATCGCATGATTGACCCGCTAAATGAACGGGGATCACTACCTTAGGTAAGCAATTGTTTTGTTCTGCTAGAAGCAATTTTTTTTCAAGCTCAAAAACTGACATATTGCCAGTGTTTAAGTCAATATCAACAAAATCAATTTTAGCTCCGCAATACAAAGCGCAGTTTGCTGAAGCAACAAATGAAATAGGGGATGTCCACACTATATCGTTACTACCAACGTCAAGCGCTAAACAAGCTATGTGTAATGCTGATGTTGCACTATTAACAGCTACACCATGCTCTGCCTTACAATAACTAGCAACAGCATCTTCAAATGCTGGCACTTTAGGGCCTTGAGTGAGCCAATCTGACTTTAAAACATCGACTACCGCATCAATATCAGTTTGGTCGATAAATTGTTTACCGTATGGGATCATATAAGTGCCTGAATATTAAAAGCATCTATTTCTTCTATCGTTAAGAAATGAGGGTTACTTAAAGAGTTATATTCAAACCCAACCTCGACTTTCTTACCTTGTTCATTTAATGCGTTGGTGTCGAAATCATTGCACCGGCTACTAAATTTAATACCAGGAGCAATCACAAAATGATCATCAAACTCATAGGTATCAAAACATAAATCAGATGGGCACATAATTTCATGCAATTTTTCACCGGGGCGAATACCGATAATTTTAACGGGTAAGTCAGGTGCCATTGCTTTAGCTAAGTCGGTAATGCGAATTGACGGTATTTTAGGCACGAAGATTTCTCCACCTAACATGCGTTCAAAGTTCGTTAAAACAAAATCTACACCTTGTTGCAGGCTTATCCAAAAGCGCGTCATTTCTTCATGTGTTATGGGGATGTGATCTTGGCCTTGCTCAATAAACTTTTGAAAAATTGGGACAACAGAGCCGCGTGAACAAACAACATTACCGTAACGCACAACTGAAAATGTGGTGCGATTTCCGCCAGCAATATTATTGGCGGCAACAAATAGCTTATCCGACGCCAATTTAGTGGCGCCGTATAAGTTAATTGGGTTAGCTGCTTTATCGGTAGATAGAGCAATAACTTTTTCAACATCGTTGTCCAGCGCTGCATCAATTACATTCTCAGCGCCGTTGATATTTGTTTTTATGCATTCCATTGGGTTGTATTCAGCGGCGGGAACTTGCTTAAGAGCTGCTGCATGAATAACGTAATTTACACCGCGCATGGCTCTTCTTAAGCGATCTTTATCGCGAACATCGCCGATAAAATATCGCATACATGGTTGATTAAATTCTTGTTGCATTTCAAATTGTTTTAGCTCATCACGAGAGAAAATTATAATCTTTTTAGGGTTATATCGCTCGAGCAAGGTTTTTACGTATTTCTTACCGAATGATCCGGTACCACCGGTTATTAAAATTGTTTTGTTATCGAACATAGTGTTACCCAAGTTATTTATCATTGGCGTAGTTGTTTATAAAAGTTAAATACGCAAAAGTGAAATTCATTACACATCTCAGTACTTTACCTATTAACTTAGTTGGTTAGCAAGCAAGATGCCAAGTTAATTTAATTTAACCATGGTACAAAGTGTAAAATTTGGCAAATTAAGCTATAATTTAACCAATCAGTGTGTCGGAGCCTGCTATGAAAATTCAATCACCATCTACTAGTTTTTTAAACCAAACACAGCAAACTGGAAATAAGCTTGCAGAACAACTTGCTACGGGTAAAAAAATAAACTCTGCGGCTGATGACGCAGCTGCGTTACAGATTATAGACCGTTTGACCTCCCAACAAGATGGGTATGGGCAAGCCGTGAGTAATGCTTATGATGGCATTTCTTACTCACAAGCAACAGAATCTAATTTATCTGGAGTTAATGATGCCGTGTCACGTATTCGTGAACTCTCTATTCAAGCAGGTAATGGCGCGTTGAATGATAATGATCGCGCAGCTTTACAAGATGAAGTTGTGCAATTACAAAGTCAAATAACAGACACCTTTGAGAATGCATCATTTGGTGGTAAACCATTATTTGATGGTCAGGCAGTATCGTTTCAAGTTGGGCCAGATGCGAATACTACGCAAAGTGTAACTCCTGGCAATGGGAGTATTGCTAGCGTGGTTGCGGGTATTGACATTTCGACCCAAGCTGGCGCGCAAGCTGCGATTGATATTAGTGATCAAGCTGCAGATGAAATTAATAGTCAGCGTGCAGAGCTTGGTGCATTTGAAAATACGCTTTCAAGTACCATTCGCGGACTGGGCGAGCAAAATGAAAATATTGCCGCGAGTAAAAGTCGAATTCAAGATACCGATTATGCGCAGGCTATTTCTCAGCAGGTATCTAACGATATTTTAGCGCAAGCATCTATTGCACTTCGTGGGCAAGCAAACCAATCTGCAGAATCTATTTTAGGTTTGTTATAACCGTTATATTGAAACAGTAATTATTAAGTATTACTTATAGTTAACTAGGCGTCTGTTTTTTGGCATTGATGTCAAAAAACTGCCGCTTAGTGCTTGCATCCCTCCCAAAGTCGCTTACAATTTAATGTATCAATCTTTTTTGTAGTAATTGTGGCTCGCCAATAATGATCTTGATTTTAGATAATAATAATAATCGTGCGATAGGCTTAAATGCGGCGCTTACTTTCATTGGTGAAGCGGTGCAATTACTTGATGAACAAAATTTTGAGCAGATATGTTCCAGCTTTGATAAAAAAGAGTGCATGGTTATTCTTGGTGCACTCAATGACCTTGAGCATGAAGCTGTAATTAAAAAATACCCGACACTTCCCTTTTTATTGATTGGCGAAACACTTAAACCATTACTAAGTATTGCTAATGTAGTCGGCCTTATCTGTGAGCCGTTTACTCATGATGTGACTACTCAATTACTGCATGATTGCCAACAGTATCAGCGGATGCTGCCAAATGAACATAAGCACGCAAAACCACATAAAACCTTTGATGGGTTAGTCGGTGAAACAGAAGCTGTTAAAGATGTGCGTTTTTTGATTGAGCAAGTGGCGAAAACTGATGCAAACGTACTTATATTAGGTGAGTCAGGCACTGGTAAAGAAGTTGTGGCTCGTAATGTACATTTGCTTTCTAAGCGCAACTCAGGACCATTTGTACCAGTCAATTGTGGTGCCATACCTGCCGAGTTATTAGAGAGTGAATTGTTTGGCCATGAAAAAGGGGCGTTTACGGGGGCTATTTCTGCTCGTAAAGGGCGTTTTGAACTTGCTCAATGCGGAACACTCTTTTTAGATGAAATTGGTGATATGCCGCTGCAAATGCAAGTGAAGCTTTTGCGTGTGTTACAAGAGCGAAGTTACGAAAGGGTTGGTGGCACTAAGGCAATTCAAGCTGATGTTCGCGTAATCGCGGCAACGCATAGAAACCTTGAGATGATGATTGAGCAAGGGAGCTTTCGCGAAGATTTATATTATCGTTTAAATGTCTTTCCAATTGAAAACCCATCGCTTAATGAGCGCGCAGATGACATCCCATTATTACTGAAAGAATTAATGCGTCGTGTAAATGAACAAAGTGGTACAACTGCTAAATTTACAGAGCGGGCAATTGATAGCTTAAAGGAACATGCATGGCCAGGTAATATTCGTGAACTAGCAAATTTAGTGGAACGTATGGTCATAATGTTCCCTGATAAAGTCGTTGATATCCCCGATTTACCAGCCAAATACCGTTATATTGAAGTAGAAGCATACGAACCACAGTACCCAGAAGAATTAATGGAACGTGATGCATTTAATGATATCTTTAGCGCAGGTTTTAGTGATTATGATGATGAACCTGATGTTGAAGTTAGTCAGTCTTCAGTTGATTTACTTCCCAATGAGGGAATTGAGTTAAAGGATTATTTGGCAGAATTAGAAATAAGCCTGATCACTCAGGCCTTAGAGCGTTATGATTATGTGGTAGCACGTGCAGCCGAAATTTTAGGGGTACGCCGTACAACCTTAGTTGAAAAGATGAAAAAATATAACTTATCACGAGATTAATTCGGGGTAGTTTTCATCTTCTTAGTAACTGAAGTTCGACTCAGTAGCAGCGATTTTACATCGCGAACCGTAAACAAGCGCGTGATAAATCTGAGCCTACTATACCCAAGTCACCTCAATATGCAGTTTCAGTTGAAGTTAAAAGCGATTTAGGCAAGGCATTGATTGCAAATAATAGTGGTTCTATTGTTAAAATCAATAACGCAGTATAAATCGCTTTTAAACCAACCCATTGGGCGTTTCACAGGCGCTTACTCTCATCGTTGTTACTTCTTAAAAGGGACTGCCATTGTTGCAAAGTAACGCCTTGATATTAAGCCCCTGTGAAACGCTGAAGTCTGCATCTTGAGGTGGCTTGGGTATATACCCCATAGACGGAAATTTGTTTCTCATATGTTTTGCTTGTTGAAAATTAACCTAACGCGCTAAAGCACGTCCTAGGGTTTTCTTCTTTAAACTCTTTTTACTCAGCTTAAAGTTATTTTGTACAAAGAGAATATTCTCTAGCGTCTAGTATTGCTCAATAATCTCAGCTTTGCGGAAACAGTCATTACTGTGATCGTTTACCATGCCACAGGCCTGCATATGGGCGTACACGGTGGTTGGCCCTAAAAATTTAAAACCTCGTTTTTTTAAATCTTTTGCAAACGCAGTTGATGCCTCGGTAATCGCGGGGTAGTCACTGAGTTTGTCTAAATCACTTACTAACGGCTTACCACCCACAAACTGCCATTGGTAGTGACTAAAGCTACCAAACTCTTGCTGAATTTCGATAAAACGTTTTGCATTATTTATTGTCGCTGCAATTTTTAGCCGGTTGCGAACAATTGTTTCATCAAGCATTAATCGTTCAATATCGTGTTCGTTCATTAACGCGACTTTTTCTACATCAAAATCTAAAAAAGCACGACGATAGCCACTGCGTTTTTTTAAAATTGTATACCAACTTAATCCTGCTTGTGCTGATTCAAGGGTAATAAACTCAAACAGTTTTTGGTCATTATAAAGTGGCACGCCCCATTCATCGTCGTGATATTTAACATAGTCTTCTTTACTGGTATCGAGCCAAGGGCAGCGACATGCATTTTCTTTACTCATTGAATAATCCTTTCTTTTAAAACCGATGTCATTTTTTTGTCGCGCAAATTTAAAGCTAACATTATGAAAATAAACATTAATAATAGTGGTATGAATCGTGCATTTAACTCGTTAGAAACGATTTATAAGAGTATCGATTATGGCCTTAGCTAATGTCTTGAAACCACAATTTATCACAGCTACCCAATATAACCCATGCCTTCAGCAAGAAGAGTATGTGGGTGAGCTTAGTGAGCTGCGTCAACAAGCCAGCTGGTTAAGCCACTTAGTTGATACTATGCCTGCGGGAGTTGTGGTGCTAGATGCCAGAGGCATGATCGCAAAAGCCAATCAAATAGCGATTGATATGCTTGGCGAGCCACTTGAAGGTGAAAAGTGGTTTAGCGTGATCCAGCGCTCTTTTCGACCTCAGCAGGATGATGGTCATGAAGTATCACTCAAAGATGGTCGCTTAATTAAATTAGAAATAACGGCGTTGACACCAGAGCCTGGACAGTTAATTTTAATGACAGATTTAACTGAAACGCGTCGTTTACAAACACGAGTTGCACATATGCAACGTTTGAGTGCACTGGGTAAAATGGTGGCATCTTTAGCTCATCAAGTGCGTACACCATTATCTGCGGCTATGTTATATGCCGCTAATTTAGGATCCAAGCGTTTACCTGAAAGCTCTCGAGGCAGTTTTCATACAAAATTAATGTCACGGTTAAAAGATCTCGAAACGCAGGTGAACGATATGCTGTTATTTGCAAAAAGCGGCGATCAGCAAGTGGTAGAGCAGGTGTCTATGCAGCAGCTATTAACAGAAGTGAAAATGGGTGCTGATGCGATGGTTGCACTAAACAATTGCGAACTTGAGGTTAGCCTACCGGATCCTGATGTTGAAATTGTCGGTAATAAAACGGCGTTGGCGAGTGCTATTCAAAACCTTGTCCATAATAGTATCCAAGTTATTGGTGCTGGCGCGAAAGTTTACGTAAGTGCGCAACGTGATGAAGATGAGCCTGAGTTTGTCCGGATCAGTGTTAATGATAATGGTCCCGGTATTGATTTAACGCAAGCTGATAAGTTATTTGAACCATTTTATACCACTAAAAGCCAAGGCACAGGGTTGGGCTTAGCAGTGGTTAGCTCAGTGACAATTGCTCACCAAGGGCGAGTTGATGTTGCTAATAATACACAGGGCGGTGCTTGCTTTAGCTTGCTGCTGCCTATTTGTGCAGAATCAAAGTCAGTGGAGGTCATATGAGTAACAATACGATTTTAGTTGTAGAAGATGATGCAGGGCTTCGAGAGGCTTTGATCGACACGTTAGAAATGTCAGGAATTGATTGTGTTGCGGCTGATAGCGCTGAACAAGCAATGGTTTTATTGAAAAAAGATAGCTTTTCTTTAGTCGTAAGTGATGTGCAAATGGGGGCGATGAGTGGTCTTGATTTATTGCGGAGCATTAATTTAAATCACCCTGATTTACCAGTATTGATGATGACAGCATATGCAACAATCGATGATGCGGTTGAGGCAATGCGTTTAGGTGCGATTGATTATATGGCTAAGCCATTTGCGCCAGAAGTGTTACTCAATATGGTGAGCCGCTATTTACCAGAACCAGAAAAAGAAACGGATGGCCCAATTGTCGCAGATCCGAGCAGTATTCAATTATTAGAGCTTGCTTGTAAAGTTGCTAAATCTGATGCCAGTGTAATGGTGTTAGGCCCAAGTGGCTCAGGTAAAGAAGTATTAGCACGGTTTATTCATGATAAATCAGATCGTGCAGATCAGCCTTTTGTCGCAATTAATTGCGCTGCGATCCCAGAGAATATGCTTGAAGCGACCTTATTTGGTTATGAAAAAGGCGCATTTACAGGTGCAATCCAAGCTTGCCCTGGGAAATTTGAGCAAGCACAAGGTGGTACGATTTTACTTGATGAAATCACCGAAATGGATTTAAGCCTGCAAGCTAAGCTACTACGTGTACTGCAAGAGCGTGAAGTTGAACGTTTAGGTGGTCGAAAAACGATTAAATTGGATGTTAGAGTATTAGCCACTAGTAACCGTGACCTAAAAGAGGCCGTAAGTGAGCATCAATTTAGAGAAGATCTTTATTACCGTTTAAATGTGTTTCCATTGATGTGGCGCCCACTTTGTCAGCGCCCTGGTGATATTATTATATTGGCAAAGCATTTAATTGAGCGTCATATTAGTAAAAGCAAAGAGCCAATGGCACAACTTAGTCTATCAGCGCAGGATAAATTATTATCACACGCTTGGCCTGGTAATGTGCGTGAGCTTGATAATGTGATCCAGCGCGCATTAATACTGCGCCACGGTGATGTGATCGATGAAAATGCTATTTTTATCGAAAATCTAACAACGGCTCCATTAACCACCGCTTTAGCTAGCAATCCATTACCTGCTGACACAGCAAGCTCATTGAGTAATGAAGCGTATTACGACGTACAAGTGCCGACAATTAAAGCAAAAGCAACACACAGTGAGCCATTGCTTAGTACGGACTCTGGCAGCTACAAAGATGAATTAAAAGATAAAGAACATCGCATTATTTTAGAAACGCTTTCTCGCTGTCAAGGTAAGCGAAAAGATGTTGCTGAGACTTTAGGGATCAGTCCGCGAACATTACGCTATAAATTGGCGCAAATGCGTGACTTAGGTATTGCATTACCAGCCTAACTTTTATAAATATACGCTCAGTGCTCACTGAGCGTTCTTCCGTCAAAACTCTGACAAGTTAAATTAAACTGTAACTAACTGTATTTAAATGACTATTTTATGGCACGTTTTGTGCTTTATCTAGTTATAAGTAAATTGTATCGTCAGAGATCATTATGAAAATTGAAAACAGTGCATTATTCCAAGAAATGCAATCCATGGCTCTTGAAACAAGCCGTGGTAATCAAGTAAATAACATACCAACTGAAGCGCAACCAACGTCATCAGCACAATTTGGTGATTTACTTACTAGCGCGTTAAATACGGTCGATGGCCATCAAAAAGAAGCGAAACAAAAGGTGACGGCCTTAGAAATGGGGGACCGCAGTGTTTCGTTAGCTGAAGTGATGATCGCATCACAGAAATCATCTGTCGCTTTTGAAGCGACCGTTCAGGTTCGTAATAAGCTTGTAGAGTCTTACAAAGAAATCATGAACATGCCTGTTTAACTAGGTAGTGGAGAATTATTGTGGCGCAATCTAATCAATCAACAGATCTTGCTTTAGCTGGTGGCGGTATCGACCAAAACGATAGTGAAGAGCAACAAGAACAAAAGTCAGGCTATTTAAGTGCTCTTAATGGTGTTGATATATTACGTCAAGCAACACTGCTGATTGCTTTAGCTATTTGTCTTGCGATTGCAATTTTTGTGATTATTTGGGCAAAACAACCAGATATGCGACCACTTGGAAAAATGCCAACAGAAGAGCTTATCCAAACTCTCGACTTTTTAGATGCACAAAAAATTGAATATCAGCTCGATGGTAACGTTATTTCTGTTGAAGAAGGCGAATATCAAAGCATTAAATTATTAATGACTCGAGAAGGGTTAGAGCAATCCCCAAATTCTGGTACTGATATTATCATGCAAGATATGGGTTTTGGTGTAAGCCAACGTTTAGAGCGTGAACGTTTAAAGCACGGTCGTGAGCAACAGCTTGCACGAACTATTGAAGAACTAAAAAATGTTACCCGCGCCAAAGTATTACTAGCCATCCCAAAAGAAAATGTGTTTGCTCGTCGTGAGAAAAAACCATCAGCAACCGTTGTGCTAACACTTAAGCGTGGACGTATGCTTAGTAGTGAAGAAGTTGATTCTATTGTTGATATTATAGGTTCAGCGGTTCAAGGCTTGGAACCTGCACGAGTTACAGTTACAGATCAAAATGGTCGATTATTAAATTCTGGTTCACAAAGTTCACTTGCGTCACGCTCACGTAAAGAATATGAAGTAGAGCGCAAACGTGAGCAGGAATACCTCGAAAAAATTGATAGTATTCTAATTCCGGTACTGGGCTTGGGCAATTATACTGCGCAAGTAGATTTAAGCATGGATTTCAGTTCAATTGAAGAAACCCAAAAACGTTATAATCCTGATTTACCGGCAGTGAGAAGTGAAACAACATTTGAAGAAAGTAACATCGGTGGTCTTGCAATCGGCATACCTGGTGCTTTGTCAAACCAACCTCCTGCAAATTCAGACATACCAGAAGTAGCAGGTCAAGGCGGAGCTGGCTCAGGTACTTCACCAAGTCGTAGTCATAAAGAAGCCACAAGAAATTACGAATTAGATACCACAATTTCTCATAAGCGTCAGCAAACAGGTGTGATACGTCGTATCAGTGTTTCTGTTGCGGTAGATTACTTAGCAACAGCAGGGGAAAATGGTGAAACGACCATGGTGCCTCGCTCAATCGAAGCGCTGTCAAATATTCGTCGTTTATTGCAAGGTGGTGTAGGTTTTGATTTACAACGAGGTGATGCGCTTGAAGTTGTGACCGTTCCTTTTGTTCGAGAGGAAATGGGGTTAGCGATTGAAGTACCAATTTGGGAGCAAAGCTGGTTTATGAAGATCGTTCGTTTAGTGCTCGGTTTCTTAGTCATTGTTGTGCTTATAATGGCCGTTGTTAAACCAATGCTTAAACGCTTAATCTACCCAGATGATACGCTTGAAGAGTATGACGATGACGCACTTAGTTCAGGTGTAGATATTGGAGACAATACGCTGGATATGCTAAATAAAGATTTTGATTCTGCTTCGGTTGGCTTCTCAAGTGATGGTACACTACAGTTACCAGACCTACATGGCGACGAGGACTTGCTCAAAGCTGTACGTGCCCTTGTAGCTAATGAACCTGAACTCTCCTCACAAGTTGTGAAAGCGTGGTTAACAGAAGATGACTGATCAAGACCAAGAACAAAAACAACTACCAACAGCGTTTGATGTTGATAAATTAGACGGTGTAGATAAAGCCGCAATCTTATTGCTGAGTTTATCTGAAGAAGATGCTGCGCAAATATTAAAACATCTTGAACCTAAGCAAGTTCAAAAGGTGGGTATGGCAATGGCTGCGGTAGATGACCTATCGCAAGCTAAAATCAGCGCAGTACATAACTTGTTCATAGAGCAAATCCAAAGCTTTAGCACGATAGGCTTCCAATCAGAAGACTTTATTAAAAAAGCACTGACAGCAGCCTTAGGTGAAGATAAGGCGGCAAGTCTTATTGATCAAATTGTAATGGGATCAGGTGCTAAAGGTCTGGATTCTCTTAAGTGGATGGACTCAAAGCAAGTTGCTAACATTATTCGCAACGAGCATCCGCAAATTCAAACCATTGTTTTATCGTATTTAGAGCCAGAACAATCAGCTGAAATATTAGCGCAATTCCCTGAAAAAGTACGTTTAGATTTAACCATGCGTATTGCTAATTTAGAAGAAGTTCAACCAGCAGCATTGCAAGAATTGAATGAAATCATGGAGAAACAATTTGCTGGTCAAGCTGGCGCGCAAGCTGCGAAAATGGGTGGCTTGAAAGCAGCCGCTGATATTATGAACTACCTTGATACGAATGTTGAAGGTCAGTTAATGGACTCAATACGTGAGCATGATGAAGAAATGTCACAACAAATCCAAGATCTTATGTTTGTGTTTGAAAATCTAATGGAAGTTGAGGATCGTGGTATCCAAGCCATTCTTCGAGAAGTGCAGCAAGACGTATTGATGAAAGCAATTAAAGGCACAGATGAAGGACTGAAAGAGAAAATTCTGGGTAATATGTCTAAACGTGCGGCAGAAATGCTGGCTGATGATTTAGAAGCGATGGCACCTGTGCGAATAAGTGAAGTTGAAGCGGCACAAAAAGAAATATTATCAACTGCGCGACGTTTGGCTGATTCAGGTGAAATCATGCTCGGCGGTGGCGGTGGCGAGGAGTTCCTATAAACGATGAGTAACTCACGCTCAAATCAAGGTCGTCCGCTTCATGCAAGAGAAGCGGTTGATGAATTATTAGAAAATTGGCCAATTCCAGATGTAACGCAAGATACGCGTAAATATGATGGACGTTCAACTGCTTTTGGTACACCGCTTGCTGATCTGTATCGTAAAGAGCAGCAAAGGAGTGAGCCAGAGGTTGAACCTGAAGAGCCTGAACTCCCTTCGTTAACGATGGCAGAATTAGAGCGTATTCGCCAAGACGCTTACGAAGAAGGTTTAAAACAAGGTCATGAGCAAGGCTATATTGATGGTTTTGAGAAAGGCGTCGGTGAAGGAAAAGAAGCAGGTTACAAAGAAGGCGTAGAGTTAGGTAAAACTCAAGGTCAAGAGGAAGTAAAGCCATTAATTGAAGAGCAATTAACAAGCTTGCGAAGTCTACTAGATAGTTTGAGCGAACCATTAGCTAAAGTAGATGATGCAGCTGAAAAACAGCTTGTGCAACTAGCAGTAATGCTTGCACAAGCGCTTATTTATCAAGAAATAAAAACGTCACCAGATATTGTTCTTCATAGTTTAAAGCAATGCATAGATGCACTGGGTACAGAGCAACCGAATATACGTATTCATTTAAACCCAGAAGACATAGAGCTTATTAAAAATAGTTACACAGAAGAGGCATTGGCAGTGAGTGGTTGGCAACTAATACCAGAGCCCACTTTAGAACGTGGTGGTTGCCAAGTTAAAACAGCACAATCATCAATTGATATGACAGTCAAAACCCGCGTCAAAGAAACGTTGGATAGCTTTTTGCATAGTAGTGGTATCTAAGTATATTACTGGCTTGCTATGAGTAGTCAATCGCGCCCTTTAAGTGAACGTTTACAAAAATATCAAAAGCATATTCACGTACCAGTCCCTGCGGTCGCAGGTATTTTAACGCGTGTTGTTGGTTTAACTTTAGAAGCAAAAGGCTTGCGCGCGCCAGTAGGTAGCCAGTGTAAAATTGAAACCATGCATGGTTTTGTTGATGCAGAAATTGTGGGTTTTAACGACCAAACATTGTATCTCATGCCTAATGATCACATCTCAGGGGTGCTACCTGGCGCACGAGTAATACCTCAAGTTAATGAAACCGGACTTCCAGTTGGTATGTGTCTACTTGGGCGCGTTGTTGATGGATTAGGCCGCCCATTAGATGGACTTGGTCCGATCAATGCTGAACATCATCTTAAATTTGCACAAAATTCGATAAACCCTTTATCTCGCAGACCTATCAGTCAACCGATGGATGTGGGGGTGCGTGCCATAAATTCAATTATTACAGTAGGGCAAGGCCAGCGAATGGGCTTGTTTGCAGGTTCTGGTGTCGGTAAATCAGTATTACTAGGGATGATGACCAGAGGGTCTGAGGCTGATGTGATTGTGGTTGGTTTAGTTGGTGAGCGTGGACGAGAAGTTAAAGAATTTATTGAGGAAATTTTAGGCGTCGAGGGACGAAAGCGCTCAGTTGTGGTTGCAGCGCCAGCCGACTCGTCACCTTTAATGCGTCTAAAAGGGTGCGAAAGTGCCGTCACAATCGCGGAGTATTTTCGCGACCAAGGGTTAAATGTTTTGCTATTACTTGATTCTGTTACGCGTTATGCAATGGCTCAGCGTGAAATAGCGTTAGCGGTTGGTGAGCCGCCTGCCACAAAGGGGTACCCACCATCAGTATTTGCGAAACTGCCAGCCTTGGTTGAGCGCGCTGGTAATGGTGGCGAAGGGCAGGGTTCTATCACTGCATTTTTTACTGTGCTGAGTGAAGGCGATGATATGCAAGATCCTATTGCGGATGCTGCGCGCGCGATTTTAGATGGGCATATCGTACTATCGCGAGAGCTCGCTGACAGTGGCCATTATCCTGCCATTGATATTGAAAAATCGATTTCACGGGTGATGCCACAAGTTGTGTCTGAGCCACATATGCAGCAAGCTCGAGTACTTAAACAAGTTTATTCTATGTATCAACAGAATAAAGATATGATCACTTTAGGAGCATATCAAAAAGGTACGGACCAGATGCTCGATCAAGCTATTAATATGATGCCAAGAGTAAACGCTTTTTTGCAACAAGGCATGAAAGATGTGATCAGCTATGACGAAGGTCTGCAAGGGCTGGCTCAATTATTAGGACAAGCATAATGACGAAAAATAAACTTGATTTAGTGCTTAGACTAGAAACTGAGAAAGAAGAATCACTAAGGATGAATTATCTGCAGGCGCAGCAACATCTGCAAAGTAATCAACAAAAGCTGCAAGGTTTGAATGACTTTCGGTTGGAGTATACGCAACAACTTCACTTAAAAGGTCAGTCAGGTTTAAGCAGTGCTGGTTTTAGTCAGTATCATGCCTTTATCGCAAAAATAGAAGAAGCAATACGCCAACAAGCAAATACTGTAAATACAGCAAAACAGGTTGTATCACAGCGACAAAGCTTATGGTTAAAGCAACAAATTAAAGCTAAGGCAGTAGCTAAATTAATAGAAAAACAGCAACTTAAAGCAAATGTTATTGCTCAAAAAAATGAACAGAAAATGTTAGATGAATTTTCGTCAAATCAATTTTATCAAAGGCGCCGCGCTTTATAACGAGTGCAGTAATAGTGAGGCTAAGTTATTTTCTGCTTTTTTTACCTTAGGCACATAACTTGCTTTATTTATCAGTGAAGTATTTATTCTGGCAAGCTGCGGCGGCAAGTTGCCACTTATTATGTAGGTGAATTATGGCGATTAGTGATCTATCAGTACTCATTTCAACTGAACAAGATGTCCAGCTAACTAAAAAGGGCAGTGAAGCCAAAGATCCGCAAAGTACAGCAAGTGATTTTTTTAGTCTTTTGCAAAATGCAAGTGATAATACTGACGTATCGGATAAAAAAATTAAAGAGCATGCAGATGTATCGGATAAAAAAAATAAACTAGAACCACTTGAAAGTGACGGTGAGTTAACGAACTCAGGTGATGATATGCTTGCACATATCAACGCCGCTAATAATATCGATACACGAGTTAATACTCCAAAAATAACAAATACACTCGGTGATTTACTAGATTACAAGGCACCTGAAAAGTTTGATACTTCAATTTCATATACAAAGTCACCTCGGCCAATTGATAGTACAATACCAATTATTGACCCACCAACAGTTGACGATATCAATGAATTACAAAGTCATAAATTGGCAGTAGTGAGTGAGAGAACTGTCATCTCAGAAGCAATAGATAAACAGTTAGATGTAAAATCAAATATAAACTCAGGTGATTCAGTTACACCAATAATACCTATTGAGCCCTTTATTGATGAGGTTAAAAGTGTAGATACATTATCACAAGACTCAGCCACTCATCCCGTGCAAAGTATGTTGAATGCGACATCGTCAATAGAAAAAGGAGAGCAACAAACGACTACGTCAGTTAGTCAAATAGTTCAAACAGTAAGTATTGAAAGAAGAATTATTAAAAGTGGCTCAGATGAAAAAGCGGTTGGTATACCTTTAAGTAATGAATCTAAACAACATACTGAAAAAAGTATGTTGATTGAGCAAGGTAAAGTATATACATCGAATCAACTCGATACTAAGAACCCTGTAAGTAAAGATGATGTGGTGCTTAAGGAAGATGCTAAGCCTATACCTCTTGATAAGTTACAAAGTACAGCGTCATTAGTATCCGAAAATAAAGCGACACAGACAGCTTCTATATTACAAAGCGATAAAACACAGAAAGTTGAAGTGCCTAATAAAGTTGAAGTGCCTAATAAAGATAATAACGCAGCGGATAGACTAAATAACACATCTACAGATAACCTAGATAAACGCGTAATGACTAGCAACAATCTTACAAATACAGCGCAAGAAATTAAAAGTCAGGTGGCATCATCTTCACAGCATTTAGTTAAGGAAGCAGCTATAGCGGATAAGGCAGCAAATATATTACCAAGTGATATTGAGATAGAAAAAGCAAGTAAAGCACTACTTAATAGCCAGTCAGCGACAGAGATAAAAAGTAACCCTGTATTAGCTAATCTAACAGATGAACAGCGTAAAACCCTTCAGAGTCAAGCTGCTGTGATAGTTGAGGAGGGGGTGACGCCGGCTAAACTTGATACCTTTAAACAATATATTACTGAGTTAGTAAACAAAAATGAAAAAGTAGCTCAAAATACAGTTGAAAAACCATTATTAATGTCGCAATCAGAAAAAGTAAGTAAAGAGGTTGATGTTGCGATTGGACAGTTAAATAATGCTGATAAGCAGGCCTTGAGGACTCAATTACAACAGTTTTTAGCAACGGCACAGCCAAAAGGCGCGGCATTAAATAATGTGACGGCGGTTATTGATAAACTTGATCAATTGCACGTGGCCGCGGACACTCAAAAATCAGAAAAAGTGATCCCCCCCCAAAGTGCTCAAGTTTTAAATAGTACAGCTGCAAGCATTGTAACAAGTCCAGAGACTAGCAAAGCTCAGACTTCGCAAGAGGCATTGATTAAGTCAGTTACACAAGAGGCCGTAGTAAAATCAGAGACGCAACAAGCAGTGATAAAAGATGCATTGCTTGAAAGTCATAACAAAGAACAGGTTTTACCGCGAGAGTCAGCAGTAGGGCGTATCAATCAGTTATTTGGACAAATTACAGGGCAGGTCGCAACACTTGCAGCGCCAATAGCTGAAAGTAGTGAGCAGCGTTATCAGCAAGAAATTACAGATATGCAGGTTTTACAAGCTCAACAGGCAAGCCCAACGTCGCAAACAAAACAAGTGAACTTGGATCCAACATTACTCCAAGCATTAAACATAGTGAAAAGTGATGCCGCAAAATTATTGCAAGAGCGAGTGAGTGCCTTATTAAGTATCAATAATAAAGAAGCTGAGATTCGCCTTGATCCACCAGAAATGGGTAGCATGCAAATACGTATTCGCAGCGACGCAGAGCAAGCACAAATTAACTTTGTAGTACAGAATCAACAAGCTAAAGAAGCACTCGAACAATCAATGCCAAAATTACGAGAAATGTTAGCTCAACAAGGTATTGAATTAGGTGAAAGCAGTATTGAGCAAGGTAATAGCCAAAATGGATCTGGAGCGGATGAGCAATCGCAAAGTAGTCAGCATGCAAATAATCAGCAGAAAAATGAGAGTGAAAGTACATTAGCTGAGCAAAATACGAGAATGTCAGGACAACAATCGACATCATCAATAGATTACTACGCCTAACACCTGCTATTATAAAAGCATAAGAATAAATAACTTGATGGGCATACGATACTCGTAATATGCCCATTATTAAGGCATAGAGGAAACCATCATGGCAGAAGAAGCAAATTTAGAAATTGAAGATGGCGGTAAGAGTAAGAAAAAGCTAATAATTATTATTGCTGCTGCAGTGCTTGTTATCGGTGGTGCCGTTGGATTTTTCTTAATGTCTGGCTCTGATTCACCAGAAGAAACATTAGCTGAAGAAACGGTTACAACTCAAGAAGCTGAAAGTTCAACATCGGGGGCTTCTGTTGGCAGTGCTTTATATGTTGCAATGCCACGACCATTTGTATTTAACGTCCCAGGAGCTAGCAGAGACCGCATAGTGCAAATAAAAGTACAATTATTAGTACGTGGTGATGTAAATGAAGAAACAGCTAAAAAACATATACCCTTAATTGAAAGTACACTTTTGGGTGTACTTTCAACCACTACAGCTGATGAGTTAGGAACGAGCGAAGGTAAAGAAACGCTTCGCGTTGCTGCCCTTGATAAGGTGCAAGCGGCGCTCACTGATGTTGAAGGAAGCAAAGTTATTGAGCGGGTATTATTCACCGGCTTTGTGATGCAATAAGGGGTCAGCGTGAGCGATTTATTATCCCAAGACGAAATTGATGCCCTCTTACATGGTGTTGATGATGTTGAAGAGGAAGATATACAAGATGGTGAAGATGGTAGTGGTAATACACTCCAATATGATTTCTCCTCACAAGACCGTATTGTTCGTGGCCGCATGCCAACGTTGGAAATTGTTAACGAGCGCTTTGCTCGCCATATGCGGATCAGTTTATTTAATATGATGCGACGTACGGCAGAAGTATCCATAAATGGCGTGCAAATGATAAAGTTTGGTGAATATATCCACACTTTATTTGTGCCAACAAGTTTGAACATGGTGCGTTTTCGTCCTCTAAAAGGGACTGGATTGATCACCATGGAGGCACGGTTAGTATTTATTTTAGTGGATAACTTCTTTGGTGGTGACGGCCGTTACCATGCAAAAATAGAAGGCCGTGAATTTACTCCCACCGAACGACGTATTGTGCAAATGCTACTAAAAATAATCTTTGAAGATTATAAAGAAGCATGGGCGCCGGTTATGGATGTCTCATTTGAATATCTTGATTCAGAAGTAAACCCTGCTATGGCGAATATTGTGAGCCCCACAGAAGTGGTGGTAATAAGCTCATTCCACATTGAATTAGATGGCGGCGGCGGGGATTTTCATATTGCACTTCCATATTCCATGCTTGAACCTATTCGTGAACTACTCGATGCCGGTGTGCAATCAGATACAGAAGATACAGATCTTCGCTGGAGTAAGGCGCTGCGCGATGAAATAATGGATGTAGAAGTTGAAATGTCAACGCAACTACTTGAAGTTGATTTAACTTTAGCGCAAATTATGGAACTTAAAGCTGGCGATATAATTCCAGTTGAAATGCCTGAACATATTACTGTATTTGTTGAAGACTTACCTACCTATAGGGCGAAAATGGGTCGCTCTCGCGATAATGTAGCTTTACAAATCAGTGAAAAAATTAAACGTCCTGAATCAGTTAAATCAGAACTGCACGTCTTTACTAAAGGTGGCAAAAAACTTGATTCAGATGCAGAATTAGCAGAACTAGAAGATGACTTACACCTTTCAGATGGTGTAGATTTAGACTGGTAAAGAAATAGGGTTAAATGTATGAGCGATGACCAAGATACAATGGATGAGTGGGCTGCTGCGTTAGCTGAAGCAGAAGGCACCGATGATAGCGGCGATGCACAACTTGCTGAACTTGATGAGTTAAGTGATGCTAAGCATGAAATGAGCAGCGATGAAAAGCGCAAGCTTGATACTATTTTAGATATACCCGTTACAATTTCAATGGAAGTTGGGCGATCTAAAATTAATATTCGTAATTTACTTCAGCTAAACCAAGGCTCGGTTGTTGAACTAGATCGCGTTGCGGGTGAACCATTAGATGTACTCGTTAATGGTACCTTGATCGCGCATGGAGAGGTTGTCGTCGTAAATGATAAATTTGGTATTCGCTTAACTGACGTAATAAGCCAGGTTGAACGGATTAAAAAACTGCGATGAGCAGTTGGCTTTTATTATCAACAGCGAGCAGCTCAGTCATACCGAAAGCTGCCGCTTCTGGCGATTTAATCTCGATGGTTATGTCATTAGTCATGGTGCTAGTATTGATAGTGATACTGGCTTTTTTGGTTAAAAAGCTCAACCCGAATATTGCTAACAGTGACGAATTTAAAATTGTGAGAAGTTTGCCACTTAGTACTCGTGAGCGGTTAATGGTGGTTGAAATTGATAATTGTCAGCATTTACTAGGGGTAACTCCTCATAGCATCAATTACTTACATAAACTCGAAACCCCGCTAACAGAAAAAGAGTTACCGGCATTAGTACAACGCTTTGGCAAGTTACTAAACCCACAATCGAATCAAAATAAAAAGAATCTATAATATGACTAAGTGGCTGCTTATTCTTCTTACCCTTGTTTTTGTGCCCTCTGTAAGTGCCGAAGGGATTGAAGCCCTGAACATCACTACCAATGCTGATGGTTCACAAGAATACTCTGTGACTTTGCAAGTACTTGCGATAATGACCGCCATGAGTTTTATTCCAGCGGCAATTATTATGATGACTTCATTTACTCGTATTATTGTTGTATTAGCTATTTTGCGTCAAGCAATTGGGTTGCAGCAAACGCCTTCAAACCAAATACTTTTAGGTATGTCACTATTTTTAAGTATTTTTATCATGGCGCCGGTTTATCAAAAGGTGAACGAGCAAGCGATTGAGCCTTATCTCAATGAGCAAGTAACATCTGTACAAGCCCTTGAGCTTGCAAAAGAACCAATGAAAGCATTTATGCTGTCACAAGTGCGTATTAAAGATATTGAAACGTTTGCAAAAATAGCCGGTTACGATAAATTAGATTCACCCGAAGATACACCATTAATAGTACTTATCCCCGCATTTGTCACCAGTGAATTACAGACTGCATTTATCATCGGTTTCATGTTCTTCATTCCTTTTTTGATTGTTGATTTAGTGGTTGCATCAGTATTAATGGCCATGGGTATGATGATGTTATCGCCAATGATTGTATCCATGCCATTTAAGATAATGTTGTTTGTACTTGTTGATGGCTGGAGTTTAGTGATGGGGACATTGGCAAAAAGTTTTGGTCTTGGCGAATGACAATGTTTATTAATAGAAGCGCTTTTAAATATTAAGAGGCTAGTATGGAACCAGAAGTATTTGTTGATATTTTAAGTGGCGCTTTGTTTCTTGTTATTAAATTAGTTTCGGCAATCGTTGTACCTGGTCTGATAATAGGTTTAGTCGTTGCCGTGTTTCAAGCTGCAACGTCAATTAATGAGCAAACATTAAGTTTTTTACCACGTTTATTAATTACGATTAGCGCCCTGATCGTCGGTGGGCATTGGTTAACGCAAGAGTTAATGGATTTTTTTACACGCATGGTGCTGATTATTCCTGAAATTGCAGGTTAATATGGAATTTCCTTTTTCAGTAATAATTCAATGGCTCAGCGATTTTTTACTCCCACTAATACGCATTAGCTCAATGATCATGGTAATGGCGGGTATTGGTGCAAAAAATGTCCCTACACGTATAAAAATGGGTCTTGCTGTAGTCACTACTTTTCTTGTTGTCCCAGTACTGCCCCCCGCTAGTTTCAATAATTTATTTTCATTTGAAATGGTTCTTGTGGTGATCCAACAAATGTTGATTGGGGTTGCAATTGGGTTTGCTTCGCTGCTTATGCTAAATACCTTTGTAATAGCAGGGCAAATATTGGCAATGCAAACAGGCCTTGGTTTTGCGTCGGTAGTTGATCCCTCAAACGGTATGAGTGTGCCAGCAGTAGGGCAATTTTATTTAATCTTAGCCACCTTACTCTTTTTTGTTTTTAATGGTCATTTAATGATGATTCAAATGGTGGTACATAGTTTTCAAGTATTACCAATAGATGGTACGTGGTGGGCGGTTGATCATTATTGGGATATTGTTACTTGGGGGGGCTGGATGTTTACCACTGCATTAGTTCTTTCACTTGCACCTTTAACTGCAATGCTTGTTATAAGCCTGTCATTTGGCGTGATGACCCGAGCAGCCCCGCAGTTAAATATTTTCTCAATTGGTTTTCCGTTTACATTGGTGGCCGGTTTAGTCATTATTTGGGCTACCCTTGGTAACTTTATGACTCAATTTGAATTTCAATGGTTAAAAATGGTTGAGCTAATGTGTACTTTAGTTGGTTGTTCCCCATAGGAGGCAGTGATGGCTGAAGATTCAGGTCAAGAAAAAACAGAAGAACCCACGGGTAAAAAAATTGATGAATCGAAAAAGAAAGGCCAAGTAGCCCGTTCAAAAGAGTTGGGTACCATGTTCGTTCTGATTTTTTCTGCAATCTCCTTATTAATGTACGGCCCTGATATAGGTAAAGGTCTGTATAATATTATGGGCCGAATGCTTAGTTTAAATCGCAGTGAAACATACGATACAACAAAGATGTTCTCTGTTTGGGCTGAAGTTGCCGATGCACTTGTTTTTCCAATGGCGATGTTTGTTTTTATTATTGTTTTAGCGGGTATTATTGGTAATACACTGTTAGGCGGCTTCAATTTTAGCTGGGAAGCTGCGGCACCCAAAGCGAGTAAAATGTCACCAGCTAAAGGTATTAAACGCATGCTTGGGCCGCAAGCAGGCGTTGAATTGATTAAATCTATTTTAAAATTTACAGTGGTCGCCGGTTTTGCTGTTTTTTTGATTAATACCTTTTTTGATGAAATTCTACATCTGAGTATTGAGAGTGCGCCCGGGAACATTCTTCATTCTTTAGAAATTTTAGCGTGGATGTTTTTAGGACTCACATGCACCATGGCAATTATTGCAGCAATAGACGCTCCTTATCAAAGTCATACTCATCATAAACAACTTAAAATGACTTTACAGGAAGTAAAAGATGAATATAAAAACTCCGAAGGTGATCCGCAAATAAAAGCGCGGATTAGGCAAACTCAAAGACAAATGTCTCAACGTAGAATGATGCAAGATGTGCCCGATGCTGACGTTGTTGTTACTAACCCAACACATTACTCAGTTGCATTAAAGTACGACACAGAGCGTGCAGGTGCACCAATCGTGCTTGCTAAAGGTGTGGATGAGATGGCTATGCAAATTAGAAAAGTAGCATTAGGTAATGAAGTCCCAATTGTCGAATCCCCAATGCTTACGCGTGCGTTATATCATACCGCTGAGGTGGGCGATCAAATACCGGATCAATTATTTACAGCGGTAGCGCAAGTACTCGCATTTGTCTTTCAGCTTAAGCGCTTTCAAAAAGGCCGTGGTAAACGCCCGACAAAACTTAATAAAAACCTCCCCATCCCCGATGCCTACAAGCATTGATTTTTAGTTATTAACCTATTTTAATAAATAATTAATAACTGGAATAGTTATTGCAAATTCCGTGTAGTGTCAATTTTTTGAAATTGTAGAATTATGGAATTTAAAGCTGTATTACAACAACTTAATAGAGATAAAAAAGAGTATTTAAAAGGTGTAGGTACCCCTTTACTGGTACTTGCTGCGCTGGGAATGGTGATTTTACCGTTACCGCCATTTTTACTCGATATTCTTTTTTCGTTTAATATAGCTTTAGCACTAGTTGTGTTATTGGTGACCGTTTACACCATGAAGCCAGTAGAGTTTGGCATGTTTCCAGCTGTACTTCTTATTGCAACCATCATGCGTTTAGCGCTCAATGTTGCCAGCACTCGAGTTGTACTTTTAGAAGGCCATAATGGAGGCGATGCTGCAGGTAAAGTTATTGAAGCCTTTGGCTCCGTAGTAATTGGCGGAAATTACGCAGTTGGTCTAGTGGTGTTTTTAATTCTGATCATCATCAACTTTGTAGTAATCACTAAGGGTGCGGGCCGTATCTCAGAAGTATCTGCACGCTTTACCCTTGATGCAATGCCAGGTAAGCAAATGGCAATTGATGCTGATTTGAACGCAGGCTTTATAAGCGCTGAGCAAGCACGTGACCGTCGTGAAGAGGTTACTCGCGAGGCTGATTTCTATGGTTCTATGGATGGTGCCAGTAAGTTTGTAAAAGGCGATGCCATAGCCGGTATCGTTATTTTGATTATCAATATTGTAGGTGGTTTATTTGTTGGAATGATCCAACATGACTTAAGTTTTAGTAAT
This sequence comes from Pseudoalteromonas sp. NEC-BIFX-2020_015, assembly GCF_012952265.1. Classification (NCBI taxonomy): domain Bacteria; kingdom Pseudomonadati; phylum Pseudomonadota; class Gammaproteobacteria; order Alteromonadales; family Pseudoalteromonadaceae; genus Pseudoalteromonas; species Pseudoalteromonas sp. NEC-BIFX-2020_015. Next base: position 79,600 of record NZ_JABCJL010000008.1, read on the forward strand.
GCAATGGAAGTATACACTTTGCTTACTATTGGTGACGGCCTAGTTGCTCAATTACCTTCATTACTCCTTTCAATTGGTACGGCCATTGTAGTAACCCGTCAAAATGAATCGCTCAATATGGGTGATCAATTTAAGAAACAACTTGGCAATGAAAAGTCACTATTTATCGCCTCAGGCATTTTGATTGTAATGGGCTTAGTGCCAGGCATGCCACACTTTGCATTTTTAAGCCTTGGTGCACTACTGGGGTATTTAGCATATTACACTCAACAAAGTAAGATCAAAGCCGCAGCGGAAAAAGAAGCTGAAACAGCGAACGGTGGTGCATCAGGAACAGGTGTTGCAAATAAAAAAGAGCAAAAAGAACTTAGCTGGGATGATGTTCAGCAAGTCGATGTTATTGGTTTGGAAGTGGGCTATCGTTTAATTCCGCTCGTTGATCAATCACAAGGTGGTGAGCTACTAAATCGAATTAAAGGTGTACGTAAAAAGCTTTCTCAAGAGTTAGGGTTTTTGGTACCGCCAGTACACATTCGCGATAACTTAGAATTAGATCCAAACGCATACAGAATTACTCTGATGGGTGTTTCAAGTGGTGAGGGGGAGCTTAAACATGGTGACGAGTTAGCGATTAACCCGGGACAAGTGTTTGGAGCGATTAAAGGGATTGCGACGAAAGACCCTGCTTTTGGTTTAGATGCAGTTTGGATTAAACCCGATCAAAAAGATGAAGCGCAATCATTAGGTTACACCGTTGTAGATGCTGCCACTGTCGTCGCGACCCATATTAGTCAACTACTTACAAATAGTGCAGCTTTACTACTTGGCCATGAAGAAGTACAAAATTTACTTGATATGCTAGCTAAGAGTCACCCTCGTTTAGTTGAAGGTTTAGTCCCAGATGTATTACCGTTGACAACAATCGTTAAAGTTTTACAAAATTTATTAAATGAAGGTGTCGCAATACGCGATATGCGTTCAATAGTACAAACCCTAGTAGAGTATGGCCCACGTAGCCAAGACCCTGATGTATTAACGGCTGCAGTGCGAATTTCACTGCGTAGATTAATTGTTCAGGACGCTGTTGGTATGTCATCAGAAATCCCTGTCATAACCTTGGCGCCTGAGTTGGAACAGATGTTGCATCAGTCACTACAGAATGCAGGCGACGAAGGTGCCGGAATTGAACCAGGACTTGCAGAGCGACTTCAGCAATCATTAAATGAAGCGCATCAAAATCAAGAAATGGCCGGTGAACCTTCGATATTGCTAACGTCAGGAATGTTACGCACGGTGTTATCTCGTTTTGTTAAGTACACCATACCAGGGTTACGGGTGATGTCTTATCAAGAGGTACCAGACGAAAGACAGATCAAGATTGTCAGCTCAGTAGGCCAATAATCGGATTTTAAAGGGGTTGAATTATGAAAATTAAACGTTTTTTTGCTAAAGATATGCGCACGGCACTTAAAGAAGTAAAAGATGAACTAGGTGTTGATGCGGTTATTATGTCAAATAAAAAACTTGCGAACGGTGTTGAAATCGTTGCCGCTGTTGATTATGACAAAGCAGCCCCAAAAGCGCCTGAAGCAAAACCAGCTATTGCGCAGGCACAAACAAATTCAAACTTTGTAAAGCCAGCACCACAGCGCTCTCAGCCTGAACCACAAGCAAAAGTTGCAGATAGCTTGCAAGCATTGTTAGAGCGTCAAACACCACGTCCACGCTCACCTGAACTTGCATCAATGTTTAGTCAATCTGGATTTGATACAGGCAGCCAATACCAAGAACAAAAACACAGTGCTCGTCAACACAGTGAAGTAAAGCCTAAACAAGATTTTTATCATCGAGATACTGCGCCAGTGTCACGCCCACAAACTCAAGCTCATAGCTTAGGTTTTGATGACGACTTAGACCGTGATTTTGATGATCTAGATACCTCAATGCCTACTAAAGAGGTTGCAAAAACAGATGAGATAACAGCAATGCGTGATGAAATGGCCGCAATGCGTCAGTTGTTAGAGCATCAAGTATCAGGTTTAATGCAGCAGGATATGGCTCGTCGTGACCCAACAAGAGCATGCATGATAGATCGCTTGATAGGTATGGGGATTGATAGTGAAGTTGCAGACCAAATGGCATGCTTTATTCCTGACGATGTATCACGTCAACAAGCATGGCAAGCCTTATTGCAAATGATTGAAAATCAGATGCATACAACTAATAATGAAATATTACGTCAAGGTGGTGTATTTGCATTAGTAGGTCCAACAGGGGTTGGGAAGACGACGACAGTTGCAAAACTTGCTGCGTTGGGTGCACAAAAGTACGGCGCTGATAAAGTGGCACTGATCACAACTGATACATACCGTATTGGTGCATATGAGCAACTAGCTACATACGGACGTATTATCGGCTGTGGTGTTAAGCAAGTTAAAGATGCTAATGAATTAGCTGAAGTTTTATACCATTTACGAAATAAGCGTCTAGTATTAATAGATACGGCGGGAATGAGTCAGCGTGATTTACGTTTAACAGAGCAATTAAACACCTTAATGCGCAATCAAAGAGTTGATATTCGCAATTACTTGGTGCTTAGTGCAACAGCGCAAATTAACGTTTTACAAGAAACCGTAAGACACTTTAAAAAAGTACAATTAAGTGGCTGTATTTTCACCAAATTAGATGAATCACTAAGTTTAGGTGAGATAATTAGTATAGCGATTCAAAATCGCCTCCCAATAGGGTATCTTACTAATGGTCAGCGAGTCCCTGAGGACATCCGGGTGGCTAATGCAGAGAAATTAGTAAAAAAAGCTGAACAATTGTATTTAAAAAGAACAAAAGCACAACATTCGCGACGTCAAGCAGTAGCGTCAAGCACAGTAGGGATGTATGATTAACACAGTATTAGATCAAGCAAGTGGCCTGCGTAAAATGAGTCAAAACAATAATAACGGCGTTAAGGTTATCGCTGTCACTGGTGGTAAGGGAGGCGTTGGTAAAACAAACGTTTCACTTAATACTGCGATTGCTTTGGGTCAACTCGGAAACAGAGTATTAGTATTGGATGCCGATTTAGGCCTAGCAAACTGTGATGTGATGTTAGGATTACGTGTTGAGCGTAACTTGTCTCACGTATTGTCGGGTGAATGTGAGCTCGATGAAATTTTAGTTGAAGGCCCCGCAGGGATAAAAATAGTCCCCGCTACCTCCGGCTCGCAGAGTATGGTTGAATTATCGCCATCAGAGCATGCCGGTCTTATTCGTGCCTTTAGTGAGCTAAATACCGAATTTGATATATTAATTGTTGATACTGCAGCCGGTATTTCAGATATGGTGCTCAGTTTTTCGCGCGCCGCACAAGATGTGATGGTTGTCGTATGTGACGAGCCCACTTCAATTACTGATGCCTATGCGCTTATTAAAATATTAAGTCGTGAACACGGCGTATACAAGTTCAAAATAGTCGCTAATATGGTACGCAGTATACGTGAAGGTCATGAGTTATTTGCAAAGTTATCTAAAGTCACAGATCGTTTTTTAGATGTGTCGATGGAACTAGTTGCAACTGTGCCTTATGATGAAAATATGCGAAAGTCTACGCGCCGTCAAAAAGTAATCGTAGAGCTGTTTCCTAGCTCACCAGCTGCAATTGCATTTAAAACACTCGCGACAAAAGCAGTAAAATGGCCTATACCTAATCAACCATCTGGCCATTTAGAATTTTTCATAGAAAAATTAGTAAACGGCTAATTATGACGGCATCGGTGAATAAAGCGATGGGATATCAATCTACACAGAACTTAAATGTGATTGTTGAGCGCCATGCTTCATTAGTCAAAAAAGTGGCGTGCCATTTAATTGCTCGTTTACCACCAAGTGTACAGTTGGATGATTTAATTCAATCAGGAATGATTGGTTTAATTGAAGCCTCGAAAAACTTTGACGCCACTAAAGGCGCCAGTTTTGAAACATTTGCAGGTATTCGTATTCGTGGTGCTATGCTTGATGAAATGAGGCGTGGTGATTGGGCTCCAAGATCGGTGCATCGCAATAGTCGTATGGTTGCAGAAGCGATATCAGAGTTAGAAAGTGGACTTAATCGTGAACCAAAAGATATTGAAGTTGCTGAAAAACTTGATATTACGCTAGATGAGTACCATCATATTCTTAATGATGTGAATTCTAGTAAAATACTAGGCATTGAAGACCTTGGTGTTGATGAAGATGTAATTACACCAGTTGGACATGATTTAGCACTAGATAAGCCTTTTAATAATGTTAAAAATGATAAGTTTAATCAATCATTGCTAGAGGCAATAAAGTCTTTACCAGAACGAGATGGTTTAGTGCTATCGCTTTACTACAATGATGAAATGAATTTAAAAGAAATTGGGCACATACTCGATGTAAGTGAATCGCGTGTGAGTCAGATACATGGTCAGGCGATGATTAAGCTTAAAGCAAAAATCAATGACTGGATAAACTAGTAGTAAGTAAATATAGGTTCAGACCTCACCGGAGGATGTTTTGGATAAAAACATGAAAATTCTTGTTGTTGATGACTTTTCGACGATGAGACGTATTATCAAAAATCTGTTAAGGGATTTAGGTTTTACTAATGTGCAAGAAGCTGATGATGGCTCAACAGCTTTGCCGATGCTGCAAAATCAAGAGTTTGATTTTGTTGTGACAGACTGGAATATGCCTGGAATGCAAGGTATTGATTTGCTAAGAGCAATCAGAGCGGATGATACGCTTAAGCATATTCCAGTGTTAATGGTAACCGCAGAAGCTAAAAAAGAACAAATTGTAGCTGCTGCACAAGCCGGCGTTAACGGCTACATCGTTAAACCATTTACTGCAGCAACACTAAAAACCAAATTGGAAAAAGTGTTTGAGCGTTTAGGTTAAATAAAGAGGAGAGGCTTATGTCAGCACCTGCTGCGCCTCAGATCAGTTTAGAGCAAGCCCGTCAGCTTGTGGTTTACTTAGAAAACGGTGAACAAGACAAAGCTGATCAACTAATTCTAGATGCGGCGTCAAAAGAGCAGTCAGAACTTTTTGCAGAGGTTGGTAAGTTAACTCGCCAACTTCATGATGCGCTGAAAAATTTTGAACTCGATACACGTCTAGCTGATTTAACCACCGAAGCCTTACCGGATGCTAAACAGCGGCTCAATTATGTTATGGAAATGACAGAAAGTGCTGCTAATAAAACGATGGATGCGGTAGAGGCTAGTTTACCTATAGCTCAGCAACTAGCAGATGAAATTTCACATATCAAACCCACATGGGATCGTTTGATGAACCGTGAAATTGAATTGGGCGAGTTTAAAACGCTCTGCCATAGCTTAGATAAGTTTATGAATAACTCGCATTCTAAGACTGATGAATTACAAGGTCTAATGACCAATGTATTGATGGCACAAGATTATCAAGATTTAACTGGGCAAGTAATTCGCCGTGTTATTGAACTTGTAAGAGAAGTTGAAGATAGCTTAATCCATTTGCTTACTGCATTTGGTACCCATGATGATGGCGACACTAAAGTACAACAACAAGCCATTGAAACACCGCCTGCTGAAGATACACTTGCAGGTCCTGAAGGGCCAATAATTGATAAAGAATCACGTGATGATGTTGTCTCAGGACAAGATGAAGTTGATGATTTGTTATCAAGCTTGGGTTTCTAAGAGGAGAAGACTGCATGAGCTTTGAAGTCGATGAAGATATTTTACAAGATTTTCTAGTTGAAGCTGGAGAAATTCTTGAGCTTTTATCAGAACAGCTAGTAGAACTTGAAAATAACCCTGATGATACCGAGTTGCTCAATGCAATTTTCCGTGGATTTCATACGGTTAAAGGCGGCGCCGGTTTTTTAAGCATGACTGAGTTAGTTGATGCTTGTCATGGTGCAGAGAATGTTTTTGATTTGTTACGCCAGGGTGTTCGAAAAGTAAATTCTGAGCTGATGGATGTTATCCTACAAGCATTAGATACTATAAATGAGATGTTCGCTACAATTCAAAGTAGAGAAAAGCCGACCCCTGCTGATCCTGAATTATTAGCGATAATGCATAGATTGGGGCAACCGCCCACAGCTGATGAAGAAAGCGCCATCGAAGTTACAGAAGCGCCAGCTGAAGTAAATGATGAGTCAGCTTCAGCTTCAGGTGACGATCCATTTGCATTTGATTTGTTATTTGATGGACAAGTAGATAGCCCGCAAGCCGATACACAAATTGATGATATATCGGAAGATGAATTTGAAAATTTGCTTGATGAACTTCATGGCAAAGGACAAAGTCCGATAATATCAAGTACGACGACTAGTAGTGCTAATAGTAGTGATATAACCGATGACGAGTTTGATAATTTATTGGATGAATTACATGGTGTAGGTAGTTTTGGTGCTGTTAGTAATGATATTCCGGTCAGCAAACCTGAAGCACCAAAAGACCCAATAGCACCGGTAAATAAACCCGTGGTAAGTCAAACCGATGATGAAATCAGTGATGATGAATTTGAAGCATTACTTGATGAATTACATGGTAAAGGCAGTGCTCCAAAAGCGACAGAAGAAGCACCTATTGCAGCGGCTACTCCAAAAGTAGCACCCGCAGCACCTAAAGCTGCTGCTCCTGCTCCTGCGCCAGTTTCTAAGCCAGCACCAGTGAGTCAGCCTGCAAAAGTTGCTGATAAACCAGCTGCGGTAGCTAAAAAACCAGCACCAACGCAAGCAGAAACAACAGTTCGTGTTGATACTAAGCGCCTTGACCAAATAATGAATATGGTCGGTGAATTAGTATTGGTTCGTAATCGTTTAGTAAGCTTAGCAACAAATACTGATAGCGAAACTATGGGTAAAGCTATCTCTAATCTCGATGTCGTTACGGCTGATTTACAAGGTGCCGTAATGAAAACCCGAATGCAGCCGATTAAGAAAGTGTTTGGTCGTTTCCCACGAGTTGTAAGAGATTTAGCGCGTAGTTTGAAAAAAGATATAAACTTATTACTTGTTGGTGAAGAAACTGACCTAGATAAAAATCTAGTTGAAGCTTTAGCTGACCCATTAGTGCATTTAGTACGTAACTCTGTTGACCACGGTATTGAAATGCCAGACGTGCGTGAAGCAAGTGGTAAATCTCGAACAGGTACAGTTACACTTTCAGCTTCTCAAGAAGGCGATCATATTTTACTGACCATCAAAGATGATGGCGCAGGAATGGATGCAGAGAAACTTAAAAAGATCGCGATTAATAAAGGTGTGTTAGATCATGATCAAGCGAGTCGATTATCTGATACTGAAGCCTATAACTTAATTTTTGCACCAGGCTTTTCTACCAAAGAAGAGATTTCAGATATATCAGGGCGTGGTGTTGGAATGGATGTGGTGAAAACCAAAATCACGCAGCTTAATGGCTCCGTTAATATCCAATCGGAATTAGGTGTTGGCACTATACTTGAAATCAAAGTGCCGTTAACTTTAGCGATTCTACCCACATTAATGGTGGTAGTTGGTGAGCAAACATTTGCTTTACCTTTGGCCGGTGTAAATGAAATATTTCATTTGGATTTAACTAAAACGAATGTGGTTGATGGTCAGTTGACTATTATCGTTCGTAAGAAAGCGATACCGCTGTTTTATTTAGAGCATTGGTTGGTCAAAGGGGCTGATAGATCATTACGAAAAGCACAAGGCCATGTGGTTATTGTGCAAATCGGAACTCAGCAAGTTGGTTTTGTGGTGGATTCTTTAATAGGCCAAGAAGAAGTAGTAATCAAGCCATTGGATGCTTTATTGCAAGGGACACCTGGTATGGCTGGGGCAACAATTACCTCAGACGGTGGTATCGCCTTGATTTTAGATGTTCCTAATCTATTGAAGCATTACGCAGGATAACCATATATTTATCTTAATACGGGAGTCTAAATTACTCCCGTTGATAAACTTAACAAGAGAATACCAATGGCAGTTAAAGTATTAGTTGTTGATGATTCTAGTTTTTTTCGTCGCCGTGTGAGTGAAATACTAGAGCAAGATAAGGATATTGAAGTTATTGGTTTTGCGGTTAATGGCCGTGAAGCAGTAGAAAAGACCAGTCAGTTACGTCCAGATGTAATCACCATGGATATCGAAATGCCTGTGCTTGATGGTATTAGTGCTGTGAAAGAAATCATGGCTGCAAACCCTACACCTATTTTAATGTTTTCTTCATTAACCCGTGATGGTGCAACAGCAACATTAGATGCGCTTGATGCTGGAGCTTTGGATTTTTTACCGAAAAAATTTGAAGATATCGCTCGTAATAATGAAGACGCAGTTAAGTTATTACAAAATAAAGTAAAAGAAATTAGCCGCAGGCGCCTATCACGTATTAGTAGGCCAACAGCTCAAACACGACCAACAGCACCTACAACACCAACAAGGGTCGGTGGAGTTTCAGCGCGATCGTTAACAACTCCTCAGCCTGATCGTACTTTTAGCAGTAGACCTGCCAGTCCTTCTGTAGCGTCATCTAATAGTTTACGTGCATCAGGAAAAAAATACCAAATTGTCGCGATAGGAACATCAACGGGTGGACCCGTTGCATTGCAAGCAATTTTAACAAAGTTACCAGCCAATTTCCCTCATCCTATTTTACTGATACAGCATATGCCTGCAGCGTTTACACCTGCTTTTGCGGCTCGTTTAAATGGGTTGTGTCAAATTAAAGTAAAAGAAGCACAACAAGGTGACAGACTGTTACCTGGTGTCGCCTACCTCGCGCCAGGAGGCCAGCAAATGCTGATTGAGGGGCGTGGTGGCAGTCGAACATTAAAGGTATTTGAAGACGATAGTGCTAGGATCACTTATAAGCCAAGCGTAGATGTAACCTTTGCAAGTACTGCAAAAGCTTACCAAGGTGATGTATTGGCAGTTGTGTTGACTGGTATGGGAGCTGATGGCCGCGACGGTGCTAGAATGCTTAAACAAGCAGGGGCAACTATTTGGGCACAAGACGAAAAAACAAGTGTTGTTTATGGTATGCCACAAGCCGTTGCGAATGCAGGTCTATCATCTGCAAGTCTTGCGCTCGATGAAGTAGCAGGGCGAATCGTTCGAGAGATAGGTTGTGGATAAATTATCTTTTTTTGGTTTAGCAATCGCGTTAGGCGCGATTGCTTTTGGTTATGTACTAGAGGGAGGCGTTGTTAGTGCCTTATTCAATGGTCCTGCTTTAGTTATAGTGCTTGGTGGTACATTAGGTGCTGTGATGTTGCAATCTCCAGCAAGTACTTTCATTAAAGCCTTAAAAATTAGCCATTGGGTTTTTTTCCCGCCAAAACGCGATATAGATAGTGCGATTGAGCAAGTAAAAGCATGGTCTCATAAAGCTCGTCAGGAGGGGTATTTAGCTCTTGAGGATGCAGCTCTTACCCACCCGGACCCCTATGCGGCGAAAGGCCTTAGTTTGCTCATTGATGGTGCAAGCGAGAATAAGCTTCGTGATGCGCTTGAAATCGATTTATTACTAGAGCGAGATCGTCTACTTGAATCAAGTCGAGTTTATGAAGCTTTAGGGGGCTACAGTCCCACGATAGGTATTCTGGGGGCAGTGCTTGGCCTGATTCAGGCAATGTCATTTATTACCGAACCGGAAAAACTTGGCGCAGGTGTCGCTACGGCATTTATTGCAACTATTTACGGTGTCGGTTTGGCAAATCTTTTATTTTTACCTATGGCGAATAAGCTAAAATATCAAGTTGAACAAAAAATGCTTTTACATGAACTATTAGCTGAAGGCATCATTGCAATGAGCCAAGGTGACAGCCCAGCAAATATTGAATTAAAGCTAGAAGCATATCGCGTTGAGCGTCCTAACTTGATGCAAGAGTAATATTTATGATCCGCCGTCGTCTTCGTTCTTCAGCAGCAAGCAATCAGCACACTGAGCGTTGGCTTGTATCTTATGCTGACTACATGACAATTATGTTTGCGTTTTTTGTTGTTATGTATGCAATAGCAATCAATAAAGATGAAAGCTTTCAAATACTATCAGATTCATTGGAGCAGGTGTTTGATCAATCAGCTCGCCAACATAGTCAAGAAGGTAAAGGTGTTACAGGCACAGGATTATTGACTGACCGCGTTACGCCAGAAAATGACTTGTTGTTTGGTGAAAGCATACAAAAACAAGAAGCTGGGCCCGAATTACTTGATGGGCAAAGTGAGACTAGTAACATTAAACAAAAACATTTAGGCAAACCCTTAGATAGTTTGTTAACTAAATTGCAATCAGCACTGATTGATGAAATTCGTGATGGTGAAGCAAGTTTAGAATTACATCAAGATTGGTTAATTATTGAGTTAAGTTCAGGCATGCTATTTTCTAGCGGGAGTGCTGTCGCACATAGTCGTGCGAAAACGGTGATCGGTGTCGTTAAAGATATAATAGCGCCCGTTGATAATTATATAAGAGTGCGCGGCTATACGGATAATGAGACTATACAGAACGAAATTTACCGTTCTAATTGGGAGCTATCAGTATCTCGTGCAACTTCTATTTTAGTCGAGTTAGAAGCCCTAGGTATAAACCCCGCCAGAATGGCAATTGAGGGTTACGGTCAATATTCGCCATTTGCTGATAATGATACAGAACAAGGCCGCGCTGAAAATCGTAAAGTGGTTGTTGCCTTATCTAAATATGGATTACCGCCAAAAATACTGAAAGTAGAAGGTGGCCCAGTAATCGAAGAGCCAGAACTTGAATCAATTGAGTTGCCATCGGACGATAACACTATTAAAGTGATCCAATTACCACATGGTGGAATACGAATTACAACGCGCAACGAAAAAAATAAGGTGTGATGTGAAAATTTGGACGGTGGCAAATCAAAAAGGCGGAGTGGGTAAAACAACCACTGCTGTCAGTCTTGCTGGTATTTTAGCGCTGCAGGGAAAGCGAGTATTATTGATTGATACTGATCCTCATGCATCATTAACTTATTATTTTGGAATTGACTCTGAAGATTTAGAAGTCAGTGTTTACGATATTTTTGCACGGGGTAACTCGATGCAAAGTGAAGAAATTTTACAGGCTTTATGTCCGTCTAATATAGATAATTTAGATATCCTGCCGGCCACCATGGCAATTGCGACGCTCGATCGCAGTATGGGTAATAGAACAGGTATGGGGTTGATATTAAAAAAAGCCTTAGCAAAAATTAGTGATCATTATGATTACGCTATTTTAGATTGTCCACCAGTACTTGGTGTTCTTATGGTGAATGCTTTGGCTGCAAGTGAGCGTATTTTAGTTCCGGTACAAACGGAGTTTTTAGCATTAAAAGGGCTGGATAGAATGATGCGAACTATGGAGTTAATGCAAAGCTCGCAATCAAAGCAGTATCAATATACCATTATCCCTACAATGTATGATAAGAGAACTAATGCTTCTCTTGAAGCATACAAAACACTGCAACAAACATATCAAGAAAAAGTGTGGCCTGGAGTAATACCAGTAGATACTAAATTTCGTGATGCGAGTCTTGCTCAACAGGTGCCCATTCAGTATTGTCCACGATCTCGTGGTGTATACGCCTATCGTGCATTACTCGATTATTTGATTGAACAAGGTTGATTAATGAGCAAGCAGTTATTTGCTAATGAAAAAGTTATGACCCAATATTTGGGGGCTTTACTGTGCGAGGACGAAGATTCAACTGATTTACAGCCTGTAGCTAAATTGCTTGAGCAAGTTACTTCAACTCAAAAGAATACAGATTTACCAGCAAAGGCATCGCAACAACCAATTATAATGTTGGATGCGCTTGAAGATGTGAAGCCTCATGAAGAAGAAATTACTGAACAATTAAACCCCGTCCTTGAGAAACCACAGATCCAAGCTAAGATCAAAGGTATAGCAAATACTGAGCCGAAAGTTAGTACAACGCAGCCGAAAACCCCTATTCAACGTCAAGAGGATTATTTTGATGGTGAATTTCAAGCGTTGTTCTTTGAAGTGGCGGGTTTAACGCTTGCCGTACCGTTAAAAGCGCTAGGTGGTATACATCAGTTAAGCGAAGTGAATCAATTGTTTGGGAAACCAAAATGGTTTAAAGGAGTCATGTTAAACCGTGAGGAAAACCTAAATGTTGTGGATACTGCTCGATGGGTAATGCCTGAAAAGTATACACAAGAATTAGAAGATAAGCTAAATTACCAATACCTGATCACGTTAGGTGATAGCCAGTGGGGGTTGTTAGCTGAAAAGTTAGTTAATAATATTACACTGCGTAGTGAAGATGTTAAGTGGCGGACAAAAAATGGCAAGCGCCCTTGGCTTGCCGGTGTTATTAAAGAAAAAATGTGTGCCTTAATTGATGTTGAAAATTTAAATCAATTACTGGAGCAAGGCTTAGATAGCCGTGAGCAGTAACGATATTCGGAGTAATAGCATGAGCGAAAAAAGAGTATTATCAAGCAGTAGAAATGCCGATAGCAATGATGAAGTATTGCAGTGGGTAACATTCAAACTTGAATCAGAGACCTACGGTGTCAATGTAATGCAGGTGCAAGAAATTTTGCGTTACACTGAAATAGCCCCAGTCCCTGGTGCGCCAAGTTACGTGTTGGGGATCATTAACTTACGCGGTAACGTAGTGACAGTTATTGATACTCGCTCACGCTTTGGTTTGATGTCAGCGGAAACTACTGATAACTCACGTGTTTTGATTATTGAAGCGGAAGAGCAGGTTATTGGTATTCTTGCTGATAGCGTTGCAGAAGTTGTTTACCTTCGAAGTTCAGAAATAGACAGCGCACCAAATATAGGCACTGAAGAAAGTGCTAAATTTATTCAAGGTGTAAGCAACCGTGATGGTGAGTTACTCATTCTAGTTGATTTAAATAAATTACTAAATGATGAAGAGTGGGATGAGTTAAGCGATATTTAACGCTTACAGATAAACTATGTTGTTACTCTCTTTAGTTTGTGGCGCACTAATTTTGATATTAGTGTGCTTTATTGTTTTATATGTCATGAATAGAAAAATATCTCAGATTGAATTTCTACATCAAAAAAAATTGAGCGATGTACTACAGCAAACCAATATTTTGCGAAGTGAAGTTGCAGAAATGCGAACTGGTATGCTTAGTATCGGTAAGCGCTTGGTGACTGTAGAGCAGCGTAATCAAGAGCTTGCACAGCAACAAGATGCGCAAAAATACGATGACCCTGATGCGAAAATTTATTCACGCGCAGTGAAAATGGTTGAACTTGGTGCAGATATAGAAGAGATCATTCGAGAATGCGAATTGCCGCGTGCTGAAGCTGAGTTACTCATGTCGTTACATCAACAGAAGGGCGCTAGTTAGCGCCTTTTATTTATATATACCCAAGCCACCTCAAGATGCGAGCGTCGTTGGAATTAAAAGCGATTTAGGCAAGGCATTGATTGCAAGTAATAGTGGTTCTATTGTTAAAATCAATAACGCAGTATAAATCGCTTTTAAACCAACCCGTTGGGCGTTTCACAGGGACTTACTCTCATCGTTGTTCCTTCTTAAAAGGGATTGCCATTGTTGCAAAGTAACGCCTTGATATTAAGCCCCTGTGAAACGCTGAATTCTACATCTTGAGGTGGCTTGGGTATAAGTTTAAGGACCGCAGATACTTTAATGAGTGAACTTTCAATCTTAATCACGGCATGAGGCTTGTGGGCTAAGTAAGAATTGAGCTACAAGAAGCCAATATCTCTTAAGTAAAATGTTCAAGCAGTGCGTGTTTGGTAGTTATACCGTGTTATCACCTTTTTATATGAAGTAATCACACTACATAGATTTTGCTATATTTAAATAGCAAGCATGCGACAGAAAATTCACTCAGCAATGAATAAAGGGTTTTAAGCTTTTATATTTAATTTGCCGTGGAAGTCTTGCCAGCCTGGCGGAAACTTACCTCTTAAAACATATGAAAATGCGATAAGCTCTGCAATAACGTAATAAAGCTCTTTTGGAATTTCTTCACCAAGCTCTAAATGAGACAGTGTTTTTGCCAGCGCTTCGTCTTTATGTATTAAAATACCTTTTTCTTGGGCTGCTTTAATTATTTCATCTGCAAGCTCCCCAAAACCTTTACTGCTAACGGTAGGTGCTCGGCCTGCTTCATAGAGTAAGCCTATTGCCGACTTTTGTTTTGGCTCTTCATTCATAACTACACCTCATAACTACACTTTAATATTAATAATGGCGTGGGATTGGTAAAATGCCTGATGCTGTGGCGCACCTTGGCTAAGGTTAAGCTCTCCCACTTGTAAACCATGCGCTGTGAGCTTGTGCCGAAGACTCTCTATATGCGGATGCGCCATAGCCGTTATTTCTTGGCTAGATGCGAGTAACTTACAGTCTAATGCTTTATCCATTAACTCCGCAGTAATTTGTAATTGACCTAATGTGGCATAGTCAAAATTTAAACGTACAAACCAGACACTCTTGGCCTCTAACTTATCTTTACTGGGTTTTTTATATTGGCCAAGTGATATTTCTGTTTGTGCTGCTTCTGGTGGCAGCCGCATAGGCAGTAAAAATTGCACCAGTGGGTTGGTGTCTGGTTGTTGATTTATTGGAGTTGTCGTTACTTGGTTTAGTGCTGTTTTTATTTGACTCAAGTCGGCCGCTAAAACTTGGCTATTTGCTTGCAGCAGCTGCTCTTGTAATTTTTGGCTATTAACCGCTTTGAAGTTTGGTACAAGCACCTGCAATAATGCATCAACAGAATTTTGGCCGTTAAACGTCAATGCGCTGATCGTATTTAAAGCCGGTGCGGCTAAAATACTAACAGTTAAGTGCTCAATGGCTTGGCTAAAACTCGTGTGTAGTGCACTTGCGGGGAGGCTTTGTGGTTGAATTATACTGAGGATTTCCCGTTGAATGGTCAAAGGTTGATGTGATTGGCTATCAATCATACGGCTAAAGGCCTGATTAACAAGGCGGTTAAGATCAACATTATCACTAAATTTCGGTTGTGCTAACTGCTCTATTTTTGCTGAGAGTATTTGACGAGACAGTAAATTTTTTTCACTGTGTGATATATGCGATAGTGTATAAGGAGGTGTTTTTTCTATCGGCATATTTAATAAAGGGGCTAGTAGTTTTGCCTCAATGGGTAGGCTTAATTGACTTGCTATTGGCGATACTGTTAGTGGTGCTTTTAGCGTCGGTATTGAGGGGTTATGCATTTGTGGTTTTGTTTTGATGTTAGCAGTAAGACTTTGCTTCATTGAGTCTATTGAGCTGTGTATAGGAGCATGAGCAGGTTTAAGCGTTACTTTATTTGATTCTACTACTTCAACGTTTTTGACTGTGCCGTAATGCGAACTCGTTTGTGTCGATTTATTTTTATTCTCGTCGATGGGGAGGGGTTTCTGAACGAGTTCATTAATAGGTGTTTTTATTTTACTCTTATCTCGAGATTGTGCTGAATTAGTTATCAGAGGTTCATTCATAGGCACACTTTTCGGTATTCGAACAGTCGCGTCATCCTTTATAGAAGACGGTATGGAAGGCTCCTTAAGCACAGGAGTCTGAATTTTTTCGGTCGGTGTAATCTGCGATCCCTTGCCCGTATTAGCTTGCCCCATTTTTGTTTGTGAGTTAGAGGTTGTTTGCGTTAAAAATAGCCCCGTCTCAGCTGTTTGCCGGTTACTGGTTGAAGAGGTTGGCATCTGGGTATTTACAGTCTTTAATGAGTCTAATTTATTTAGTGGTAATTCAGTGGCAGCATGTTGAGTGTTTGCTACCGCTGGCTGTATTGGTGTTGTTAACGTATTCAGCGCAGCTTTAACTTGTTGGAAAAATTGCACTAAGGGAGGCGATGAATGAAAATGTTTAGGTAGCGAAGACCCTTTACTGATATCAGCTTGTAGTGGGTCTAGATTATTATTAGCAAGGGCTGTTAAGTTAATTCTGCGCAATGACTCAGGTAATAGGGTTGCCAATTCCATTTTTTTGATTGTACGCGGTGATGGAGGTCGACTCATTTCGTCTTTGTTAAAAGAGGGGCTTGGCTTAGTAAACGGCTTATTTTCAAAGTATTGCACAGCATCTTTAATACGTGTTTTTAAATCAGCGAAACTATGTTGCAACCATGAGCTAATAGGGCTATTGCTGGAAAGTGAAGGGCTTGAGGTAACCGTATTTGCTTGCGAAAGTGCAGTTGTCTTTGCTAAATGCTGAGCACTGAGTAATGAATTAAATGTATGAGTAAGAGAATTTTTTAAAACAAGATCAACACTGGGTACATGCGTTTTAATCTGTAGTTGTTCATTCACTGCTGCAAGAGTGACTTTTTGCATCGTATTGCTGAGTTGATGTACATGCTCAGTTTTTACTGGAATGTTAAATGCATTTTTTTGTTGTGGAATAGTTAATTGTACGCTTTTATTTACCGTTTTTAATTGTGCTAGAGGAACAAGACTCGCAAGCCATGTTGCTAGTTTTCCTTGGCTAATAGGTTGCTGATGGAGGTTGTCGGCAAAGCGATTAATTACGGTTAACCTAAAGTTTTTATCTTGGACATTAATGAGCGCTTGTAAAGGTTGCTCTGCCTGTAATAACTGAGCGACTTCTTTATTAAGCGGTAAGCTGGCGTGCAATTGGCTAATAAGTAATTTTGCAATTGGCGCAGTAATCACATTAACCGGGAAAGGTTTATTGTCTAACTGACTGCCAGTGTTTATGAAATTTAATAAACTTTGTAGCTGCTTATGTTGTGTTAAAGGGATATTTAGTTGCGTTGGTAAAATGGTGAGTTGTTTACCATCAGCACTTAATTGTACTTGCGCACTGGAAATCTTTTGCGCCTGCTCAGGAGATTGAGTGGTTGCTAAGCGTAACGTTTGCCAGTGTTTATCAACAAGTATATCTATCTGTACAGAGCCTTTAGCAAACACGATGTTTCTCGCGCTGAGTGTTTGTTCACCTGAGATGATTGTTTGCTGCGTAGCACCGACTGCAGGCTGGTTAACAGTCAGTGAGTTAGCTAAAGATATCTGTGTAGGTTTATTCATTATTTTAAATCAAATTATCATTAATCGGTTTCATCGGATTATTCGTATTACCCTATCATTATGGTAGACTAACACCTAATTTTGGGGATAGAGAATCGTCATCTTGTTACACATTAAGTCCGTCACCTGCATCAAGCAAGAGCGCTGTTTGTTTGAGGATCTTAATTTCAGTTTGAAATCGGGACAAATTATGCAGTTAGCTGGCCCTAACGGGGCAGGTAAAACATCATTATTGCGAATTATCGCGGGTTTTTCAGTCCCCGATGAGGGGGATGTTTTATGGCAAGGTAAGTCGATAATTAAGAACTATGACGAATTTGCGCGTGAGCTTTTATTTATTGGCCATAAAACGGGCGTTAATAGTCAGTTGACCGCATTGGAAAATGTACAGTTTTGGTTACAGATACAAGGCTATAACGATACCCAAGACCTTTATGCGTTACTTGCCAAAATTGGTTTAGTTGGCCTTGAAGATGTCCCCGTTCGAATGTTGTCTGCAGGACAACAGCGACGTGTTGCCTTACTTAGATTATGGTTAAATAGCGCAAAGTTATGGGTTTTAGATGAACCATTTACTGCGCTAGATAAAGCGGGTGTTGCCTTTTTACAGCAACGCTTTATAACCCACCTAGAGCAGGGGGGGGCTATTTTACTAACTACCCACCAAGATTTAACAACCCACTTTAATGATTTACAAACTGTCACGTTGGAGTACAGACATTGATGATACGCCAGCATTCTTATTGGCAGCTATTTAGTGCTGTTTGTAAAAAAGATTTACAGTTAGCCTTTCGCCAACGCGCAGAAATTGTTAATCCATTATTATTCTTTTTAATTGTTATTACGTTATTTCCGTTAGCAATTGGTCCTGAGCCAGGACTTCTAGCACGTATAGCTCCTGGTATTATTTGGGTTGCTGCGCTGTTATCTACTATGTTGGGGTTGGATAAATTATTTCGTGATGATTATCACGATGGCAGTCTTGAGCAGTTAATAGCATCATCTTACCCGCTACCGCTTACGGTGTTAGCAAAAGTAGTTGCTCATTGGATTATTACAGGACTGCCGTTGGTACTAATGACACCTTTATTTGCGCTATTACTGAATTTAGACACGAATGCGTTAATCGCAACAGTGCTCACTTTATTGTTGGGCACACCATTATTAAGTTTTATTGGCGCTATTGGCGCGGGTTTAACTGTCGGATTACAAAAGGGAGGGATTTTAATGAGTTTGCTCGTACTGCCTTTGTATATTCCGGTTTTGATTTTTGCAACGTCTGCTATTGATACCAGTACAATGTCACTGGATTATAGTGGGCAGCTTGCCATCCTTGGTGCGATGTTAGTCGTTGCTATATTAAGCGCACCAATTGCCATATCGTCAGCATTAAAAGTGAGTGTAAGTTAATATGTGGAAGTGGTTACATCCCTACGCTAAAGCAGATCGTGCATATCAATTATGTAATACGTTACTGCCCTATTTTGCCGTAATAACGGTTGTGTGTATGATTGTTGGTTGGGTTTGGGGTTTGGCGTACGCGCCGGCTGATTACCAACAAAAAGACAGCTATCGTATTATTTTTATTCATGTACCTTCAGCAATTTTATCAATGGGAGCATATTCTTCTATGGCCATAGCCGCTATCGTGGCACTTGTATGGCAACTTCGTAATGCAGAGCTTGCAGTTATTGCAATTGCACCTGTGGGCGCATGTGTTACAGCTATCGCACTTATTACTGGTGCTGCATGGGGTAAACCTATGTGGGGTGCTTGGTGGGTGTGGGATGCGCGTTTAACCTCAGAGTTAATTTTATTATTCTTATACCTAGGCGTGTTGTCGTTGTACCACGCTTTTGAAGACAAGAAAGCAGCGGGTCGAGCTGCGTCTATTCTTGCCATTGTAGGAGTTATAAATTTACCGATCATTCATTTCTCAGTTGAATGGTGGAACACACTACATCAAGGAGCAAGTATTACTAAATTCAATACTAATGCCATTGATCCAAGTATGTTTTGGCCACTAATGTTAAATATTGTTGCGTTTGCTGCATTCGTCGGCACTGTGACTTTAATGCGTCTTAAAAATGAAATTTTACAACGTGAAAAACACCGTCCTTGGGTTCGTCAGTTGTTAAATAGGGGCTAGTTATGCAGTTTGATTCTTTTTCTGATTTTATAGCCATGGGTGGTTATGGCTTTTATGTTTGGTTATCTTTTGGTTCCTGCGCGCTGATTTTAATAGGTATTTTACTCAGCTCGTTAAACGACACTAAACGCATTTTATCGTCTGTTCAGCAACAGGTTGACCGTGAAGCACGTATAAAACAGGCTAAACAGGAGCAGCAAGTATGAACCCAAGACGTAAAAAACGTTTATTAGCAGTCACTGCAATTGTATTTGGTGTAGGTGCGGTTATTGGATTAGTGCTTTATGCACTGCAAGAGAATATTAATTTATTTTACACCCCTAGTGAACTAATAGAAGGTAAAGGACCGAATAAAGAGTTGCCGTATATAGGCCAAAAATTACGTATCGGTGGCATGGTAGTGCCAGGTTCAGTGGTCCGTGATGAAACGAGCTTAGAAGTGAGCTTTAAGCTAATTGATACTGGGCCTTTAGTGACTATACGTTATCAAGGTATTTTGCCGGATTTATTTCGCGAGGGACAAGGGATTGTGGCGCAAGGGTTATTAGTTGAACCTAATGTGATAGAAGCCTTTGAAGTACTTGCCAAGCATGACGAAGAGTATATGCCAGCTGAAGTTGCTGAGGCAGTAAAAGGAATTAAACACGAGAAACCGAAGTACAACTTAGGAAGTGACTATTAATATGATCCCTGAAATCGGTTATTTTTCTTTAACACTCGCTATGGTGCTGAGTGTTTTACTGTGTATTTTTCCATTGTGGGGTGCGCATACAGGCAATTTACGCCTAATGCGTGCAGCGCCTTCATTGGCTATTGGTCAATTCGTTTTTGTTTTAATCTCATTTGCAGCATTAATTTATGCAAGTTTAACCGATGATTTTACTGTGGCGTATGTCGCATACCATTCAAGTAGTTCATTACCTTGGTATTATAAAATCACCTCTACATGGGGCGGACATGAAGGCGCAATTTTATTGTGGTTAGTCATGCAAGCTGGTTGGACTGCTGTCGTGGCGATGCGTTCAGGTTCTTTACCTTGGATACTCAGGGCTCGCGTGCTTGGCGTGCTAGGCTTTTTAGGGGTAGGCTTTATGCTTTATACGCTCTTAATGTCTAGTCCATTTGAGCTACTCTTACCTTACTATCCAGTTGAAGGCCGTGATTTAAATCCGTTATTACAAGATCCCGGTATGATTATCCATCCCCCATTATTATATATGGGCTATGTTGGCTTATCTGTTTCATTCTCATTTGCTATTGCTGCGTTATTGACCGGCAAACTCGATAATACATGGGCAAAATGGTCACGTCCTTGGACTATGACTGCCTGGGGCTTCTTAACTTTGGGTATAACAGTCGGTAGCTGGTGGGCATACGCGGAGTTAGGTTGGGGCGGTTGGTGGTTCTGGGATCCTGTTGAAAATGCATCTCTAATGCCATGGCTTGTTGCCACAGCGTTATTACACTCACTATCAGTGACTGAAAAACGTGGCGTATTCAAATCATGGACAGTTTTACTTGCTATCTCAGCTTTCTCTTTGAGCTTATTAGGAACGTTTATTGTTCGTTCAGGTATTATTGTTTCGGTCCATGCATTTGCGACAGACCCTGATCGTGGTTTATTTATTCTTGCATTTTTAGCGATTGTTGTAGGCGGTGGTTTAACGCTCTATGCCTTTAGAGTATCGCAAGTAAAAAGTGAAGGGCGTTATAAGTTAGTCTCTCGAGAAGTTGCATTATGGCTGAATAATATCTTTTTAGTGGTTGCGACATTCATTGTTTTATTAGGCACTTTGTTACCTATGATCCACAAAGAAATGGGCTTAGGCAGCATTTCAATTGGCGAACCATTCTTTAATAAGATGTTTGCAATTTTATTGGTACCATTTGCAATACTAATGGGAATTGGGCCGCTATTACGTTGGAAGCAAAATAAATGGGCATTTTTACAAAATAAATTACTCATAGCAGCAGTTGTAAGCATAGTGGTCACCGCAGGCTGGCTATTTTTAAGTTATGAGGATGTTGCACCCCTTACATTATTAGCAACGACATTAGCCATGTGGATTATGTTCACAACAGCATCAGATTTATATGATAAAACCCTTGTTCATGGCAGCTTTATTAAAGGGTTAAAACGTTTGACTTTAAGCTACTGGGCAATGGTGTTGGGGCATGTTGGTATTGCCTTTGTTATTGCTGGAGTAACTTTAACATCAGCTTATTCAGTTGAACGAGATGTTTCAATGCAGCCATTGGACGTTGTTCAGCTTAATGAGTATGACTACCGCTTTGAGGGTGTAAAAAGTATTCGCGGGCCAAATTACAGTGGTCATGCTGGTGTAGTAAGCGTATTGAAAAATGGCTCACTCGTAACGAAATTATACGCAGAGAAACGTCAGTATGATATTGGCATGCAATTTATGACTGAAGCGGCGATTGATGCAGGGTTTACTCGAGATCTTTATTTAGCGCTAGGTGAGCAACTCAGTAATGGGGGCTGGTCGTTACGCATTTATCACAAACCATACGTGAGATGGATGTGGTTAGGTGGTATTTTAATTTCGTTGGCTGGGTTTATGATTTTAGGTGATAAACGCTACAGGACAAGCAGAAAAAGTGACGAGCAATTACAGCCGAAGGGTGTTGTATGAACCGTAAATTTTTAGCGCTATTGCCTTTATTAGCATTCGCACTGGTATGCGTGTTTTTATTTCAGGGATTATTTGCTAATCCCCGTGAGATTCAAACGGGTCGCTTGGGTCAACAAATGCCAGCATTTAATTTGCCAGATTTAATGCAAGACTCAAAGCGTTGGCAAGAAAGTGATTTAAAAGGCAATGTCTATTTATTAAATGTGTGGGGCACATGGTGCCCAACGTGTTTAGCAGAACTTGATTATCTTACCCAATTACGAGAACAAGGCGTCAGAATTATAGGGCTCTATTACGTACAAAGTTATGACAGTGATTTTGATGGTGAGTTTGATATTGTCGCACTGCGTGATGAAGTCAGCACGATGTTAGGTCGTGCAGGTGACCCATACCAATTTAATATCCTAGACTTAAACCGCACACTGGCATTGGATTTAGGTGTATCGGGTGCACCAGAAACGTTTTTAGTGGATAGCAAAGGTACTATTTTGCTTCATCACACGGGGGATATTAATCCACGCGTGTGGCGTGCTAAATTTGCACCGTTAATGCAGGAGTTAAAGCCATGAAGTATGTATTAATTAGTTTTTTCTTATTATTCAGCACAGGAATTCTCGCTGAACAAGACCGCTACGTTTTTGCCAATGATGAGCAAGCTCAGCGCTTTGGTGAGTTAACAAAAGAACTGCGTTGTCCTAAATGTCAAAATCAAAACATTGCAGACTCTGATGCTGTAGTTGCAAAAGATTTGCGTGATAAAGTACTGTTGCTCGTTAAAGATGGCAAAACAAAAGATGAAGTAATTGACTATATGATAGATCGTTATGGTTACTTTGTTCATTACGAACCACCCGTTACGCCGGCCACATTAGTATTGTGGGTATTACCAGTATTAATCGTTATTTTTGGTTTTGGTTTCATTGTGTTTCGCCAACGTAAAGCGGCTGTCAAACAAACATGGAATGATCAAGATGAAGTGTTATTAACTAAGTTAATTGCAAAAAACCAGCGTCAGGAGCAAAACTAAATGATTTTAATGTGGGCATCGTTTGTGCTACTGACGCTTTTGGCTATCGCGTTTGTGGCTTTGCCTTTTTTAACCAAAGAGCGAATACAGAATCTAACCTATAATGCTAACTCTGAATTAATTGCTATTTATGAGCAACGACTTGGTGAGCTTAGTTTAGATCTGGCTGAGCAGCGCATAGAACAACAAAGTTACGATGAGTCAATTATTGAATTGAAATGTCGATTGTTAAATGAGCTATCGCCAGAAAAGTCACTCTTCAGTCGTGGAAATAATCGTATTTTTGCGTTGACGGGCAGTGCATTTTTAGTCGTCTTAACCTTAATATTTTATACCGCAACAGGTTCGCAGCATCAATTAGAAAGCTGGAAGGCTGCGATGGAAAATTTACCTGAATATGGTGAGCGTGCAGTGATGCAAAAAGGTGAACCATTAACGCAGAATGAGCTTCAAGCGTTCGCGTTGGGTTTACGCACTAAGCTTGCGCAAAGTGGTGATGATGAAGTTGCATGGATGTTACTAGGTCGCGTTGCGATGTCTTTAAATGAATATGACATGGCTCAGCAATCATTTGATAAAGTACTGCGTTTAAACCCTGAAAACTTGGCTGTATTGATCAGTTATAGTCAGTTAATGTTGCTCCAAGGCGACGATGTTAGTATGAATAAAGCAGCGCAAATGCTATCACGTGTATTAAAAGATGAACCTGCAAATCTTGATGCTATTTCATTATTAGCGCTTATTGCTTATGAACGCCACGATTGGCTGGAAGCAAAAGCTGCATTTGAGATGCTTTTAAACAGCATGGATGAACAAGATAGTCGTTATAATATGATTGCACAGAGAATCGCAGAGATTGATCAAAATATTGCAGCCAAGAACACGCAGATCACCCCTGTAGAGAAGTCGTTTGCTGCAAGTACAGAGACAAGTAATATTTCCGTCACGATTGAGCTTGCTCCTCAACTGATAGCAAACTTACCTGAAAAAGGCACTTTATTTGTATTTGCAAAAGCAGCCAGTGGCCCTGCAATGCCGCTTGCAGTTGTAAAGTTAACGCAATATAGTTTTCCTCTTCAAGTCCAATTAAGCGATAACAACTCAATGGTTGAAGGTTTAACGCTTTCAAGTACCGAGCAAATAATATTAACAGCACGTATTTCAAAAGACGCTTCTGTAATGCCATCAAGTGGTGAGCTTGAAGGAAAATCAGGTATTTTACAGCGCAGTGAAACGAGCGAATACACTCTATTAATAGATGAGCTAATACCTTAAGGATAAAAGATGTTAAGACAGAGTTTGATTATATTAGGGTTACTAGTGAGCGCGGGATGCGCACAAGTACCAGAAGAAAAAGCGGATGAGCGTGACCCGCTGCAATCATTTAATCGTCCAATGTATGACTTTAATATGGATGTGTTGGATGCCTACATTCTTCGCCCTGTTGCAGTTGGGTATGTTGCTGTTACACCAACACCTGTAAGACGAAGCTTAGTTAATTTTACAGATAACATCAGTGCCCCAACGGATGTTATTAATGCGACATTACAAGGTAAAGCTGGTAATGCGGGCATTAGTATTGCTCGCTTTTTAGTTAATTCAACCGTGGGTATTTTTGGTGTTTTTGATGTTGCCAGCTCTCTTGGTCTAAATATTATAGATGAAGATTTCGGACAAACCCTAGGTGTGTGGGGAGTCGGCGATGGTGCGTATTTAATGTTACCAGGTATGGGACCATCAACAGCGCGTAATCTAGCTGGCGATGTGGTCGATGGTTTTGTATTACCTGAGATAGCCTTAACCACACCACAAACAGTGCTGGTATTTGCTTTTAAAGCAATTGAAGCGCGAGCATCATTAATTCCACAAGAAAGCTTACTGAATGAATCTTTAGACCCTTATATTTTTATGAAGGATATCTATTTTCAACGTCAGTTATATGAATTGTATGATGGTAATCCACCAATTGAGAAAGAGCCTGAAGATTTTGATGAAGACTTTTTAGAAAGTTTGTAATTGAAAACATAAAAAATGCCAGCTAAGCTGGCATTTTTTATGTTTATACTAATCTGCATAAACATTTGAACAATTTAACGAATTAAATAGCCCCCATATCGACGCTGATTGGTATTAGATGATTAGGCTGAAAGCTTATTATTCACCAAGTACTCTCATTTGTTCGTTTGCCCAGTTTACGGCGTCATGGTACGCATCTGGCACTTTATCTGTCGCTAAGCCAAGCTGCTCTTGTATTGCATTCGCGCCTTGCCAATTTGCTTGTTCATAGAGTTTTACTAAACGTAAGTATTGTGCCAGCAAGCCCTCGTCTTTAACGAGTGCTAATTTTATGTCATTGGATAGTGGTAACTTTTCCATAACACTTTCCATACTTTCATCGAGTATGGCATCCATTAACGACATCATACCGGTCAAAAATGCCATGCCTGTATCTTTAAATTTATTATGATTTATTGCGAGTAACTCAGTAAAGCGTGCGCGAGTGAGCGATAATCTAATTAGTTCTGCAGGTTTATCTGCGGCAACTTGAGATGCAAAAAGTAGCGATAAAAACTTTTTAATTTCTTGTGCGCCTAAAACAATTAAGGCTTGTTTTATGGTATTTATTTCAGCTCTTCGTTTGAATGCAGCAGAATTACTATAGCGCAGAAGTTTGTAAGATAAGTTTACATCTCTTTCAAAAACTTCAGTAATTTTCTTTAAGTTTAAGTCAACAGTCGACGTTTCATAGAGTAATTCAGCAAGTGCCATTTCTGATGGAGGCAGTGTTTTACTTTGTACCATTTCAGGTTTAGAAAAGAAAAACCCTTGAAAGTATGTAAACCCTAGTTCAAGTGCTAATTGATACTTTTCGTATGTTTCGACTTTCTCAGCCAATAATTTAATTTGTGGGAATGGCTTAATTGCTTCAATAACTTCATGGATAGTATCAAGTTCACAGGTCAAAAAATCGATTTTGATGATATCAATAAAAGGGTAAAAATGACGCCATACAGGCTGGTGAATATAATCATCAAGCGCTAGGGTATAGCCTTTTTCTTTTAAGTCTTTGACTAAAGAAAGTAAACGTTTCCCTGGTTGAATTGTCTCTAATATTTCGACCACAATTTGTTCTTTGCCTAATAGAGTAGGGTAGCCTTTTTGCAGTGTGTCGAGTGTAAAGTTTATAAAAGCAGGTTTGTTATCGGTTAAATCTTCTAAACCAAAGTTAAACTGGCTGCCCTCAATTAGTCGCGAGGTCGCTTCATCGCCATCGATGTTGGGAAATACATTATCAACGCCATCACGAAATAGTAACTCGTAACCTACAAGTTTTTTTTCACGGTCTAGAATTGGTTGGCGCGCAGCATAAAAATACATAAACAACAGATCCACATCAGTTAAACGATTACATCAGCAATATAAGGTAAAACATAGCAAATAGCATTAACTATATTTTCAAAATTAAACCTATAGTATTGGTGTGTACCAGTGTAAATACCCAAACCACCTCAAGATGCGAGCTTCAGTTGGAATTAAAAGCGATTTAGGCAAGACATTGATTGCAAGTAATAGTGGTTCTATTGTTAAAATCAATAACGCAGTATAAATCGCTTTTAAACCAACCCCTTGGGCGTTTCACAGGCACTTACTCTCATCGTTGTTACTTCTTAAAATGGATTGCCATTGTTGCAAAGTAACGCCTTGATATTAAGCGCCTGTGAAACGCTGAATTCTGCATCTTGAGGTGGCTTGGGTATAGATCTTATCCTAGGGTAAATAGTCATTAATTTCCATTGATATACACTAAATTTACTGCTTTTCACAAAAAATCAGAATGTTCTCATATGGTTGCTAGATTAGTCGTACTAATTGGAGTTATTTACCCTTAGCATGATATAGTCAAGCACTAGGTTGGTTTTTACACCAATAATGTCTTATTTATAGCATTGATTTGCGAGTCATTATTAGGATTAAATGCCTGATTTAAACTTCTTTATCGGAGGCGAATTTGGAAACTGGAATGATTATTTCTTTGGCAGCATACTTTATTGTAATGCTCGGCATTGGTTTGTATGCATATAAACAGTCAACCAGCGATGTGTCGGGTTACATGCTTGGTGGTCGTAGTTTATCACCAGGTGTAGCTGCATTATCTGCAGGTGCATCAGATATGAGTGGCTGGATCTTGATGGGGCTACCTGGCGCTATGTTTGTTACTGGGTTTAGCAGTACATGGATTGCGTTAGGCTTAATTATCGGCGCATGGTTAAACTACTTTTTGGTCGCACCGCGATTACGTGTTTATACTGAAAAAGCGAATGACTCTATTACTATCCCAGATTACTTTTCAAATCGTTTTAACGACAACAGTAACTTACTGCGAGTAGTGTCTGCGGTTGTGATTATTGTTTTCTTTACTTTATATACCTCATCAGGTGTAGTGGCTGGTGGTAAATTATTTGAAAGTTCATTTGGTTTAAGTTATGAAATGGGACTTTATATTACAACAGGTGTTGTAGTTTTATATACTTTATTCGGTGGTTTTTTAGCGGTAAGCCTGACTGATTTTGTACAAGGTTGTATTATGTTCATTGCTTTAATTTTAGTACCTACGGTGACTTATACATTACTAGAACAGCCTTTAACATCAACACTTAACAGTATTAACCCGCAAATGCTGCAATGGATTGGGGCAGGTTCTTTGGTGAGTATTATATCAGCAATGGCATGGGGGTTAGGCTATTTTGGCCAGCCGCATATTATTGTTAGATTTATGTCTGTTCGAAGCGTCAAAGATATGCCTACCGCACGTCGTATAGGTATGAGCTGGATGATAGTTGCAGCGCTAGGTGCGGTAGCTACGGGTTTATGTGGAGCTGCATATGCCTATGAAAATGGCATCGTTGTTGATGATCCAGAAACAATATTTCTTGTTTTATCTGAATTACTTTTCCACCCACTTATTGCAGGCTTTTTATTAGCCGCTATATTAGCGGCAATTATGAGTACAATATCTTCGCAACTATTAGTGAGCTCAAGCTCGTTAACAGAAGATTTTTATAAGACATTTATTCGTCGAGATGCCACAGATAAAGAGCTTGTATTAGTAGGGCGAATTAGTGTTGCTTTAGTTGCTATTTGTGCCATTTACTTAGCGTATGATAGAGATAGTTCTATTTTAGACTTAGTAAGCAACGCATGGGCTGGTTTTGGCGCTGCATTTGGTCCACTGGTTCTATTTAGTTTATATTGGAAAAGAATGAACTTTGAGGGCGCATTAGCTGGTATGGTCGTCGGTGCTGTAACCGTGTTAGTGTGGTTTTATGCGCCGATAGAGGTTAATGGTGAACATATCAGTAAGTTAATTTACGGTATTGTTCCTGGGTTTATTTTATCAAGTATTGCAATTGTTGCTGTAAGCTTAACAGCAGCAGCGCCGAGTGAAAAAATTACGCTATTGTTTGATGATGTCGAGAAATCGCTTTAATCATAATGTGTAATTAAGAATAAAAAAGGAGCTAATTAGCTCCTTTTTTATTTGTATTTTAGCTAAACGTTAACTGGCTGCTTTTTCTTCTGTGTTTTTCAGATCAGTAACGCTACTTGCTTCTTTTTTAGATTTTGCAGATGAAGCCTTAATTGGTACTTCTTTTGCGCCTTTCAAAACATTCATGAAATCATCTTTGCTTTTTGCAATCTCAAGTGCGAGCGATTCAATTTGTTGCTCGCTTAAAGGCACATCGACCTTTTCTAGCATCGCCTCAAGTGATTCAGCGATATCGAGCATCTTGTCATACGCGTCAGCTTCTTTTTTAGTAGTAAACGTCATACGCTCGACTCCGTTTCTTTCTACAACATATTTAACAACAACAGCCATGATTTCTCCTGCCAACTTGCTTGGTGAATGATAATTCACCTTGATTGATTACTGTTTTTATGTACAGTAAATGTTTGTCCGGCTATTTGCAAGTGAACATTTTTATTTTTTTATTATCGGTACGGTTGACAAGATGGACGCTATTTACTTTATTTAAAAGGTCACACTTTTTCAGTATGGCTTTAATTAAAATCAGTCAAAAAGTGAGATCGCTTTATCAACTATTAACTAAGTCCACGAATGGACATCATGGAGGAGAAACATGAAGTTTTTAACTTTAATAGTCGTATTATTTGGTTTTGCAGTCGCCTTGCCAAGTTATGCGGTCGATAATAAGCCTGCTACAGCTAAAATTGCTCAAAAAGCTGAGGTTATTAATATTAATCAAGCAAACGTTGACCAATTGGTTCAATTACCAGGTATTGGTAAATCAAAAGCGCAGGCTATTATTGATTACCGTACTAAGCAGGGTAAATTTAAATCACTAGGTGAGCTTACTCAGGTTAAAGGTATTGGTGACAAAATCGTTGCAAAATTAGAAGGAAAAGTAACGCTTTAATTACAAAGGCGAGCTATTGCTCGCCTTGTTTCTCTTTATTATATAGTTTAATAGCCTCGGCTAAAAAAGGTTTTGAAAATTGTATTTCGACGGGCGTTGTCAATATTGGATAACTTATACCTGTGACAATTAATGCAA
The DNA here is from genome assembly GCF_012952265.1 of Pseudoalteromonas sp. NEC-BIFX-2020_015. NCBI lineage: Bacteria > Pseudomonadati > Pseudomonadota > Gammaproteobacteria > Alteromonadales > Pseudoalteromonadaceae > Pseudoalteromonas > Pseudoalteromonas sp. NEC-BIFX-2020_015. The sequence continues at coordinate 109,063 of NZ_JABCJL010000008.1, forward strand.
GTATCATCAGCCAGCCATCAATATAAACGAGTGAGAAAAACAATGGAATTAATAGAGTTAGCTTAGCGATACGTAGACTGATTTTTTGCATTGGGCTTAGCATGCTAAGTGCTATTGCGATTATATCTTGTCGCTGTCGCACTTTTAGATGCTTAAGTTGAGGTAACTGGCTTGATAAAAAAGCAGGCATCATAGACTCTTCTTAATGATTAAACGAGCGAAAACAACAGTTATTAATACAATACTGAATGCTGCAAATATCACTTCCATCCAAGCAGGCATACTCATTCCTAAAAATTCCCAATCAATATTACCGCAATCACCGGTTGCAGCAAAAAAATTTGGTATCCATTCGTGTAAAGGCAGCGGGAAATTCGGCTCAAATTCACAACTAAAAGCAAATGGATCAGTCGTTGTTTGCATATCAATGTGCTCACGTGCGATCAGGTAGCCCCAAATACTGGCTGTTGCCCACGTCACAATACCTAAAAACCGAAAGATAAAATGGCTTGGTTTAATGGCGCCAATTAATCCGGCAACTAATAATCCCAGCATTGCAGTACGTTGATATATACACATAATGCAAGGCTCTAAGCCCATTTTATATTGAAAAAACAACGCAACAATTTCAAAGATAAATGCAGTCACTGCCAATAATATCCATGGAGTACGTTGCTGTGCTAAATTAGCTAACCAATTCATAAAACTTCCAATTAAAAACGCTGTAGTTAGATTATGACGTAGACGCTAAACCACACGCAAGGGTAAACATCACTTGTAGCTATAAAAAGTTATATACCCAAACCACCTCAAGATGCAGACTTCAGTGTTTCACAGGTGTTTAATATCAAGGCGTTACTTTGCAAGAATGGCAGTCCCTTTTAAGAAGTAACAACGATGAGAGTAAGCGCCTGTGAAACGCCCAACGGGTTGGTTTAAAAGCGATTTATACTACGTTATTGATTTTAATAAGGGAACAACCATTATTTGCAATCAATGCCTTGTTTAAATCGCTTTTAATTCCAACTGAAACTGCATCTTGAGGTGGCTTGGGTATACTCTGTTATTTATTCTTTGATGAAAATATCGCGTTTCGTGATCGCTGTGTTTTAATATGTAAAAGACGCAAGATGTTATATTTTTATGGATAATCCTAATTATTAGTATAGATTGGAGTGGGAAATCAAATGAGGGCGTTCTGACTGACTTTACTTGTTAGTTTGGCTTCATCTGGTACAATCAGTCAGTTAACTTATAAAGTGATGTAATGTGATAACTCGAGTGGGAATTGAATGAGAATTTTTAAAGCTAAAAGTCCAGCTGGATTTGCGGAAGAGTACATTGTTGAATCAATTTGGAATGGTGATTTTCCTCCAGGCTCTATTCTTCCTGCTGAGCGTGAGTTATCAGAATTAATAGGTGTTACACGTACGACTTTACGCGAAGTGCTACAACGTTTAGCGCGTGATGGTTGGTTAACTATCCAACATGGTAAACCAACACGGGTTAACAACTTTTGGGAAACCTCAGGATTAAATATATTAGAAACGCTTGCGCGTCTTGATGAAGATAAAATGCCAGAGCTAACAGATCAATTATTATCTGCTAGAACTAATATTAGCGCAATTTATACTCGTGCAGCAATTAAACATGCACCAGATCGTGTGATTGAAATCTTATCACAAAGTGATGAGCTTGAAGATAGCGCACAAGCATTTGCAGATTATGATTATAAAGTTCACCATGAATTAGCGGTTGCCGGAAATAACCGTATTTATGTGTTAATTTTAAATGGCTTTAGAGGTTTTTACTCTAAAATAGCTTGTCATTACTTCTCTGATCCAGGCACACGTCAATTAGCGCGTCAGTTTTATAAAGACTTAACTATACTGGCCGAAAAGCGTGAACACGATGGCGCAATTTCATTGCTACGTAAATACGGTCATCAAACTGGTGAAATATGGCAAAAAATTCGTGGTGACATGCCAGAAAACATTATGGACTAATGCAGTAAAATAAATAGATTGAAGAAACCTGCTTTTGCGGGTTTTTTTGTGTCCATTTTATGCATTAAAATATGTTCAATATTTTCGATTGACTGCATCGAAAAATACGATTATCTATTTAAGGTTATTATCTCTAGAATATTTTGATAATTATGCATGTAAACCCTTGGTATTTCATTTTTTGATGCCATATTAAAGGCAAGCATTGCGTAAGCAATTAAAAGCAAACTCAAATATTTGGAGAATAAAATGGGTGTATTAGTAGGCCGCCAGGCACCAGACTTTACCGCTGCAGCAGTATTAGGTAACGGCGAGATCGTAGATAGCTACAATCTTCACGAAACAATTAAAGGTAAAAAAGCAGTTATTTTCTTTTACCCGTTAGATTTCACTTTCGTATGTCCTTCTGAACTAATTGCTTTTGACAAGCGTTTCGAAGAATTTCAAAAACGTGGTGTTGAAGTAATTGGTGTTTCAATTGATTCACAATTCTCACACAACGCATGGCGTAACACTGCTGTTGCAGATGGCGGCATTGGCCAAGTGCAATATGCATTAGTTGCAGACGTTAAACACGAAATTTGTAAAGCATATGACGTTGAGCACCCAGAAGCTGGCGTTGCATTTCGTGGTTCATTCTTAATCGACGAAGCCGGTAACGTTCGTCACCAAGTAGTGAACGACTTACCACTAGGTCGTAATATCGATGAAATGCTACGTATGGTTGATGCACTTGCATTTCATACTGAGCACGGTGAAGTATGCCCTGCTGGTTGGACTGAAGGTAAAAAAGGTATGGACGCAAGCCCTGCAGGCGTTGCTAAGTTCCTTTCTGAAAACGAAGGCGACCTATAATTTAGGCCTTTGTTTTAGAATATAAAAAACCCGCCAATTTGGCGGGTTTTTTTATGTGCTTTTATTTAGAAGGAAAAAGATATTTTAGTATATATATAACGGCCTCGTGGATTGTGCACACCAGATGCATAACCATATAAGTCACTGTCACCATCACCAATTGCGAAAGGTGGCTCTTCATCAAATAAATTGTTAATACCGAATGATACTTTTGTTGACTCAGTAATTCGATAAGCTGTTTGTAAATCCACTAATACTTGTGAGTCGACCATTCTCGATGAATTACTATCAAAGTCGAGTGTTCCGTCGAAGTCTATGTCAGGAGTATCTTCAAATTCACCTACATAACTAATATTTAAGTTTGTATTTAGCTCACCTAGCTCCCAATTAGTTGAAAATATAAAACGATGTTCAGGGTAGCCGTATTCACCAGTATAATCACGCCCATCTTTCTCAAATTTATTTTGGAATGCCCACTCTAAATTAAACTTTAATAGGCCAAGGTCATCAAGTGAATGATTGTAATTAGCTGAAAAATCAACACCTGAAACTTCCTGTGAAGAAACATTTTGGAAAGTACTGTGTATCTTTTGTATTACCCCTAAACGTTGCCCTGCTAGTGGAGCTAGGCGAACACAAACAGTACTATTTTGATTATCGCATTCAGCGTCATATATTGGACCAAAGGCTTGTTCATCAATTTTATTATCTTGGGTGATACTCCATACATCAATACTCAAGCCAAATTCAGCCATCGGTGCCCAAATAAAGCCAACATTCCATGATTCAGATTCTTCTGGTTTTAAATCAGGGTTGCCTGCAAACTGAATATTATAATCCAGAACCCCACAATCTTGGCCTGTTGCATTACAGCGATAAGTATCAGTGAAGAATTGACTTTCTTCTGATGGGCCTAAACCTACTTGAGCAAGAGAGGGAGCTCTAAACCCTTGTGCCCAAGAACCACGGACTGTAATTTCGTCAGTAGGAGCCCAACGTAGTGCAATTTTTGGATTAGTCGTATTACCAAAATCACTGTAATCGTCATAACGCCCTGCAAGCTGTAATTCTAAAGTATCGGCAAGTGGGATTGAAAATTCAACATATGCAGCGTATTGCTTGCGATTTGCTGCAGCTGACACTGACTCGGTGCCAAATATTAACCCGCGCTGGAATTGATCGTCAGGGATATCACTAACATCTTCCTCACGGTACTCGACACCCGCTGCTACCATTACGAAATCGTCACCAAAACTAAATGCTTCTCCCGTAATATTGGCATCAAATGAAGTCATATGAGATTCACCGCGGCGTACCAAACTAGTGGTTATGCGATCAATGACTGCAGGGTCGTTATATGTACCGCCAAAAGGATTGTAATTGCCAGCATTGATTTCTTGTTGCAGGAAATCGGTTCTTACCCAGCCTTGTGTACGATCACCTGTTTGCATTGATTTACTGCGGCCTTTTTGTACTGCAGTTTCCCAACTCCAATCATTTATTTCACCCTTAAGGCCAGCGACAAAGCGCAATGTATCTGATTCAATATCCCATTGGCGTGCACCAGCATCGACAGTGCGGTAGCGGCCAATTTTAATATCTTTGCCAAATGGGTTGTTAGGGTGAGATACGGGTACAGTTAAACCTGCATCTTCATCTAGAGGGGTTGGAGCACCAGCCGCAATTGAGCTGTTATGCTGAACTGCGAGTTCCAAAAATGCGCTAATACCGTTATCAAAATTGTATTCAAATTGTGAAATGGCGCCTACACGCTCTGAAGCCGGTGCAATATAACCAAACGGGCCATAATCAAACAGGCAACTGCCAGTTGATGTTGCGTTTTCTGCAGGACAGTCTGGATCGATTGTTTTTACACCATCAACAATAAAGTAGCCAGGAAACCCACGTGATGAACGGAAGTCTTGCCCGCCATTGGCTGATTGGTTTGCTGTACCTAGACGACCCATTTCATTTGACGATAAGGATGTATTCTTAAAGTAATCTATTATTACTGAAGCACTACTTTTATCACTCGCAGTTCCCCATACAAGGCTTGCAGATGTTTCTTCGTAATTAGGACCATCTGTACCGCCATAACCTAAGTTAACTTCTAAACCATCAATATCTTTTTTCAAAATGACATTAACTACACCAGCAACAGCATCAGAACCATAGATAGCAGATGCACCATCTTTTAATATATCAATGCGTTCAATAGCAGAAACAGGAATACTATTGATATCAACGAAAGAATTGGTAATTCCTTCTGCAAATGCGCTTATAGCAACACGGCGACCATTTATTAATACTAAGGTTGCATCAGCGCCTAGCCCTCGTAAGCTCACTGCCGCAGCTCCATTTGCTGTTGAGTCTTGATTATTACCTCGAGTAGAAAATGTGCCATTGCCTGCAACAGGCATTCTTTCTAATAATTGCTGAAGGTTATCATAACCCATATTATCGATATCAGCGCGGCTGATAGACTGAACAGGTGATGGACCTTCTATATCTGTTCTTTTTATTCTTGAGCCTGTTACTTGAATACGCTCTACTTTAGTTGCTTCATCAGCTGCGTAAGCTATGTTAGTAAAACCAGTTGTTAGTGCGAGCGTTGCACATGCTAATAGGCTTGGTGTAAATGGAATAACTTGCTTCATCCTTAAATCCTTGTTGTTTTATTAAGTATTTTTGGTTCAATAAACCAGTGACATCAATACCATGTAATCAAAATGTTATCAACTTGAGCGAAAGGTTAACTTATGAAGTTTTTTGTTTTAAGGTATAAAAATAAAAACGCCTAACAGGGTGTTAGGCGTTATAGGGTTAAGCTTTGTGTTTCATTAACCGTTCTTTCTCGCGGGACCAGTCTTTACTTTTACCGTCTTCGCGTTTGTCATGCATTTTCTTACCTTTACCGAGTTGAAATTCTAATTTAACCCAACATTTTTTCCAATACATGGCTGTAGCGATTAATGAATAACCATCGCGTTCAGTTGCACCAATTAAGCGGTCTAACTCACGCCGACTCAATAAGAGCTTGCGATAACGCAGTGGATCACAAATTACATGGGTAGAGGCACTATTAAGTGGCTGAATTTGACTGCCAAGTAAAAATGCTTCGCCATTTTTAAGGTGAATATAAGTTTCAGAGATATTTACTTTGCCAGCTCGGATGCTTTTTACTTCCCAGCCCTGCAGTTCGACACCAGCCTCAAACTTGTCGTGTAAAAAATACTCATGGCGCGCTTTTTTATTCAGCGCGATGGTATTACTTGTCGATTTAGATGAATTTTTCTTAGCCATAGTGTCCCATATTATACGTAAAGCTCTGCTTTTTACATCGATTTTTTATTTTTACTGTAAATAATCGATGATAAATAAAGCGTCGGGAAAGTTTGGGGAAAAACGCAAAACTTGCTAAAATTCGCCCACACAGTTGGGAGTGAGTATGCCACAAATAGAAAAAAGTGCGCTAGTAATGTATAGCAGCAAAGAGATGTTTGATTTAGTCAATGATGTGGATGCCTATCCTGAGTTTTTACCGCATTGCTCTGATGCAAAAATTATTGCACAACAAGACAATACAATGACTGCAAGTTTAGAGATATCTAAAGCAGGTATAAAAAAATGGTTTACCACTGAAAACACGTTTACAGATGAAAATACAGTGACTTTACGTTTAGTCGATGGGCCATTTAAAGCTTTGCAGGGGCGTTGGCACTTTCAGGTATTAGATGATACCGCATGTAAGGTTCAGCTTCAGTTGGAGTTTGAATTTGCGAGTAAGCTAATTGAACTTGCATTCGGCCGGGTATTTAATGATGTGGCGAAAAATATGGTCAATGCATTTACTCAGCGTGCTAAACAGGTATATGGACCAAGATTATGATTACAGTTGATGTTGTTTTTGCGCTACCGACCAGCGCAATAAGTTTACAAGTTGAAGTGCCAGTAGGAACAACCGCTGAGCAAGCAGTCATAAAGTCAGGAATTATTGCAAAATGCCCTGAAATAGATGCTACAGCACTCACTCTAGGTGTCTGGAATCGTACCTGCAAATTAACGCAAGTACTAGAGGATGGCGATAGGGTTGAAATTTATCGACCGCTAATTGCAGATCCAAAAGACGCAAGACGTAAACGGGCTGAAAAAGCCAAAGATGAAGGTCGGGCTAATAAAGTGACGGGGGGACGCCCGCTAGATAGAACACAGTAGTGCGAAACTAAAAAGGTTAGCGTGTACTAACCTTTTTTAAATTTGCGAGTGGCAATTAAGTATTATTGCTCAAGTGGTGTATTAAACTCTTCAGGTTGCTCATAATCTCCACTTATCGATGTTAGCTTTTCATTATTAAATTTAACAGTAAGTAGTTTTCGTTGTTCACTGTCACGACCTAGGTTAAAGGTGTAAGAGTAATGCCATGTATTTTTATCAAAGGCATCTTTTGCAACAGGTTGGCCTAAAACATATACAACTTGCTCACGAGTCATGTTTATTCGAAGTTTATCAACATCAGTTTGCTCTAAAAAGTTACCTTGAGGGATATTGATACGATAAACCCAACTTGAACAACCTGCTGTTGCGCTTAGTGTAAGGGCAACGATAAACCAAAGAGAAAAAGTTTTTAACGACTGCATTGTTTGTTTGGATCCTTATTTTTTATAGACTGCATGATACCGATTAGTCACCTAAGGTAAAACCCTTTTGAGTAATTGTTTGTTACTTAATTCTTAGTATCTATGCTTGGAGCGCAATTTTGACCACAGAGTCCGATAAAAGTTTAACTATTCTTAAAGATAATGCTATAGCGAATAGCTCTATTTGGTCCCTTTATATCGTGCAAACACGTTTTGGGCATTGGTATACGGGCATATCTACAGATGTAAGTAAGCGCTTTGCAAGCCATCAAGCGGGAAAAGGCGCTAAAAACCTAAGAGGAAAAGGGCCGCTTACACTTATTTATCAGCAAGAGATCGGGGATCGCAGTGCCGCAACTAAATTAGAAATTAAAGTCAAAAAGTTATCTAAACAGCAAAAACAGCGTTTTATGCAAGTTGGCCATTTGCCTACAGCTGCGAGAAATCGAACTGGCGAATGAACCGTTCAATATATATTACGCTTTTTACATACAAAGCCTGATCAATATTTGCAAACGTATCAGTCTTTTTGTGATGATGAGGATCGTCCCCCATACCAAAGTAAACATAGGGTATACCGGCTTTTGCGAAGGAGTAATGATCGCTGGCTTTTCGCCAATCTATTTTATCGACTCTAAGCAGGCGGTTCATGTGCTTTGAGCTACTACTTACACGTACTCTGAGGTCATTCGATGAAATAGTCGCTAGTTGCGACTCAATCGTTTTTTTAAGTTTAGGCAGAGTAAATGCATATAAGGTTTTACTACGGGCACTCACAGCAAGCATATCCAAATTTATATTAAAAAGTACAGTGTCAGTCGGAAGTTGGCTTACAAAATACTTACTGCCGTGTAAACCGTTCTCTTCGGCGTCAGTAGCAACAAATATAATGTTAAACGCTGGCGTGTTTATTTTTAGCCGTTTAGCTAAATACAAAAGTGCACTCACACCACTGGCATTATCATTTGCGCCGGGGTAAAACTGTGTTCCTTTTTTTCCAAGATGATCATAATGGGCAGTAATGACAACCGTGAGGGACGTGCTATTTTGAGAGGTAAGAGTAGCGATAACATTATTGCCCGTACCACGCGAAAAAAAACTACTTTGGTAACTAAACGTTTGCAACTCACTTGAATATCCTAATAACTCAAATCTCTCTTTGAGATAAAGCGCACTTAACTCAGCGCCTGAGGTACTTGTTTTTCGACCATTAAATGCCGCAGAGCTTAAGTGCCTTAAATCATCAAGTAACTGTTGAGATGATGCGCTATTTACATCGCAAGGGAACAGCAAGACCGCAAGTAATATAAATATATGAGCTTTAATGATTATTCACCTTCGCTGTCATGTTGTTTAGAGCACGAAGTTTACCTTGATAGCGTTGTTTATCATGATCAAAATCTGCATATTTTCTAGCAAGGCCTAGTTGTTTATAAGCTTGCTTAAAATCACCTAGTTGGTAATAAGTACGGGCAAGGCCAAAATAGCTGTCATGAATTTTGTTATCTAAACGCTTAGCGGATAGAAAGTGCTTGATAGCATCTTGATAATTTTTAATATGATATGCAGTATTACCTAAAGACACATGATAATAAGGATTACTTTGGCGCTTTATATTAAGACGTGACAAGATCGTTTGCGCCTCAGCTTGGCGACCTGTGATTTGGTATAACAGTGCTAAATTACCTAGGGCAGTATTATTATTACTATCTAGGGAGAAGGCATAATTATAGGCAACCTCGGCATTATCATATTGTTTATTGAGTCTAAAGAGCACGGCTAAATTCCCCCACGAGCCAGAATGTTGGGTATCTGCTTTTATAGCCGCAATATAGTAGCTATAGGCAATATCATAACGCTGATTGAGCATTGCTGCTGCACCTTTATTGTTATAAAACATCGCAGTAATTCGAGCTTTAGTAATAGGGGTTGTTTTAAACTTTTCACCGCGAGAGTTTGGATCAAAATCAATAATTAATGAGTTCGCTAAATTGTAAACGTAGTGAATACTGGCTTCTTTATTGCGAGGTTGTGAAACCGCAAGATTAATGTGCCCAGTGAGTAAGTTGTAACCTTTATTTAATGACCAGTACTCAGGGATGTGAACTTGTTGAAACTGCCCATACATGCCTAAATACTCAGCCATACTAAAAGCTAAAATCGATAGCGATAAGCAATTTGCATTTAAGTCGCGAAAAGTGTGTTCTGCAATAAGGGTTGCGCCTGATTGGTATGAAAGTGAATCATCGCCGTTATCTAATAAAAACGTCAAGAGCTTACGTGTTGATTGTAAATTTCTTTTGTGTGGTGGAAACTGTATATCTAGCTGCTGCATCATGTCATCACTGAGTCTAAATATCTCATCGGGTGTTTCTACATCAGACAGAGTAAATGTTTGGTTTTTAAATATTTCATTTGGAGGAGAGGGGACATCGTTAGGAATACTTTGACAGGCAGTTAATAGTAAAGTAGCGAAGAAAGTGGCTGCAAAATATAAGTGATTAGAAATAGTCATACTACACCCCAACTAATAAACAACTTAATTAAGCTTAGTCTATTTTGTAGTTGGGGCTATGGATAAATTATAAACTATGTCAGTGTTTTTCGAACGTGGCGACAAGTCTATCCAAAATTTGCGCGCTATTTGCCAGATCTTTGATTGCCTGTTCAGTGGTTATTTGTTCATGCATTGCTTTATCGCTGATCTCACTGATTTGTTCGATATTACGTCCGACATCAGCAACCACATTACTTTGCTCTTCAGTCGCAGTGGCGATGAGTGTTGCCATATCGTTTATTTCATTGGCTGTATTAGTGATTGTGGTGAGTAACAATACCGAGCTTTGCATGGCTTCAACGCTATCTTGTGCTTTATGTTTAGACTGAGCAATATTGTTAACAACACTTGTTGAAGTTTGTGTCAATTCCTCAATCATACCTTGTATTTCGGTTGTTGATTGTGATGTACGATTTGCTAATGCTCTGACTTCATCGGCGACAACAGCAAAACCTCTGCCGTGTTCGCCTGCTCGTGCTGATTCAATCGCGGCATTAAGAGCCAGTAAGTTTGTCTGTTCAGAAATCCCTCGAATTGAGTCAACAATACTGGCGATTGCAACGGTTTTTTGTGATAACACATTAACTTGAGTAATAATGAGGTCAATATCATTAGCTAAAGCCGATATCATTACTTGGCTTTGCGCAACTTGCTGGTGGCTTTGCTGTGTATTTGCTTTACTATCTTCGGTCAATTTAGCGGCCATTGCTGCGCTACTTGCAATTTCTTGAACTGTCGCGCCCATTTGGTTAATTGCTGCTGCAACTGAGATAGTCTGATCTTTTTGATTATCTAATGCCAGCGAGTTACGTTGCGCTTGATCGAAAACATGTTGTGAGCTTTGGCGTATATCGTGACTTTCACTGGCAACGTTGGCTATTGCAGTTTCTATTTTAGTAATAAAAAGATTAAAGCCATTGGTTAAATCAGTTAATTCTGGCTGCGACGATTCAGGTAAGCGATAAGCAAGATTAGCGTCTCCAGAGCCTAAGCGAGTAAATAGCTCTGCCATGTTTGAAAGTGGGGAAGAGAGTGAACGAGCAAGGAGGTAACTAAATACGCTCGCTAGTAATCCAATAATGACCGAAAATGTAATTATTTGCCACTTAAGCTTATCAATACTGGCAAACACTTCGTTTTTGGGGACTTGGGCAATAACATATAGTTCAGTGTTTTTGATTGGGCTTGCTGCAAGGAGTATATTTTCACCTTGAAAGCTAATTTCTTGAATTGAGAATGGCAGATTGTTCAATAGTTGTGTAGAAATATTACCTTGATAAAGTTTATCGAGTGTTTCTTTCGCGACTTTACTTGCATCTTTATGTAATTGAATAAGGCCACTTTTATCAGCTACAAAAACAAAGCCAGATTTTTCAATTTTAAATTTTTGCAGTAGAGTTTGCATATCATCAATGCTTTTAGCTAAGCCAGCCAAACCAGTGCCATTGACTTGTTGATGATTAACAAACATTTTCACATCATTTGATGATTCTTGGAAAATACTAATAGAGTAGGGCTGCTTAGACTGTTTAAAAGCAAAAAACCAACCATCTTGTTGCTGTGTTAACTCTCTTAAAAAACCATCTTGATTCCAGTATTGCGCTGTTTCTCTGTTTGCCCAAGACGCGGTGGCTAAATCGTATTGTTTCACTAAACGGTTTAATTCTTTGAGTAACAGGCGATCATTCGTATCTGTAGATTGTGACCAATCAAGTATAAATTCATTACTTGAAAGCTGCTCTGCGGCACTAATTAATTCATTAATATCATGAGAGATATAATTATTAATGGCTTGTAATTTACTTGGTAATTCAGATTCGATCATTCGGTGTTCTATTATATTTTTCGCACTGTATATCGACGTTGCACCAATAAATGCCGCAACAACGAAAGTAATAGAAATACCGAGCAAGGTAATTTTTTTGGTAATTGATAAATGGTTTAGTGTCATCAATGAGTCTTAATTTACAACTAATATAAGGCTTTATTCTAGCACACCCTTTGATCATGGCTAATAGTTGCTTTAAATGAAATAAGTAGTGGTGGGGAAGTGTTTTTTATAAAGGAAAAAGCCCACAAACATAAGTATGTGGGCTTGGTTTCTAACAAGCGAAACGTTTATTGTCCAGGGTTAAACAATTTTTTTCATTGCTGACATGTAGCCACGTAATCGTGTGCCAACAATCTCAACAGGGTGCTCACGCAATGTTTTATTTATTTCAATCAGTGTTTGGTTATCAACATGGTTACTTTGCTCACCTAAACCTTTACCAATAACATCAGTGTTGATATTTTTCATAAAGTTTTGAAGTAGTGGCAAACACGCATGGTTATATAAATAACAACCGTATTCAGCTGTATCAGAAATAGTGCGATTCATTTCAAATAACTTTTTACGTGCAATAGTATTTGCGATTAATGGCGTCTCATGTAATGACTCATAGTACGCTGATTCTGCAATGATGCCCGCTGCAGTCATGGTTTCAAATGCAAGTTCAACACCCGCTTTAACCATCGCAACCATTAAGATACCGTTATCGAAAAACTCTTGCTCAGTGATTTCAATATCACCGGCAGGGGTTTTTTCAAAATTAGTTTCGGCGGTTTCTGCGCGCCATTTTAGTAGATTAGCGTCATCATTAGCCCAATCTTCCATCATCACGCGTGAAAAAGTACCGTCGATGATATCGTCTTGGTGTTTATTATAAAGCGGGCGCATAATGACTTTTAGCTCTTCACTCAATTCAAACGCTTTTACTTTTGCTGGGTTTGATAGACGGTCAAGCATGTTAGTAACGCCGCCGTATTTGAGTGCCTCGGTTACGACTTCCCAGCCGTATTGGATAAGTTTAGATGCGTAACCCGGCTCAATATCGTTTTCAATCATTTTATTAAAACATAAGATTGAACCCGTTTGCAACATGCCGCATAGGATCGTTTGCTCACCCATTAAGTCTGATTTTACTTCAGCGATAAATGATGATTTTAAAACGCCTGCACGATGGCCACCAGTACCCGCAGCATAAGCTTTAGCTTGTGCTAAACCATGACCTTGAGGGTCATTTTCAGGGTGTACAGCAATCAATGTTGGGACACCAAAACCACGTTTATACTCTTCACGTACTTCAGAACCAGGGCATTTAGGCGCAACCATAATAACGGTAATGTCGTCACGTACTTGCATGCCTTCTTCAACAATATTGAAACCATGTGAGTAAGCAAGGGTTGAGCCTTGTTTCATCATTGGCATGATAGCGCTAACTACAGCTGTATGCTGCTTATCTGGTGTTAAATTTAAAACAACGTCAGCGGTTGGGATTAGCTCTTCGTAAGTGCCAACAGTAAAGCCGTTTTCAGATGCGTTTAAAAATGATTGGCGACGTTCGCTAATTGCTGAATCACGTAATGTGTATGATACATCTAATCCAGAATCACGTAAGTTAAGACCTTGATTTAAACCTTGAGCACCACAACCAACAATTACTAGCTTTTTACCTTTAAGTGCATCAACACCATCGACAAATTCAGCTGGGTCCATAAATTCGCATTGTGCAAGCTGAGCTAGCTGCTCACGTAAAGGAAGAGTATTAAAATAATTCGCCATTGTTAGTATCCTATATTCATATTTGTTAGATGCAGGCGTTTATTGCCGTGCTTAAAACCACCATAATGAAACTTTCACCTTGCGTAAAATGATATATTTGAATTAAAGTATTTCAAAAAATGAAACGTGAAATGTGTACATCACTTACATGGAGAGAATATGGATCATAAACGGTTACATTACTTTTTAGCGCTTGCTAAAACCTTGCACTTTGCACGCGCTAGTGAGTTATGCCATATCAGTGCGCCTACATTAAGTCGTAATATTAAACAGTTAGAGGATGAAGTTGGGGTTGAGCTATTTATACGTGATAATCGCAGTGTTAAATTAACACGTGAAGGGGAGTCATTTATTGATTACGCAAATGCGACCTTAGCAAACTGGCAACGCTTTCGAACGAATGTACGAAATCCAGAGCAGACCATCTACGGTAAAGTCAGCATCTATTGCTCAGTAACTGCGTCGTATAGCTTTTTACACCAAATATTAGAGCAGTTACGGTTACAGCATCAACATATTGAAATAAAGTTAAACACGGGCGATCCTGCCGTTGCTATTAACCGAGTGTTAGATGGACAAGAGGCGATGGCTATTGCTGCTAAACCCGATAAATTGCCACCGCAAATAGCGTTTGCAAGTATAGGTTACTCATCTTTGGTTTTTATTGCCCCGCGCATTCCATCTTTGATTACCCAAAAGCTGTCTTTGTCTAGCGATAAAATAGCGTGGTCTGAATTAGAATTTATTGTTCCTGAGCAGGGTTTTACTCGCCAAAGGCTTGAGCAATGGTGGCGTAAACATGGTATTAATGCAAAGATTTATGCTCAGGTCGCGGGGCATGAGGCTATGGTATCAATGGTTAGTTTAGGACTTGGTATTGCGATGGTGCCAAAAATTGTATTGGATAACAGCCCGTTAAAAGACCGTGTACAGGTGATCAGTGATCAAAACGAAGCGCCAGCAGGGTTTGAGATTGGTTTAGCTGTATTACGAAAAGGGTTATCCGATGCTGCATTAAATGCACTGTGGGAGATTGCTCAAACTCTTGAAAATGTGAATTAGCTCGCTTGTTTCTACCCAAAATAAGTCCATATGTATCAAAAGTGTGAATGATTGTAATCAGCTAGGGATTAGTTTTTAATACCTTGCTATTATGGCCAGAATAAAGCATTTTTTGGCTTATAAACTGACATGAAGCTGATAGTTAAAACTTTTGCGTTAATATGTATCTATTGCCAACTTTCAGTAGCATCAGCGACTGAACAGCAGAGCGGGTATGATAAAAATATTGTAACGCAGCAATGGCATATTAGCCTTAACACAGGGTTAGGGGTTATCACTAATCCATTGCACTGCGGTGATAATTTACCTGTAGTATTAATCCCAGAAGTTGCCTTTTACGGTGAAAAATTCTTTTTCGATAATGGCAGATTAGGTTACACCCTTGAGGAAAGCTCTCGGCATATTTTTAATTTAATAACAGAGCTTAACCCCGAAACTCGTTTTTTTGTGAAATGGCACCCTACCAATGTCTTTGCATTAGCCTCAAAAAACTCAGTTGTATTTGAACAAAACCAATTAGAGAATCAGCAACCACGAGTGAAAATTACAGATCTTGATAAACGCAAGTGGGCGTTAGATGCAGGCTTGAGTTATCACTATGTTAAAGATAAGCATGTTTTTTCACTACAGGTATTAACTGATATCACGGGGGTTTATGATGGAAATAGAGCCGCAGTTCAGTGGCAAATGCATGAGACTATCGGCCGTTTAAAGCTAAAGCCGAGTTTAGGCGTTTGGTATAAATCAGCAAGCTTAAATACGTACTTTTATGGTGTAAGTGAACAAGAGCATAACTCAGCTTCGATAGAGGTAGGTCGTAGTTGGCAACCTTATGCTAAAATTGATGGCCGTTGGCCTTTAGGCAATAATAATTCATTGCGCTTTCATGTTGCGTATTATGATTATTCGGCTCTACATGAGAGTCCATTGTTTGAAAAAAAATATTCCATTACCGCCTTTATAGGATTTAATCATATTTTTTAATATGAAGTATTTTTCGTTTTCTTTGTACATCGTGATTTTTGCATTATGGTCTGAGTTAGCTTTTGCAAAACAAGACATTTTAACATTGTCACCAAAAGTCTGTGTGGTTTCCGAACAACAAGAATATTGCGATCTTGAGCTTAAGCTAACGCTAAATATGCCAAAGAAAATGGATGTATGTTTATATCAAGAAAGTAGTAAATTGCAATGTTGGCAACAAGTTAAAATAGCTAAATTAGATCATAAAGCCCGTGTTCAGGTAGCAACTATATACTCTTTGATCGACCCTCATACGGATGAACTATTAGCTACAGCACGTATCGAAGTACAGAGCACTCGTGCTAAAACCACTCGACGTAGATTACGTTCCCCGTGGAGTTTTTTTTAATTCTGGAGCTGCAAATGGCAAAGATTTTACTTGTTGAAGATGACTTAGGTTTACAACAATTAACACGAGATTATCTGGAAAATAATGGCCTTGAAGTTGCGGTACTCGATCGTGGCGATGAAGTATTTAGTTTTCTTGAGAATAACCCGATAGACTTAATTATTTTGGATGTGATGCTGCCAGGTAAAGATGGCTTTAGTGTTTGCCGTCAAGTACGTGATAAATTTAGTTTACCGATTTTGATGTTGACCGCAAAGGGTGAAGATTTCGATCAAGTATTAGGTTTAGAGCTCGGTGCGGATGACTATGTAATCAAACCTGCAGAGCCTAGAGTATTACTTGCGCGTATAAATGCGTTATTGCGCCGTGGCCAGGCCGTAGTTAAAGCCCCTGAAGAGCTACAATTTGGTGATTTAAGCATAGATAAAACTAGTCGTATTGTACGTTTAAAGAATAATGAAATCACACTCACTTCACATGAATTTGAGCTACTTTGGCTATTAGCCTCTAATGCTGGAGAAGTGCTTAGTCGTGAACATGTACATCAGCATATGATTGGTCGTCAGTATGACGGATTAGATCGTACAGTTGACGTAAGAGTGTCACGCATCCGTAAAAAATTAGGCGACAACAGTGATAAACCATACCGTATTAAAACCGTATGGGGACAAGGCTACCTATTCGTTTCAGATGCGTGGGGAATGTAATCGTTAATGGGGAAGTTATTTGTAAGTTTATATGCGTATATAATAGTTTCCTTATTTTTAGTGAGTGGGGTGATAGAGCAATTATGGCCTTATGAAGAAACACAGCAACAAGTGTCTCTTGATAAAGAGTTTGGCGAGTCACTTTGGTTATTAACTCAGACTCCAGAAGGCATTACCAATTTAGCGTCACGTTTTAATACCCACATCGTCGATAAAAAAGATTTAATGCTTCCCAAACCACAAGCTATTGAGCTTGCGCAGCACCACCATATTTATTTATTCGATGAAGAGCAGCGCGCAGTGTGGTACATAGAGCTCGAAAATGAGCAGTTACTGCAAGTAGGGCCTATTAGTGTATCCGCACCTGCTTTTCCATCAGTATGGCCTTACCTATTATTATTGTGCGTTGTAGGGATCCCCGTTGGGCTATGGAGTTTTTTATTATGGCGAGACTTTGCTAAATTACGGATGGCATGTGAAGCGGTCGGCGGGTCACAAGATTTTGAATTGAATGCAACGTCCAAATCATTTTTTTTGCCAATTACAGATACTTTACGTGCTATGCAACAACGCATTCAACACCTGTTGGCGGCTCAACAAGAACTTACTTCCTCAGTATCTCATGAGTTTAGAACGCCATTAGCACGTTTGAAATTTGCCTTAGCAATGCTCGAAGATAAAGTGACTGATGAAAAAGCATTTGATTACATTGATACAATGCAGCTCGATATCTTAGAGTTAGAGTCATTAGTGAAAGAAATGCTCGATTATGCGCGTCTAGATACTCAACAGCCAAATATAAGCGTTCAACAATGCGACCTAGTCCAGCTAATAAATAGTGTTGTTACCAAACTTGATTTTGCCACAAATATTAAAGTTGACGTACAGCTACCAACGACATGCGCTTATGGTTGTGATAGTCATTTTATTGCACGCACTGTCCAAAACTTAATAGGTAATGCTTTAAAACACGGACAGTCTCAAGTACTGGTTCGCTTAGTTGAAGAGACTGAGTTCGTTATTTTAAGCGTTGAAGACGATGGTGCTGGAATTGAGCAAGCGCAGTGGGAAACGGTATTTAAACCATTTACACGATTAGATAAAAGTCGCGATAAAAAAACAGGGGGATTTGGATTGGGTCTCGCTATTGTCGCTAAGATAGTTTCATGGCATCAAGGTAGATATGAAATATCACACTCCTCATTAGGCGGTGCTAAATTGACGATTTACCTACCTAGACGTGCAACAAATTGAACATCACTGATTTAAGTTAGAGATTTACTAATCGGCTGATTTAAGAATATATAAATTCATTTAACTCCTCAGCCTGAGTTTTTCAGGAGTAATAGCTTAGTTTTCGCCTCAAGAGCCGTTACAAAGAGAGTTATTATCCTCAACGTCGGTTATGTAATCCTAACTAATTTTGCACAAAAAAAAGCACCTTAGGCGGTGCTTTATCTTTAAAACCAAAAATCAACAAATAGCAAAGTAATAGACCTGCAATGAAACGTTAAGTTCAATATTCAATAATTTATTTCTCTATAAGGGGTCGTTTTTGTTTTTTATTAATAGAGGCATAAGGAGCTGCTCTAAACCATTTAGCTTCACTTCATACATCATTGCAAGTTGAGCCCCGAGGGTTCCATCAGGAAAGCCTTGTTGTTTAAACCAGACTAAATAAGGTTCAGGTAAAAGTAGTAGTGGTCTGCCTGCATATTTTCCGAAGGGCATTTTTGTGTTGATCGCTATTTTAAGCTGCTCAGAATCCATGGTTAACTTTTATTGAGTCGTTTTAACTAAAGTGTATTACAAAAAAGAGGAGGAAAATAGGCCATGACGGGCAAGAAATAGCCTATTTAATGAGGGAGTAGGCCCTCAGGGTTTTTAATGAATTTGGTGTTGTGGCTTTTTAGAAAATCCAAGCTTTTTAAGGCTACTTAACAATGATGGATCATCTATGCGATTAGGCGTCTCACTGTCACGCAAAAAATGATCACTTGGTACTTGATAGGCATCTAGCATCTTTTGGAAGAGTATGGTACGAATTGTCACCGCTGTCATTCCATTTCTCTGTAGTTCATCTAGACGATTTTGAAGTTCCATTAAACGTGGACTTTTGACATCATCAGCTACGGCTTGAAATTGTGAGGGAAACTTATTTTTCATCTAGAAACCTTATTAATAACGAAATAAAAAAAGCAAATTGAATACGTATGCAAACACATAAAAAAGCTTTTTATGTTAAAAATAGATACTTACGAATTAGTCAACGAATGCAGTTTACTCTGTTTTGATGAGTAAATGCCAATCTGCATGTAAAGCTTTGTAAATAAACTTGACCGATATTTGATGAGGTTTTTATTGAGACTTTGGCCATCTAGAAGTAAGTTAATGATATATAAATAAAAATAGTTCTCAGTACCTAAAGTGGTACTAAGAACCTAATTTATATTAAGAAAATAATTTTTGTTTCACATGTTCAGCAAAACCGCTACCGGCTTCTAAATAGAAGTTATAAGTTGAATCAACACCCATATCTTCCAGCTCTTTTTGTTGATCAGGGTAATTTGCAATCGCAGTAACCTGACCTTGATAGCCTGAGGCACGTAACTGTTCTAATGCAAATATGTTTTGCATATGTTTAGGCATTGCTAGCATAATCATTTCAACATTAGAGTGATTTACACGTTGCCAAAAGTCTGGATCTGTAGCGTCTGCAAGTAATGCCTTTCGATCACGACGAACGTGTTTATCAACAACCTCTGGTTTTATGTCAACGCCAGCCACAACACCTGGGTGTGTTAAATTGATTGTCTCATAAGCACCTGTGCCAATTCGACCCATACCAAATATAACTATTCTTGTATTATTTAGGTTAACAGGCAGCTCTTCAGCTAATCGAGTGTCACTTTCAAAACGCAATAGCCACTGCTCTATTTTTACGTAAATTTCATTAGAGCGTTTATTCAAAGGAGAGGCGATAATAAATGTTATAGATACCGCAATAGCCATAACAGCCAGCCATTCATTGGTTATTAAACCGCTTGTTGCAGCAACCATACATACAATTAAACCAAATTCACTGTAGTTGGTTAACGTAAATGCGCTTAAAAGCGAAGTACGTGCTCGCAATTTAAATGCATTAGTCAGTACATAATATAAAAGTACTTTGATCGGAAGTACCATAATGATAACAAGTGCTATCAATAATGAGTTAACGGTCAACTCAGCACCTAAACCAATCGTTAAGAAAAAGCCGACTAACAGTATTTCTTTCAAATTAAGTAGTGACTTAGCTAGTTCACCTGCTTTTTTGTGAGGCGCGAACATCATGCCTACAATTAATGCACCTAAATCACCTTTAAGCCCTGCAAATTCAAATGCGTTATACCCTAAGACTAAAGCAAAAAAGAAACCAAAAAGAGGTAAGAGCTCACCATGTTTAGAGCGATTTAAAATCCAAAACATAACAGGGCGAAGTAGTGGAAGAGCAACAAATAAAGCAAGTGCCCAGCCATTTGGTGTTTTCCCTGTACTTATAGCGAGAAATATTACGGCAAAAATATCTTGCATAACTAAAATACCAATAGCTATTTTACCATGCAAACTAGCCATTTCACCTCGCTCCTCAAGCACTTTCACTGCAAATACAGTACTTGAAAAACTAAAAGCAAAACCGACGAGTAAAGCACTTTGCCAGCTTAACTCATCAAACATTGGTAATGCTAAATAACCAAGGAACAACATTAATCCACAAAATAGAGCACTGCTCAATATTATATGTATTGAAGCTGGAGCCCATACTTGAGGTTTGAGTAAATTAGCAACACGTAATTTCAAACCAATGCTAAAAAGCAATAAAGTAACACCAAGGTCGGCTACTGAGTTTAGTAGTTCAGTGCTTTGAAAACCGCATAAGTTTAGCGCAAACCCTGCAATTAAAAAGCCGATTAACGGTGGGAGTTTTAGTTGATAAACGACAAACCCACAAACAAACGCTGTGGCAAAAAATATTATTTCCATAATTCTTAACATCACTTCATGTAGAGGGTCAGTGTAGCGAAAGATCACTATATTTGAAAATAATAAAGCCATATTTCGTATGTTAGTTGATCGAGTAGTGTATTAATTATGTTTAAAAATTATGCAATGATTGTTTTTTCGTGTAAAAACGGCATAAATAGCAACATTTTCGCTGACAGCAGCTTTTAAATGTGGTTAAGATGCAGTAACAAAGGAATTTAAGTGGCACTTTGTAGAAGTAGGCGGCTTAAGGAGAAATAGATGTTTAAAAAGATTCTTGCATCAATAGGTATTGGTGCTGCAAAAGTTGATACTGTTCTTGAAACAGAGCACCTGCAACCAGGGCAAATATTTAATGCTCAAATTGTTATTACAGCAGGTGACGTGAGCCAAGAAATTGCCGGTTTAGATTTAGCATTAGTCACCAAGGTAAAAGTAGAAGGTGAAGACGGTGCTTATTTTACGAATCATATAATAGATAAGTGGCGTATAACCGATATAGGCACATTGGAGCCGGGCGAGCAAAAACAGATACCTTTTGAAGCTCGCTTACACTCTGAAACCCCCATCACCGAAATTAATGCGGGTTCTAATCAATCACATGTGTGGTTAGAGACCGGGCTTGATATTGATTTAGCGCTTGATCCAACAGATAAGGATCATCTGCATATATACCCCAATGATGCAGTAAATACGTTTATGCAAGCGATGGATAAATTGGGCTTTAGTTTAGTTAAAGCTGACGTGGAAAAAGGCTTTTTACGTGCAAGTACATTTGCTTCAGTATCAGGGTGCTATCAAGAACTTGAATATAGACCCAATAGCCGCAGTTTATTTGGCCTTAAAGAAATTGAATTATCATTTGTGCCTGAAGCTCATAAAACGCATGTATTAATCGAATTAGATAGGGCGTTTAGAGGTGATGGCTACGTAGATTTAACAATCGAACATGACCACGTGAATTTATCACAATTATGTGATCAGTTAGAGCGCCTGCTTACATAAAGGTAGGTTAGGGCGTGTTGACCTTTCGTGATTGATTTTGCAGCAGCATGTTTGGTATTTAGGCAAGGCAGCGCCTATGGTGTGTGGTTGCTCCCTATAAATAGGCGATAACGCAGTATAAATGCCAAACATGCGCTGCCCAAAGGGTTCTTCCTAGGGGCGATTAACTCTTTGTTGCTCGGTTTTTACTTAGCCCACTAGGTTACAAACCTCGCGCCGCGATTAAATCGCCCCTAGATTGAAAAAATTTCAATCCACAAAGGTCAACACGCCCTAGTAATTTTAATGAATAGCCCAGCATCGTCTGGGCTTTTTTATAAGAGCACTTTGATGCAATTAGTAAGTAAGTTATTTTCACAGCTAAGTAGTACTGAATTATTTAATATAATGCGCGGCCGAGTTGATGTTTTTGTTGTTGAGCAGCAGTGCCCGTATCCAGAATTAGATGACGTAGACACTCAATCTGATACACAACACCTTTTTTGGAGTGAAGAGCCATGCTTGTACGCATATGCGCGTTGTTATGCCAAAAATGAGCAATACAGTGCTATTGGTCGTGTGTTAATTGAAAAGTCTCAGCGAGGTAAAGGGCTGGCTGCTATATTAGTCAAAGAGGCGATTCACTGTTGTTTAAAGCACTGGCCTTCGCGGGATATTTATATAGGCGCGCAGACATACTTACTCGACTTTTATAGTGAATTTGGCTTTGAAAAAACGGGTGGAGTGTATTTAGAAGATGGGATTGAACACCAAGATATGATTTTAAAAAACCGCTCAGTTTGATGAGCGGTTTTTATTACGTTGAATTAACCTAATAACGAACTTACAAACACTAAACCAATTGCTATTGGGCAAATGAATTTAATATACCATGGCCAAATTTTCCAAAATATACCATTAGCAACTTCTGGGCAGCCTTGTTGAATTTCAGTTAGTAAAGAGTTGCGATACCAAATCCAACCAACAAATAAGCAGCACATTAAACCTAGCAATGGTTGGCCAAATTTAGTTGTCAATGCGATAACAAAGCCGAATAAAGTGCCAAAGTTTAAAATAATAGTAAAACTGACCACTGCAATAATGGCGCCAATTAGCCAGGTAGCACTAAGGCGGTTTAATGAAAAGCGTTCAACGGCGTATGAAACCGGTGCTTCTAACATTGAGATAGAAGATGTTAGGGCAGCAATGCTCATCAAAGCAAAAAATGCAAAGCCGACGAATAAACCAATAGTGCCCATGCCATCAAATAAGGCAGGTAAAACCTGAAATACTAAGGTGTCTTCTGATAATAGCTCGCCTGTCGCAGAGAATATTTCAACACCTTGCGCTTGAGCTACATACATCGCAGGGATAATTAATAAGCCCGCAACAAAAGCAATAAATACATCAATAAGTGTCACGTATGCACCCAAAGAAACTAAGTTTTCTTTTTTACTGATATAAGAGCCGTAAATTATCATTACACTTGTACCGAGTGATAATGAGAAAAAGGCTTGCCCTAATGCACTTACGAGTAACTCAGGGTCTAATATAGAACTGAAATCAGGGACCAAGTAGGCTTTAAGACCTGTCATGGCGCCATCTTGCATCATTACATAAATAATTAAAGCAAATAAAATGGAAAGTAATGCAGGCATTAAGCGTTTTGACCACTTTTCTATGCCGTTTTCTACACCTTTACTAATAATTGCTACAGTTAAGATTATAAAACCTGCAGTAAACAGTAAATCACGAGAAAGTGATTGCTCACTTAGCCATGTTGAAGCTGTTTGACTTCCAGTGAGTGTAGCTACCGGTTCTAGTGTTGCACTGATCATCCAGCCGGCCACAATGGCATAAAAACTTAAAATTAAACCAGCGCAAATTATGCCACCAAAACCGACCACAAAAGCGAAGTGTTTTTGCCAGCCATCATTCGATATTTTACGTAAAGAAGTTACGGCATTTGCTTGACCATGACGGCCAATTGTTAATTCAGCCATTAGTGCAGGGTAGGCTAAACAAAAAGCCAGCACAAGGTAGGCAACTAAAAATGCGGCACCGCCATTACTTGCGGTTTGTGTGGGGAAGCCCCAAATATTTCCAAGCCCCACAGCAGAACCCGCGGCGGCCATTATAAATCCAAAACGGGAGCTAAACTCCCCTCTTACTGCGCTCATAATTATTATTACTTCTCTATTTTGTGACGGCGCTGACAATCTACTGTAAATGCAAAAAAATAAAAAGCTCTTATTTTAGTGAATAAACGCTAAAAACGTAACATTGGACTTTTTTGCATCAATCAGTGAGCTTGTCCCTTTATGTTTTACCTATTAAGTGTTTGTTGTATAGGTATATAAACAGAGATACGATGACTGTAAAGTGTAACATTTTAATTACATTTGCTCGTGGTTATGTATTTTCAAGGTAAAGCAAGCACCGCCGAGTCGTTCGCTTTTGCCAAGTTTAATAGTGCCGTGGTGCCAATCAGCGACTTTAGCAACAATCGCAAGCCCTAAGCCGTAACTTTGATCTGCTCTATTACGGTGATTTTGCTCTTGAAAAAAAGGGCTAAAGACTTTATGCCAATTTTGTTGGGCTATTCCCGGCCCATCATCTTCAACAATAAATGTGATTATGTGCCCTTGTCGTTTTGCCGTTAACACAATGCGGCTATGCGCAAAATCACAGGCATTGTTAAGTAAGTTAGTAATGGCACGCGCTAACCAATGCAGATCCGCTGTTAAATTTTCATTATCGCTGACTAATTCTAAATCAATAGTTTGATTGGCTAATTTAGGAGCTAATTGATTGATAATTGTTGCTAAATAATCATTCATTAATGTGTTTGAATAGGTAAGCTGATTTGCTTGTTGCTCTAAGGTTGCAAATGCTAAATAGCTTTTAAGCATGGATTCCATTTGATCTAAATCCGATTCCATGCGAGCTAAATAATGTTTTATTTTATCTTCATCATGACAATCAATCGCAGCATCTAAACCGAAGCGCAAACAGGCAATAGGAGTGCGTATATCATGAGATAAGCTAGACGCCATTAATTTGTTTTCATCAAGGAGTTTTTCAATTTGGCTCGCCATACGGTTAAATGTGCGCTCTACATCTTTTATATAAGTAAAGTGGGATACCTTAATACGTGCGCTTAAATCACCTACTGCAAACTTTTTAGCTGCGTCGTTCACAACACCTAAACGATTTGCTAATGGTGCAATAATAAACCCCATAAAAACACATAAACCAGCATAAAAAAGTAAGGTAAGTAACATGTCATTATGTTGTTCTTGTTGATGCAGCTTCTCTAGGCGTAGCTTTAAATGAAATGGTGAAAGTTGTGTATTTGTGTAGAGTAAATAAAAGCCTTGTTGATCTTCAAGGATGAGCCCACCAGGCGCACGCATTTGGGTAAGTAAGGAGGCCGGGAGTGCGAGTGACTGTGTAGCGCGATAGGTTAGCGGTAATGAAAATTGCTCTGCTAGATTTTGGGTAAAGCGAACACGTTTATCGAGAGGTTGAGCTATAATCTGCTGGCTAAACCCCATTAATATTTTACTTTGTAGAGCAAACTCATCTTCAGTGTGGTGAGTTTGCTGGCTAAATGCATCTATTAGCCAACCAAGTATCACAATAGATAACAAGGCGCTGGCAAGTAAAGAAAGATAAAACTTTTTCATGGGCTTGTTAAATACATAATAAAATTAACTGACGCATCACCATGCACTGGCGACGAGTAAATAGCCACGTCCCCAAATGGTTTTGATTTTTTCCGGGTGCTGCGGATCATCATTAAACTTTTTTCGTAACGCAGAGATAAGCACATCAACACTGCGATCCAACCCATCGTACTCTCGGCCTTTCGTTGCTTTAAATACAGCATCACGAGATACAACTTGGCCTGCATTACTGGCTAAGTATTGCAGTAGTAAATATTCAGCGCTAGAGATAGGGTGCTCAACATTATCGACGAAGACATTTCGTGACTGTGTGTCTATTTTTAATAAACCAACTTGGATAATCGAATCATCAACCTTATTCTCACTATTATCATTGCTTAGTCGCAATGCTGCTTTGATACGAGCCAATAGTGCTCGAGGTCTGACTGGCTTCATTATATAGTCACTGGCGCCTACTTCTAACCCGATCACTTCATCCATTTCATCATCTCTTGCAGTGAGCATAATGATAGGGGATTGATAAAACTGGCGTAGCTCTCGACAAACACTGATCCCATCTTGGCCCGGCAGCATAATATCGAGTAAGATTAAATCAGGTTTTAGCTCTTTAACATGACTGACGACCTGATCGCCGCGAACACAAATTTGTGTGGTATAGCCTTGCTCAGTTAAGTATTCAGCGACCCACTGAGCGAGTGACTGATCATCTTCAACAAGTAAGATTGTGCCGTAATTGTCCATAGTGTTCTCTTTTTAAAAAAGGCGCCAGCGTCGTTTCTTTTGGCGGTTTTGATAAACCCACTGCAGCTGCACTTGTGCTGATGCGATGATTTTGCCTGTATCACTATTAATTAGTTCAAATGAAATGCTTTCAATCGAGTCAAATGCATAATTGAACTTCCCATTACTTTGTCTTAACCAGCATTGCATAATGTGCTTAGATGTTGCATCACGTAAGCAATAATTACCGAGTGTACTGTGTTGCCAGTTTAGCTCAACATCAGCGTAGCATTTGCGTCCTTCGCGTAATGCTACGCAGGTATCGGGTAGGGCTACTAAGCTATTATCTAATGGCTTTGTGTCGCTTGCATATAACGGGTTAATACCCAGCAACAATAATAAAATTACTGAAGCTTTAGAATACATAACGCACGCCCATCATCGCTTTATGCTGATACCCCTGAGATACAATTGGACTATTAACTATTTCATTGGAAAACCACGTTGATAGCCAACCACCTAAAAATACCCAATGCTGATTAAGCGGATATTCGGCGTGGAATTCAAATATCATACTTGTTGATGTGCCCGTATGATAAACGGGACGAGTTGGGGTTGCTTCACTTGGGGTAATGCCAAAATAGTAATTTGTAAAATCAGCAGAATATGCGCTAAAGCCTAAGCCGGTTCGAAACTCCCAGTTTTGCCACGGTAAAATATGGCTAAAAAAAGTATTTACGACCCAGCCATTATGCGCGCTAGAAATATCATGTAAGTATTCAAACGAAATCTGTGAATTTTCAAATCGTCGGGTAAGGCGCAGGCCAGTATCAAAATCATATCGACGACTTTTAATACCATCGAGCTCTTTAATAGTGCCCTCAGCGTATAGATCTAGACCTGTTTCGTTAAAGCCCGCTTGTATATTGGTGCCAAGAATATCCAGCCCCCAATCAAATTTATCTATCAGGCTATAACCAATAATGACACCACCACTGAGTTGACTGTGATCAATGTCTAAATAAAAGCGTTCGTAAGATAGGGCTAGGTTAATATCAAGTAACACGCCGTGACTATATGAATCCATACCAACTAAGTAGGAATCTTCGATATAATAACCAGCGCCAGCGCTCCAGTCCCAGGCAAAACCTGCCGTCGGTTCTAGGGTATTGTCGGCATAATAACGATTACTTGCATAACTCGGGCTGTGCCATAAACACACACTGATCACAAATATCATCAGCTTTTGTAGTGGATTTTGTACCAATCGCATCCGTTATCCAAATAAATAAACAGTAATTAACTGTATTATATTGTCAAATAGTTATTTAAATCTGTAAAAAAATGTATTTGAGTGCAATAAATGTATTTATTTTTAAAGTAGGCGTTCCTCGGCGCTTTTGTAGTTGCCGAGGGGGATATACTCAAATCACCTCAAAAAACGCCCAAGGGTTTGGTTTAAAAAGATTTATACTGCGTTATTGATTTTAATAATAGAGCCATAATTAGAGGTTAAATAGTCCATTTATCACAGTGGTTTACTGAACTTTAATTTTATCAATTAAAATACTACTTAAATAGTAGTGCATCATAGGCGTTAAGGCGCTTACTTCTGTGCGATTACACGGCCCCTGAGTTTTAACTAAACTGGTTAGCTTTGAGATAGTTTGATAGCTAGGCACACTAATGTCTTGCTTTGCACGTGCAATTCGCGCTTGCTCTGTATTTTGTGCATGTATGAATGTTGCAATATCTAATTCATTGCTAATTATTTGTTCTTCGTTAAAAGTGTATATTAATGGCTCACGATGAAAACTTGCGCTGTCAATCGATGACTTACCAAACCATACAACATCACCAGATGCTTTATGTGTTAATCGCATGCTCACTTGTGCATTTATTGTTGCACATTGCTGAGAAGGGAATTGGGCTGCAATTTCATTAAATAAAGGGTAAGGGGTTTTAGGTGTTGACACCTGATATTGAGTATCATCAAGAAAGCTTAAATCTAATTGGTGAATTGAGAGTATATAGTCGCTATTATTTTGCTCTGTGACACGCAGATTAATCATCTCCAACGCATCGCTAATTTGTTTTTTTAGTGTATCTGTAACACTTGTTTTATCAGCAACTATTTTAATGCTTTGATTGCGTTTTAATTTATGGGCTGGTAGTTGTACTGATTTTACTTTGGGGGATGCGTGCTCTGTTACGTATTTAACCTGATAAGTTTGACTTTTTAGTTGCGGTTTTTCTGGCATTGCTAAAAGCGGGGCAGGGGTTGGTGAAGTAACGCAGCCCGTTGTAATTAAAATAAAAGAAACGATTGAAAAAAAACGAATTAGCACTGTAAAACCCTTATAAAATCAATTAATCGGCGCATTGTACGTGAGTCTAGTTAAAAGTTCATGGTATTATGAACTAAGAAACTTCCTAAATAGATTAAAATAATAAAAAATGAAGTACTCAGTCCCATTAATTTATTCTTTTATTTTACTGCTGTCGATGGTGTTTTTTCACCCCCGAGTGAACGCAGCCAACGAACAATGGCAAGCATTACTCAAAGACTATAACAAACATTTGCAGAACAAATTAAAAAGTAAAGGTATACCCGCCGGAGCGTTATCGATAGTTAATGGCCCAGATAATACATATGTTAAAGGTTTCGGTGTAACTAAATTAAAAAATGGCCAGCGAGTAAATGAATATACTCGATTTAGATTAGCCTCTGTATCAAAGACTTTTGCAGGCGCGTTGACAGCAAAACTAGTAGGACAAGGAAAGTTTTCATTAGATGACCCCGTAAGTAAGTTTATTCCAGAATTTGCGAATACTAGCTATAAAGATAACTTAAAAGTATTTCACTTGTTAAGTCACTCTAGCGGCTTAGTGCCAAACGCCTATGATAATTTAATAGAATCACGGATGAACTATCCAGACATAGTCGCGAAGCTGTTAAGCGTGCAACCAATTTGCCAACCTGGGCAATGCTATGGCTATCAAAATGTCATGTTCAGTTTGATTGATGAGGTGATTATAAGCAGTACTCAAATGAGTTACTCGCGCTGGTTAAATGAATTTATTTTTTCTCCGCTACAAATGAAAAATGCCAGCGTTGGTTATCAGTCAATGGTCGCTGATGGAAACTATGCACATCCTCATGTGCGTGGCCGTAAAAAGTGGCATACAGCAAAGCTTAAAAAGAATTACTATAAAGTTATTCCTGCGGCAGGTGTTAATGCAAGTGCTAGTGATATGGCTATTTGGTTAAAAGCACAACTAGGTTATTACCCAAGTGTGTTATCCAAAGATGAACTCGCCAGACAAACGCGTCCTTATACCCAAACGAAAAAAGAGCTGCGTCGTAGAGTATGGAAAAAACACCTAAAAGAAGCATATTATGGTTTAGGGTGGCGTGTATATAATTATGATAATGAAACAATTTACTATCATAGTGGGTGGGTACAAGGCTATCGAAGTGATTTAGTTGTGATCCCACATATGAATATTGGTTTCAGCTTAGTTTTAAATGCTGAAACAGGGTTAATTAACGAGCTTACAACAGACTTTATTAATCGTGTATTAGCTTATAAACAAGCGCAGTTAACTCCTAAACTTTAAAGGTATACGATGAAAATTTTATTAAGTGTATTGATAGTGTTTTTCAGTGCTTATATAAATGCACAACCAGAGCAAATATATTTGTTTCGTCATAGTGAAAAGCTAACAGATAAAGATCCACATTTATCAGCACGCGGAGAAATTAGAGCACAGCAATTACATTCTTTAATTAACACGCCAAAGACCGTTACGCTGTATAGCACCCACTATAACCGTACACTTGAAACAGCGGCACCATTAGCTGATCACTTTAAAGTAAAAATAGCTACATACGATCCAAGCAAGTTGGTTGCTCTACAACAAGACATACTCACTAAAAGTGGCACAGTTATTATTATTGGCCATAGCAATACAACCGTAGAATTAGCGCAATTATTTAATTCAGTAGAGTTGGAAAAAATGCCTGAAAGTGAATTTGACCGCTATTTTTTATTAAATAAGGAGTCACAGGGCTATACGTTAAATGATCTAAAGATGGGGTTTTAAGCAAAGTCATACAATTTAGAAAATTATTTAACTGTGTTTTTCAGGCATAAAAAAACCAGCGAGCGCTGGTTTTTTTTACAAAGAAGGAAAAGCCTAATTACGCGGTAATTGAATTTTCTTTTCTTCACTCTGGCGGTAAAGCACAATAACATGACCAATTGACTGTAACTTTTCAGCGCCAGTTTCACGAATAATTGCTTCAAAAATCAATGCTTTAGTTTCTCTGTCATCAGTAGGTACTTTTACCTTGATAAGCTCATGAATTTCTAATGCACTTTGAATTTCTACTAAAACACCTTCCGTTAAACCGTTTGAACCGAGTAAAACGACTGGTTTAAGAGAGTGTGCTTGACCTTTTAAAAACTGCTTTTGTTTGTTCGATAATTTCATGTTGTTACAAATTTTGCTGAATATGGCTTGAATTAAGGGTATTCTAACGCCATCTAGAGAATATTACTAATTAGTTGCGTGTTAATTTATGACGAATAAAAAACTTTCGGCCAGTTCACAGCGATGGTTGAAGGAACATTTTGATGATCCTTATGTTCACGAGGCACAAAAGAAAGGTTGGCGTTCTCGTGCGATTTTTAAACTCGACGAGATCCAAAATAAAGATAAATTATTACGCCCAGCTATGACCGTTGTTGACTTGGGCGCTGCGCCAGGTAGTTGGTCACAGTACTTAGTTGAAAAAATTGGCATGAAAGGGCAAGTGATCGCTTGCGATATTTTGCCGATGGATTCACTTGCAGGCGTTGACTTTTTACAAGGAGACTTTCGAGAAGAAGCTGTTTTAGATGCGTTATTAAATCGTATTGGCGGAAAAAATGTTGATGTAGTGCTCTCAGACATGGCACCTAACATGAGCGGTAATAGCTCCGTTGACCAAGCTGGAAGCATGTATTTAGTTGAGCTTGCGCTTGATATGTGTCACCAAGTATTAAAGAAAAATGGTGCATTTATTGTAAAAGTATTCCAAGGTGAAGGCTTTGATGAATACCTACAAAATGTACGAAGCAGCTTTAAAGCTGTAAAAATCCGTAAACCCGACGCTTCTCGTGCTCGTTCTCGTGAAGTATTTATAGTAGCGACAGGCTATAAACTGTAGTACAGTTGTCAGGCGTTTAGTTGAATTTAAATTAATTGGATACAAGAGGTTAACCCCTTGAGCGATATGGCGAAAAATCTAATACTCTGGCTGGTCATTGCAGTTGTGCTAATGTCAGTATTTCAGAGCTTTAATGGCGGCGATCAAATAGATCGTCAAACTAGTTACAGTCAATTTGTAAAAGATGCTAGAAATGGCTCTATACAAGAAGTGGCTATTGAAAGTACCAGTGGCACAATAACTGGTATTAAGTCTAATGGTGAGAAATTTCAAACCATTATGCCTATTTACGATAAAGATATTTTAAATGATCTACTAAAAAGTGATGTGAATGTAAAAGGCGTTAAGCCTGAAGAGCAATCATTTTTAGTAAGTATCTTGATTTCATGGTTCCCGATGTTACTACTGCTTGGTGTATGGATATTCTTCATGCGTCAAATGCAAGGTGGTGGCGGTAAAGGCGCAATGTCGTTTGGTAAAAGCAAAGCGCGCTTAATGAGTGAAGATCAAATTAAAACGACCTTCGCTGATGTTGCAGGTTGCGATGAAGCAAAAGATGATGTGACTGAGTTAGTGGACTTTTTACGAGATCCTTCTAAATTCCAAAAGTTAGGCGGTAGTATTCCTAAAGGCGTACTTATGGTCGGACCTCCAGGTACGGGTAAAACGTTATTAGCGAAAGCTGTTGCCGGTGAAGCCAAAGTACCATTTTTTACTATATCAGGTTCTGATTTCGTTGAGATGTTTGTTGGTGTTGGTGCTTCTCGTGTTCGTGATATGTTTGAACAAGCGAAAAAAGCAGCTCCTTGCATTATTTTCATCGATGAGATTGATGCCGTAGGTCGCAAACGTGGTGCAGGTATGGGCGGTGGTCACGACGAGCGTGAGCAAACGCTAAACCAAATGCTTGTAGAAATGGATGGTTTTGAGGGCAATGAAGGTATTATTGTTATTGCAGCGACTAACCGTCCTGACGTATTAGACCCCGCTTTACTTCGTCCAGGTCGTTTTGACCGTCAAGTGGTGGTTGGTTTACCTGATATACGTGGCCGTGAGCAAATACTTAAAGTACATATGCGTAAAGTGCCATTAGGTGATAACGTTGAGGCATCTGTTATCGCACGTGGTACTCCGGGCTTTTCTGGCGCTGACTTAGCAAACCTTGTAAATGAAGCTGCTTTATATGCAGCACGTAGTAATAAACGTGTTGTTAGCATGGCTGAATTTGACGCTGCTAAAGATAAAATCATGATGGGCGCAGAGCGCAAAACCATGGTGATGAGCGAGAAAGAAAAAGAAATGACGGCTTACCATGAGGCGGGACACGCAATTGTTGGCCGCATGGTACCTGAGCATGATCCAGTTTATAAAGTATCGATAATACCTCGTGGCCGTGCCCTTGGTGTAACTATGTACTTACCTGAACAAGATCGTGTTAGTCATTCTAAAGAGTTGCTTGAGTCAATGATTTCAAGTCTCTACGGTGGCCGTATTGCCGAAGCGCTTATTTATGGTGAAGATAAAGTAACTACGGGTGCAAGTAATGACATTGAGCGTGCAACGGATATTGCCCGTAAAATGGTTACACAGTGGGGCCTAAGTGAAAAGTTAGGGCCACTATTGTACGCTGAAGATCAAAACGAGATGTACATGGGTGGCGGCGGTGGTCGTTCTATGAGCATGTCGGATGAAACAGCAAAAGTGATTGATACTGAAGTTCGTTTACTCTCAGATCGTAACTATCAACGCGCCGAAGCAATCTTAAAAGATCATATTGATATATTGCACTCAATGAAAGATGCATTAATGAAGTATGAAACAATTGATGCGAAGCAGATTGATGATTTAATGGCGCGTCAGCCAGTGCGTGAACCACGTGATGCACATGATCGTCGTGACACGGCTGATAAAAAACCAGCTCCAGCTGAGACAAAAGCAGAGCCTGTTATTGAAAAAGATGAAAAACCAGCACAAAAAGATGAAACAAATCTTGATGATAAAGCTGAATAACAGTTAAAATAGCTAAACCAAAAGCCCCGATTGTCGGGGCTTTTTTGTAACTTATAAAATAAAGTACAAATATCAATGCAATGGATGTATTGAAGGTGATAGATGACCACAGTTAATTTACCTAGAGGTCGCAGTTTACACCTCGACACCCCCGTAATTATGGGGATTCTGAATGTCACCCCTGATTCTTTTTCAGACGGCGGATGCTACTACCAAACTGACAGCGCTGTCATTAAAGCCCAAGATTTATTAGCCGATGGGGCCACTATTTTAGATATTGGTGGTGAGTCAACACGCCCTGGCGCGCCAGATGTCAGTCTCGAAGATGAATTAGCCCGCGTGATCCCCGCCATAGAAGCCATTCGAGCTCACAGTGATAATGCAGTAAATCGTAGCGTCATTTCAATAGACACCAGTAAAAGTGAAGTAATGCGCCAAGCTATTTTAGCGGGGGCAGATATTGTCAATGACGTGCGCGCTCTACAAGAGCCTCTTGCATTGGAAACGGTGGCACAGTTTCCTGATGTTGCAGTGTGCTTAATGCATATGCAAGGTCAGCCGCGAACAATGCAAACTAATCCGCAGTATGGCGATTTATTTGCAGATATAAATGACTTTTTCAAACAACGTATTAATGCATGTGAAACAGCGGGTGTTCAGCGTGAGCGACTTATTCTCGATCCCGGATTTGGGTTTGGTAAAAGCCTTAATCATAACTATGAATTACTCGCACGGTTTGATGAATTTAATTGCTTTGGCCTACCTGTTTTAGCTGGGCTATCGCGTAAGTCGATGATTGGCAACTTATTAAATAGAGAAACCAGTGAACGCCTAGCTGGCAGTTTGGCTGGTGCACTAATTTCAGCGCAAAATGGCGCAAAAATAATACGCGTACACGATGTAAAAGAAACCGCAGATGTACTTGCTGTATGGCAGGCCTGTAAAAAAGGAACACACAATGAAAACTAGAAAATATTTTGGCACTGATGGTGTCCGTGGCATGGTGGGTGAGTACCCGATTACGCCAGAATTTGCCCTTAAACTTGGGTGGGCAGCAGGAAAAGTACTATCAAAAAATGGCACAAAAAAAGTCATAATTGGTAAAGATACACGTATATCAGGTTACATGTTAGAAACCTCTCTTGAGGCGGGGCTAATTGCTGCGGGTATCGATGTGGTCTTACTTGGCCCAATGCCTACACCTGCCGTTGCTTATTTAGCTCAGACCTTTCGTGCAGAAGCAGGTATTGTGATCAGTGCATCGCATAATCCTTATCATGATAATGGTATTAAATTTTTCTGCGGTCGTGGTTTAAAATTGGGTGATGAGGTTGAGCTACAAATTGAGGCGATGCTCGATGAGCCAATGACGTGTGTGGCATCAGATAAGCTTGGTAAAGCGCGCCGCCTAGAAAGTGCTGATGGTCGTTATATTGAGTTTTGCAAAAGCCAATTTCCCCAAGGATTATCGCTTGAGGGACTAAAAATAGTACTCGATTGTGCTAATGGCGCAACCTACCATATTGCACCATCTGTCATGCGCGAGTTAGGCGCAGAGATCATTTGCCATGCATGTGAACCCAATGGTGTAAATATCAACTTAGAGTGCGGTGCAACGCATGTTGATGCATTAAAACGTAAAGTGCTTGAACATAATGCCGATGTTGGTATTGCTTACGATGGTGATGGCGATCGTGTGATGATGGTTGATCATAACGGCCGTGTATTTGATGGCGATGACATTGTCTATATTATTGCTTGCCAAGCTGCACAAGATGATATGTTAGGTGGCGGTGTTGTCGGCACTGTTATGTCTAATATGGGGCTTGAAAATGCGCTTAAAGCTAAAGGTATTGATTTTGCTCGAAGTAAAGTCGGGGATCGTTATGTTATGGAGCTTTTACAAGAAAAAGGCTGGAAAATTGGCGGTGAAAGCTCAGGACATGTACTAAACCTTGATCTGATCAGCACCGGTGATGGTATTGTTTCAAGCTTACAAGTGTTGGCAGCAATGGTTGCACAAAACCGCACTCTTAAAGACTTAGGGGCTGGCTTTACTAAGTACCCAATGAAAATGATCAACGTACGCTACAAGGCAGGAACAGATCCAACGCAAGCACCAGAAGTCATCGCTGCGGTTGCGCAAGTTGAAGAGCAACTTGGTGGTAAAGGTCGTGTTCTATTACGAAAATCAGGTACGGAACCTGTTATTCGCGTTATGGTTGAAGCTGAGCAAGAAAAAATAGTGCTGGATAGCGCACAAAAAATTGCCGCAGTTGTTGAATCTATGAGCAAACAAACTGATTAAGAACAATAACCTCTTGTAACTTTGGGCGAGTCGAGTTACTATCTCGCCCGCTTTCTTATGTGGAGTGGAAAAATGGCAATACGCAAGCCAATGGTCGCAGGCAATTGGAAAATGAACGGCTCGAAAGAGTTAGTACAGCAATTATCTGACGCAATCAACAACGTAAAATCAGATAAGATCGACGTTGTGATCTTTCCACCTTATCCATTGTTACCAATGCTAACAGCAGCGGGTGTAACAACTGGGGCGCAAACAGTTTCAGAAAATGAAGCTGGTGCATTTACTGGTGAAGTTGATGCGCAATTAATTAAAGATTTAGGTGGCGAATATACGTTAGTTGGTCACTCTGAACGCCGTAATATTTATGGCGAAAGCAATGACACTGTAGCGGCTAAATTTTCTCGCGCCCAACAAGTGGGCTTAACACCTATTTTATGTGTTGGAGAAAGCGAAGAGCAACGCGAACAAGGTCAAACTGAATTAGTCGTTGCTGCACAAATTGATGCGGTAATTGATAAATTAGGTCTAGCAGCACTGAAAGATTCTGTGATAGCATATGAGCCCGTTTGGGCCATTGGCACAGGTAAGACTGCATCGCCTGAACAAGCACAAAATGTGCACAAATTTATCCGTGATAAAATTGCTGATAAAAACAGTGATTTAGCACAAGGGTTGACCATCCTTTATGGTGGCAGCGTAAATGAAAAAAATAGCGAATTATTATTTGCACAACCAGATATAGACGGTGGCCTAATTGGTGGCGCTAGTCTAAAAGCAGGCTTATTCACTGCTATCTGCGAAAGTGCAAAAGGGACCGTGTAAGATGTACGAAATTTTATTAGTAGTTTATTTAGTTGTGGCTTTAGCGCTTGTTGGAATGGTATTAATTCAGCAGGGCAAAGGCGCAGACATGGGTTCA
This sequence comes from Pseudoalteromonas sp. NEC-BIFX-2020_015, assembly GCF_012952265.1. NCBI lineage: Bacteria > Pseudomonadati > Pseudomonadota > Gammaproteobacteria > Alteromonadales > Pseudoalteromonadaceae > Pseudoalteromonas > Pseudoalteromonas sp. NEC-BIFX-2020_015. The sequence goes on from NZ_JABCJL010000008.1 coordinate 145,731, forward strand.
TCATTTGGTGCTGGCGCTTCTGCAACCGTTTTTGGTTCGTCAGGTGCTGGTAACTTCATGACTAAAACAACAACAATCTTAGCTACAATATTTTTTGTACTAAGTATTGTGCTGGGTAACTTAACCGCAGGTCAAATAAAAAGTGGTGACCAGTGGGATGACCTATCACAAGAAGAGACGGTTGTACCTGTTAGTGTTGATGCGCCTAAAGCTGAAACAAAAGAAGAGACTCACGTACCTAATTAATTCTTTAGTTAATAATTAGTTACTTGTTAAACGATTTACAGACCTCGCGTAAATCACTAAGTTTAACACATAAAGCAAAAGCTTTAAAAATGCGGTTGTGGTGGAATTGGTAGACACGCTACCTTGAGGGGGTAGTGCTTTAGGGCGTGGGGGTTCAAGTCCCCCCAACCGCACCATATTATAAAACCCAGTAACAGTAATGTTACTGGGTTTTTTTGTCAGTAGGCTATGCACAGCTCTGTATAATACCAATCAGCATAAATATTTGAACAATTTAACGAATTAAATCACGCTATAACGTCGTTAAAAATTTTTTATTTAGGACAACTAGGGCGTGTTGACCTTTGTGGATTGAAATTTGTTCAATCTAGGGGCGATTTAATCGCGGCGCGAGGTTTGTAACCTAGCGGGCTAAGTCAAAACCGAGCAAAGCTTCCGCGTCCTGCTCACGCCCCTTACCTACATCCGTGTAGGTAACAAAGAGTCAATCGCCCCTAGGAAGAACCCTTTGGGCAGCGCATGTTTGGCATTTATACTGCGTTATCGCCTATTTATGGGGAACAACCACACTGCATAGGCGCTGCCTTGCCTAAATACCAAACAGTCTGCTGCAAAATTAATCACGAAAGGTCAACACGCCCTAGATATAAAAATTTTTGCCTAGTTTTCTTGTCATTAAATAGACCCCATATCTACCCAGATTGGTATAATCCTAATAGCATTAAATAAGTATTTTGCTATAGCGATAAAAAATAACTAATTAAGCAATACAAATAAATTATGGCGTAACGTTGTTCTCGCGATTGCTTTTGGATTTCCCTACTTTGAGTATATAAGTGATTTTAACGCAGTTAATTTGTGAGCGGATTACTCGCTAGAAAAATCACGATTTTAATAAAGTAGCTATAATAAGTCACATAATTAAGATTATAACGCCAAAATAGTATTTATTTTCCTTAAATTCAGCAAAATCACATTAAAAAGCTAGAAAAATTACAAATATAGTTAACACTTATAGTTAATAGGCCGATAATACGTATAGCTAAAATAATAGGGTAAATAGTATGGCTTCAAGCTTATCTTTTCAAAATATCAGTATCACTAAAAAAATTCATGCGATCACTAGTATTGCCGTGATTGCATTTGTGGTGATAGTGTTGAATAACTATATTGCCATGGATGACAATCGTGTTTCATTAGATGAATTAGAAAAAACATCTTATCAGGTCGTTAAACTAACATCTGCTAATGTAGGGCTTCTTGAAAAACTTGATGAGCTTTACACACAGGCGGTTACTTTTGGCGAACAAGATCTCGTTGATAAAGCCACCAAAACATATTCAAATTTAACAGAGAATCTGGATTCAATTAGTTCTCTCAGTTCAAACTATATTGATAATCAGGCTCGTAATCAGTTGTCTAATTACTCAAAAATATCATCTCAAATTGCAAATGATATGATCAACGGGACTGCTGACTTTGAGAAAATTCAGCAACAGGCAAAATCAAAAACAACGATGTATAACTCGGTACTACAAAGTTTTAAATCTGCGCAGCAACGTGCAGATGATCGCTTCTTTGAATTAGTACAAAGCACTAAGTTGCGCTCAGATAATGCATTAACGTTAATGTTAGTTGTTTCGTTTGTTTCTCTATTACTATTACTTTTTATGGCAATTTTAATTGCGAGAGGAATAGGTTCAGCTGCAAGTGATGCTGCAGATAATTTACGTCTCCTTGGAGAAGGTAAAGGGTCATTAAGCACTCAGCTCGCAGTACGTTCAGAAGATGAGATAGGCCAAGTTGCAATTAATTTCAATATTTTTATAGCGCTATTGAAAAAATCAGTTCTCGATGTAATGTCAGTGTGTGAACCCCTCATGGAAAACTCAACACGCTTAGTGCAAGGTATGGAACAAGCTGAAAAAGCAACCGCTAAACAAACTACAGAGGCTGAAGTTGTAAAGCAATCTATGGAAGAAATGAAGCAAAGTGTTGGAGATATCTCTCAATCTGCTGCGAATGCATCGAGGGCTGCGCAAACGGCGGAAAAAGAAGTAGAGCAAAGCCGCTCTCAAATAGAAACGGCTGTTTCAGAGTCTAAAACATTAAGTAATGAGATAAACCATGCAGCCACAACGATCAATAAATTGGCTGACGATACGAAGAATGTAACGCAAATTTTAAATGTGATTACAGCGATAGCAGAGCAGACTAATCTTCTTGCGCTTAACGCTGCGATAGAGGCGGCTCGTGCGGGTGAACAAGGGCGTGGTTTTGCTGTGGTAGCTGATGAAGTTCGTGAGCTTGCCTCACGTACAGCAAAATCAACAAATGAAATTCGTGAGCTACTAAACACTTTAACAAGTGCTGCTAATGAATCAGTAAGTGCAATGACATCAGCGCGAGATATGGCAACAAACAATGCAATTGCGGCAGAGAGTACAGGTATATCGATTGAAAAAATTGCCGAGCAAATGCTTGAAATCAATGGAATGAACTCGCAAATTGCCGCTGCAACAGAAGAGCAAACATCTGTGGCTGCAATGGTTGTTGAGAACGTTTCGAACATGCATATGTCATTTGAAGATACAATGCAGTCACTTGCTGCAGTAAGAGATGTGGCTAAAAATCTACATTATTTATCTGATAACTTATTAGATGCTACTGCTAAATTTAAAGTTGAGTAATCTACTTAAGTATTAAAACTTTAATAGGTTAGGGCGTGTTGACCTTTCATGATTGATTTTGCAGCAGTCTATTTAGTATTTAGGCAATGGTGTGCGGTTGTTCCCCATAAATAGGCGATAACGCAGTATAAATGCCTTTAAAATCCAATACCTGAGGGTATTGGATTTTTTACGTCTATAGACTGAAAGAGCGGTTTATTTTATTTAACCTGAACTTAGGTTATTTAGCTCTCAACACTGACAGCTTGTAGTGATTCACTTTGATAACAACCTAATATACGCACATACTGGGTGTGCTTTTTGAGTTCTTCAAAGGCTTGTTTTACTTGGCTGTCGACTAAATTTGCTTCTAGATCTACATAAAATACCTCTTCCCATGGATTACCAGGAACAGGGCGGGATTCTAACTTCACCAAATTAATATTGTGGTGTTTAAAAATCATTAAGGCATCAGCAAGTGAGCCTGCTTGCTGCTTTGTTGCCATAATCAAGCTTGTTTTTGTTGGGATCTGTTTTGATACTTGTAACGGTTTACGTGCAACAACGATGAAGCGGCTATGGTTTTCACGCTGATTAGCAAGGCCAGACTTTATGACTTCTAAACCTACGTTTTTGCCTGCCTGAGCTGAACCAATCGCTGCGCTATTTGGTGTATCTAAAGCTAACTGTAGAGCACTGGAAGTTGAATCACAGGTTTCGTGTTGAATATCACCTAGCCCTTGTAAAAAACGGCTACACTGCGCAAATGGCTGTGGGTGAGCAAAAATTTTAGTGAGTTGACTAAGTTCAGTCTCAGGGGTCACTAATAAACAGTGTTCTACGCTATGTGTGACTTCACCAACAATCGACACTTGGGCGTGCTGTAATAAGTCAAACACTTCATTGATACTACCTGAACTGGTATTTTCAATGGGCAGTAGACCGTAATCAGCTTGACCACTCTCAACTTTTCCAGTTATCTGCTCAAAGCTAGAACACCCCATTTCGACTAGTTTACCTGGGCGACGACTAAAGTATTTATGACACGCTAATTGGCTATAAGAACCTTGCCCACCTAAATAAGCCACGCGATGAGTTTCATTCATCACCCCAGGGTTAAGGTTTTTTTGTAACATAGCTTGTTGATTTAAAACTGAATCTTCAAGAATTGTTTGAAAAACGTTATTTACATAATACGCATCTAAACCAAGAGACTTACCATAACCTATAAGCTTCTCAAGTAAGGCGTGTTCACGGGCTTCGTCACGGATAGGTTTATTATTGGCAATTTTATATTCAACAACACCATGACTAATACGACGGCGCTTTGCCAATAAAACGAGCAGATCAGAGTCAATTTCATTGATATCATGTCTGAGTGAATTAAGTACTTCATTTGTCATTTTGGGTTCCTCATTCCAAAAGTTACCTTTGCAGGTAATACAAATAAAAAAGCCTCCCAGTTGGGAGGCTTTGCTATTCGGTTGATTAAATCTCGCAAACAGGTAAGCCTCTTCTATTCAATAAAGAAAAAGAAGCTAAAAAATGAAAAGGTAGTGTGCGAGAATTTTCTGTTCATGGCTTTAATGTATGGAGAGTAGGCTATAAAGTCAACACTCTATCGGACTTTTATCAATAACTATGAATGTTTATTTTTTTACTTGGTTTTTTTTAGCTATATTCACAAAAAATTTATAAATCTAAATAGGGATCTGGTATATTTCTTCTTGTTGATTCAAATAATAACAATTATTAATAAAAATAAGGTTGGCCTGTGGTATATCGACGCCCACCATCACGTTTTGGTGTGAATTCATTAAGTATGAAGTTATCACTACTTATCTCAGCAATTTGTTTGATTGCTGGTATTTGTGCTGCCGCTTTGATGCTTAAATCAGAAGAAAAGCAATTAGTGTTTGAAGAGCATGAAATGCTCAAACACTCTAGTGAACGTTTGATTCGTCAATTTAATAACTTAGTCAAAACAAAAGTTAATATAGCGGAGCAGGCAAATAACGTTGTCACCAATCAATTATTTTATGATTCATCTCAGTTGGTCAGCAATCAAAATGCTAAACTAAGCTTTGATACCGACGGCACTATTCGAAGCGCCGCTGAAGATGGTTTATCGGCGGCTTTTATGCCGCAGTCTAAATTTACTCCTTTTTATAAAAAGCTAATTAACGACTCTGAATCACTTTGGAAGATCGTATCACCAACATTAACTCAAGATTTTTTTAACTTTTATCTTGTTACCAAAGATAACTTTATTCGCATAGCCCCACCAAATTGGGCATTGAATGTCACAGGGAGTCATCAATTTACAAGCCGCACTAGCTTTAATTATGCACAAGAAGCACTCAATCCAACACGTGAGGCTGTCTGGTCAAAGGTTTACTACGATGAAATTTGGCATAAATGGGTTATCAGCGTACTTGTGCCAATTTATTTGGAAAATAATTTTTTAGGTGTTACCGGCAGCGATTTGGCATTAAATACGCTGATCTCTCAGTTACCAATAGGTGACAATGAGCAGCACTTATTTGTGTTTGATGGGCAAGGGCAATTATTGGCACACCCAAAGTTAAATGAAAGTATTTATGAACAATATGGTCAGGCTGGGAGATCGTTATTAACGAATGATTTTGTTAATGGGTCATTACAGGAGCTAATTAATCAAACGATCAAAATGCGCCTACCAGAGTATGCTGATTCGTTTATTCAAGACAATGAAACACATATTATCAATATTAGAAAAGTTGAGCATTTAGATTGGTATATAGGTATTTATAAAAAACGTTCATCTGCACTGTCAGCATTAGAAGAATTGAAAGTGAAGTTTTTTGGATTGTTTATTCTCTATGCAATACTTGTCGCTTTATTATTACATCAAGCACTTTACCAGCTTGTGCTGCGTCGTATTCATTCACTGGTAAATGCTGTAACAAGTTTTGGTAAAGGTCATTTACAAATAGAGTTTCCAAAAGCGAATAAAGATGAAATTGGCACGCTTAATGGCTCGTTTCGTGATATGGCGGTTGAGATCCGTAAATTAATAGACGGTTTAAACCAACGTATCACAGAGAAGGAAATTGCAGAAAAAGCCGCTAACAAGTTATCCAAAGCGGTAGCATTCTCTGGTACGGGGGTAGTGATAACAGATCAAAATTTTGTCATTGAATATGTAAATCCAAAAATGCTAGAAATGAGTGGCTTTGATGAAAGTCACTTTATGCAATCACCTTTACTAAGTATTATTGCCACTGAAATGGCTATTTTGGTTGATGATATAGATGTTGATTTACGCAGCCGAAATTATTGGCGTGGCGACACCTTGATCCAAGGGCAAGGGAAAAAGCCAATTTGGGTATCCTTGAGCATTTCCCCAATTAGAGAAGAGGGTGGGTTAATCTCAAGCTATGTTGCATCTGCTCAAGATATTTCATTTGTAAAAGAAAGCCAGCGAAAAATGGAGCAGTTGGCATACTTTGATACGTTAACAGGGTTAGCTAATCGTACTTTTTTCAGAATGCAGCTTCGTAAATCAATGGCATTAGCAGAACGAGGGCATTATGCTTTTGCTTTATTTTATTTTGATTTAGATGAGTTTAAACGCATTAATGACACGCTAGGGCATGATGCGGGAGATCAGCTACTTGTTGAAGTTGCAAATCGCTTAAAGACACGACTTCGAGCTGAAGATACCATTGCGCGTTTAGGTGGCGATGAATTTGCCGTGCTACTAAGTGGTATTGAACGCCAAGAGCATGCAATGGATGTAGCCAACACGATTCAAAAAACCCTTAATGTACCAATAATGCTTGGAAATAATGAAGTAATTATTAGTGCCAGTATTGGTATTACAATGGCGCCATATGATAGCCAAGAAGAAGATCAATTATTAAAGCATGCTGATCTGGCAATGTATGAGGCAAAAGCAAAAGGGCGAAATACTTACCACTTTTATAGCCAAGAACTCAATGCAGCAGCTAATGAAAGGCTATTCATTGAAAATGAACTACGTTTAGCCCTTAAAGAGAAGCAGTTTGTGCTTTACTATCAACCTCAAGTTGACAGCAAAACACAACATGTAGTCGGTTATGAGGCACTTATACGTTGGTTCCATCCAACACAGGGCATGATCCCACCAACAAAATTTATACCAATAGCAGAAGCGACGGGCTTAATTGTAGAGTTAGGTGCCTGGGTATTGCAGGAGTCATGCGAGTTTGCTGCAAGATTAGCTGCACAAGGGCGAGAGAATAATATTTCAATAAACCTGTCAGCTCGTCAGTTTAAAGACGCTAATTTAGTGCCCTTGCTAGCATCAATGATAAGACAAACAAATGTACCAGCTAGGCGATTGCACTTAGAGCTGACTGAAAGCATGTTGATGGGGAATGTTGAAGCGGCAATTACGCAATTACATCAATTAAAAGCGTTAGGGGTGTCAATTTCTATTGATGATTTTGGGACAGGTTATTCGTCACTGAGTTATTTAAAGCGTTTCCCGGTTGATATTCTAAAAGTAGACCGTTCGTTTGTAAAAGATATACCCGAAGATACAAACGATATGGAAATTACCGCAGCAATCATCGCAATGGCGCAAAAGTTAAAACTAAATGTTGTAGCTGAAGGCGTAGAGACAATAGAGCAAGTGGCGTTTTTACAGAACAACAATTGCTTCATAGTTCAAGGGTATTATTACAGCCCGCCAATTCCTGAAAGTGAGCTTCCTAAGTTATTTGAAAAGCTCAATGACACAATAAAGTAAGCACTTTAAAAGGCACCATGCAAGGTGCCTTTTTCATAGATATACCCAAACCACCTTAGGATGTAGACTTCAGCGTTTCACTGGTGTTTATAATATCAAGGCGTTACTTTGCAACAATGGCAGTCCCTTTTAAGAAGTAACAACGATGAGAGTAAGCGCCGGTGAAATGCCCAAAGGATTGGTTTAAAAGCGATTTATTTGCAATCAATGCCTTACCTAAATCGCTTTTAATTCCAACTGAAACTTGTATATTGAGGTGGTTTGGGTATAAAGCAGGTTTACCCAATTGCTGGAATAAGTCCCGCCATTTGCAACCCCTGAGCACTAATTATGAGCACTCCACATAGGCCCGCTACCATTAGCCCTATGTTACCGCCTCGAACTGTGTAGCCTTTACGGTTGTTGTTGCTATTACGTTGCTTATAAACCATCGTAACAGGCAAAAAAACAGCCAATACAACAAGTGCAATAGCAGCATAGCCCAATGCCATTATAAACCCTTGAGGATAGAAAAGTGCAAAGCCAAGAGGTGGAATAAACGTGATTAAAGCGGTTTTTATTCTGTCTCTGCTGCCATCACCTTTTTTAAACGCATCAGCAAAAAAGTCAAACAACCCTAAGCTCACACCCAAGAATGAAGTTGCCAACGCTAAATCGGCAAATAAATTAACGGCGGTTGCCACGGCTGAATTATTTGCAATATTTGCCATGCTAGCAACAAAACCGGGTAACCCTGTACTTTTTAGTAACTCTGCTTGGCTCATCATACCTTGGCTAATTAGCTGCCAAAATATATAAATCACTAAAGGCAGCGCAGCGCCTGTTATCATTACACGACGAAGTGTTTTAATATCAAGGCCTACATATTTTACGATAGACGGAATAGAGCCATGAAAACCAAAAGAGGTAAATATAACAGGAATAGCGGATAGAATAAGCCCTTGTTCAATTGGCATTTCGAGTAAATGCTGACCATGAACGTAAGGGGTTAGCATGTAAAATAGGCTAGCAAGTACAACTATTTTAATGCTAAACAGCACACGGTTTAGCTTATCAACCTTGCTTGTGCCCATTGTAACAACTGTGCCGATAACAATTGCGAGAATGATAGAACCTATTTGTGGGGCAATATCAAAATTGAAAGTATTGTTTATTTTTTCTTGCAGTTGCGCGCCGCCACCGGCGATATAAGCTGCACAGAGCGCGTAAAACAAAAACATGACAGAAAAGTTAGCCACGTATTGCCCACGCTTGCCAAGCCAAGATTTAGCTAACGTATTGAGCGTAGCATCACGATCGGCATGTTGATGTAATTCCAGCATGAGTAGTGCCGTATAGGTCATTAGTACCCATGTAGCAATGATTAAACTTAATGCAGTTGTAAACCCTAATCCTGCGGATGCGATAGGAAGCGCGAGCATCCCTGCGCCTATAGTGGTACCTGCAACAATTAACATGCTGCCTATTGTTTTATTTTTAAGCACTTTTTGCCCCTAAAACTACGTGAGAGGCAGGCAAGATATAACTAGTTGAAGCAAACTTAAATAGTTTTGTTATAAATCAAAGAAATTAACTGTAACTTATGATTTACAAGCATATACCCAAGCCACCTCAAGATGCAGAATTCAGCGTTTCACAGGGGCTTAATATCAAGGCGTTACTTTGCAAGAATGGCCATCCATTTTAAGAAGTAACAACGATGAGAGTAAGTGCCTGTGAAACGCCCAAGGGGTTGGTTTAAAAGCGATTTATACTGCGTTACTTTTATAAGAGATTGATTTTATCAATAGAACAACTATTACTTGCAATCAATGCCTTGCCTAAATCGCTTTTAATTCCAACTGAAACTCGCATCTTGAGGTGGTTTGGGTATAGTATCTAGTACGCGTTTTTAGCGACTGCGTGGCATAATAAAAAGCAGTAAAGAGTGTTGACTTATTAACCAGTTCTGGTATTTCTATTAGTTCAAAATAATATTTGTTTAAGATAACTATAAACATGCATCAAACTAACCGACTACTAACTCTATCATGTTCATGGCTGGCTTCATCAGTCATGTATGTGCGTATGGGTAGCGGTCTGGTATAGTTTTTATATTTTAGCCGCGATTTCAAAGCGGTTAGAATTATCCTCCTTTCCTCTTTTACATCGCTCTTTAAAGGAATTATCGTGTGAACGTAAAAGCGTCGTATTTGTTGATGGTGTTGATTTGGTCAACAACGCCTTTAGGCATTGTTTTTAGTAGTGAAACTGTTGCGCCGACTTTAGCTGTGCTCATGCGCATGCTAATAGGCTTAGTTTTAGCCGCTTTTGTTGTTGCTATAGCAAATATTCGTGTGCCATGGCATCGCCGCGCATGCTTTTTATATGGTTATTCTAGTATTGGCATCTACGGCGGCATGTTACTCAGTTATATGGCTGCCAAAACAGTACCATCAGGCATTATTTCTTTGATGTTTGGTTTAGCCCCCATATTGTCGGGCTTATTGGCACAGCGCCTTTTAAACGAGCCAAAATTTAGTCTTATAAAAATTATCGCTCTTGGTTTTGCTCTACTTGGGTTGTTTTTAGTGAGTGCAAAGCATATTCAAGGTTCTTTAATGCAGCTACAAGGTTTACTGTATGTGTTTATGGCAGTATGCTTTTTTAGCCTCAGTGGCGTGATGATTAAGCGCGTAAAAATAGCAATTCATCCGATGGCAACAACCTTTGGCGCATTAGTATTTGTAACCCCTTTATTTTTTATTACATGGTGGATTGTTGATGGGCAATTACAAAGCCATTTATGGAGCGCAAAATCGCTCTGGTCAATAGTCTATTTAGGTGTGTTTGGCTCTCTTATTGGCGCTTTGGCATATTTTCATGTGCTGCAAAAGTTGCCAGCAAGCACGGTGGCCTTAACAACATTGATCACACCAAGCTTCGCGATTGGTTTAGGTGCATGGTTAAATGATGAATCAGTTGATCAACAGCTCATTATAGGTGCGGTGATCATATTAATGAGCTTGGCGGTGTTCCAATTTGGTGAAAATTGGATGAAAAAAAGAGTTAAGTTTAGAAAACTTAACTCTTAAATATTATTGAAAGTATAGTTAGGGCGTGTCTTCAGCGCGATTTAATCACCTCTAGATTGAACAAGCTTTAATCATTGAAGGTTAGCACGTCCTAATTTTTAACTACATTTTTGCTATTTGAATAACTAAGCGTCGGTTTTTGTCTCGACCTAAAATATTATCGTTAGTGGCTACGTGGCGCTTTTCGCCAAAACCTTGGGTTTCGACCTTGGCTTCATCAATACCTAAACTGACCATATAATCTTTTATAGCTTTAGCGCGTTTTTTTGAAAGCTCTAAGTTGTTCCAGCGTCCACCGTAGCTGTCGGTATAGGATGCAATAGAAATAGACGCAATCCCCGTATCGTACTTTAAATACTCAGCAATTTTGTCTAAGCGCTGTTGAGATGATTTTGTCAGCTTACTTGTGTTTGGTTGGTAATTCATTACGGTAAATGAAATGTCCTCAAAGCTATAAGGTAATAACTCGTCGCGACATTGTAAAAAAGCCCAATAGGCTTGTTTGAAATTGATGCTTGATAAACCAACGGCAATTTTATCGGCACTGTTTTGCCAGTCTTGGTAATAAAAAGTTGGATAATAGCCTTTCTCAAGTTCTGTGAGCATTTCCCACGCTATTTTATTTCCAAGTTCACCATCGAACTTTCTAAGTAGTTTCATATTAGCTAAGTCGCGAGCGGGTAATCCTGCTCGCCAAGTTGGCGGCACTGCTTTTAATCCCGCAATAGCGTAATTATCTGGGCGCACAACCATATCAAGATTGAAAGTAACATTTTTGTTTTTACTGGCATCAGCACTGAAAATTGCCTCACCATAGTAAGGAACCTCATGATTTAACTGACATTGTAAACGAGTGGTTTTAACGACTTCCCATTGTGAGTTATCTGCCGTCGCAGTGTATTGGCGCATCGCAGCGCTCGCCGTATTTGACAGGCATACAGTTGCAATGCTTAGACTGATAAACAGCATTGAAAGCTTCATCGCGGGATCTCCAACAATTTATTTACGCCAATATCTTGGCAAAGACTGCATTTACAAAGGCACTAAGCCATCATAATGTCGTTAGCTAGTTAAATAAAGCAAGTTATATGCCTAAATGTAAGCGTTAAATTAATCGGTAAAGCCCTAGCACAGGAGCTATGATTTTTGACATAATAGCCAGCTTACTCTGGCAAACCAAGAATACTATGGCAAATACTGAACAAACTCTTTTCGCAAAACGCTTTCGTGGCTTTTTCCCGGTGGTTATTGATGTTGAAACTGCGGGCTTTAATAAAGTAACCGATGCACTGCTAGAAATTGCGGTGTCAGTATTAAAAATGGACGATGATGGGCTGCTAAGCATTGATCACACGGTTCATTTTCATGTAGAACCATTTGAAGGGGCTAATATTGAACAAGCCGCAATTGACTTCAACGGTATAGACCCATTTTCGCCATTACGCGGTGCAGTACCTGAAGAAGAAGCAATTAAAGAAATTTGTAAAGTTGTGCGCAAAGCTCAAAAAGCCGCAGGCTGTCAGCGATCAGTGATTGTGGCCCATAATGCTGCATTTGATCATGGTTTTTTAAATGCATCAATTGAGCGTAACAATATTAAACGTACGCCTTTTCATCCTTTTGTAAGTTTTGATACTACTTCACTGGCAGGCTTAGCACTTGGTCAAACAGTATTAGCAAAAGCATGCAGAGCGGCAGGTATTGAGTTTGATAACCAACAAGCTCATTCAGCACTTTATGATACAGAGCGTACTGCTGAACTTTATTGCTTCATTGTTAATCGTTGGCAAGAACTCGGTGGCTGGCCGCTAGCAGAAGAAGTGCTAGATGATTCAGAGGGAAGTATTTAAAGTGATGAGCAAAACTCAGTCGTTAAAACGACTGAGTAATTTTTCCTTCAGTCATTTTGACTAAGTGTGGTGGGTAAATTCGCGAAAAGTGCTTTGAATCTTTCGCAATTTTAAGCTCCACACCAGGGTGCATTAACTCATTAATTTTTAACCGACTGGTTGCTAATAAACGCGTTATTTTTTGTTTTATCAAATGTTTTTTACGTTTGGTATTCGCGATACGAATATCAATTTGTTGCTCGCTGGCTGATATTTTATCTAAAAATAGTTGTCGCTTAACGGGTAGTGGAATTTTAACTGCTTTTTTACGCGCTTGCTTAAGTGCGACAGATTTAGTGGCGAGCAGTTTTTCAAAATCGGCAATTTGTTGTTGTTTTTGACGTAAGTCATGCCAATATTGCGCAAGATAAACGCGGGTTTTAGTACCTGATGGCGCACCTAATTCGCCGGTTTCAATCCGCATTGCGTCTAGTATATTGCCACCAATTATTTTACCTCTCGGATTATTAGCTTTTCCTACACGAATTAACCGCCGCGCACTTAAATCACAATGCAATGCCTGACGTTCTATAAATAAATCTTGCTCAGTATGAATATGACAATATTGCGCATAGCCAATTGAAATAGTACGAGCTGCTTTAATTTTACAGGTAAAGGCTTCGCTACCTTCACGCTTTCTGCCTATCGCGCCCAACATGATAGTAACGGCACTCGCACTTTCGATTTTTCCGGATTCAACAAACCCGAGTACAGTGATATCACCACTTGCACGAACACGCATACCATCTTTAATATCACCGCTAATGATTACACTGCCATCAAAATCAACATGGCCAGTGCCAATATCAACATTATCAAAACAGAGAACATCATCAACCCGCATACCTCGCGGCAGAGCAACGGGTACGCCTTTACAGTCTGCTATGAGAATATTGGGGTTTTCCGGGTCTATTTTAGTCCCTTCAAAAGGTTGTAATGCTAAATCTTTTCCTGGGTTGGCGGGAAGAATATCACCAAAAACAGTGTAACCATCTTCACCTAGCGTTGCAGCAACACGCTGCATTAGAGGGGTGCCCGGTTTTACCGTAATAATGGCGCCTAAATCACGCATGTCGACCTTACCGCCTTCTTTTGCTTGCGGGCTTAAAACGCGGTCTTGGGCTGTAGAACACAAACGCACAAATTTAGCATCACTGCCTTCTTTAGGCCTGCGCCCGTGAGCAACAATCGCCTTATAAGAAACACCAGCAGGCTTTTCAAACTGTTGGCCTAAAAAATTATCCAGTGCGCGAGTGCTAACACCTTGTAATACACCAGCGTCAGCTAACACCTCGCGCGCCAGTTCCATAGACATCAACGTGCCGCCCTTAGCGGTGGTCAATGTTGCCTCTGCTACCATATTTTTTTCATCAACTTGAATGAGTAATGATGCATCAAGTGCACGGGCTATAATGAGAGGATCAGCTTGATAGTTTTTGCTAGGAGAGAACAACTTACCGATATTTGCACTGACTATTTCAAAATCAGCATATGCAGATTCTTCTATTAACTCCATAAGTTGAGAGCTAGTGGCTGGAAAACCACTGTTTTTTGGGTGCTCAAGCAATGAAACAAAGCCTGTTTGCATATCATGGGTAAACAACGACATTTAGAATACTTCCTATTTAATATGCCTGTTTTTATTATTTTTTATCCCCAAACCAAATAACTAAAATGAGTTTGGTGGTTTAGCCAAGCATTTGAGCATAACTTTGAATGTATGTTAAGCAATTGTTCTGTTTTATTTCGTTTCTCGGCATTTTGTTAACATGTTTATGTGTATTAAATGAGCAGTTGAATAAAATGCTTAAAATAAAGCGCAGAAGGGCCTTGAGTATCAGTGCGTTACTCAGTTATACTGCCTGCACGCTCTGAATGAGTTTACTAATTCAGGGGCTGATTAGGATTCGACGGAATTCAAGAAGCCCAAGGTGCATGTCGAGGTGCGGTTTGCCTCGTTAAAAAGCCGCAATCTAAAGTAATCGCAAACGACGATAACTACTCTCTAGCAGCTTAGGCTGGCTAGCGCTCCTTCCATGTATTCTTGTGGACTGGATTTTGGAGTGTCACCCTAACACCTGATCGCGACGGAAACCCTGGCCGGGGTTGAAGCGCTAAAACTAAGCGGCCTCGCCTTTATCTACCGTGTTTGTCCGGGATTTAAAGGTTAATTAAATGACAATACTAAACATGTAGTACCGACGGTCGAGGCTTTTCGGACGGGGGTTCAAATCCCCCCAGCTCCACCAATATAGGTTTTTAAATTCGTTGATTTAAAAACCCTAAAAAACCCGCAAATTTGAGCAATCAAGTTTGCGGGTTTTTTTATGCAATTCATTTATATAAACAATGGGCTGACTGTACAAATAAAGTTTGAAAGTGTTACTTTATCAACCACTGCTCAATTTAATAACCTAATTAATGAACTTACAAAATGGCCAAATACGCACCGCCTTTTACACTATCAAATAAAACACTCACGTTAGTTGCCAAAATTAGTGAGTCTATTGGTCGACTCACAGTGTAACAAGAGCAAGCCAAGTTACTGCGCTTACGTAAGGTTAACCGCATGCGAACCGTGTAAGGCTCACTTGCGATTGAGGGAAGTACCTTAACGCAGCAGCAGATAACTGCTATTTTGGATGGCAAACGTATTATAGCCCCACCTAAAGAGGTGCAAGAAGCGCATAACGCGATTAATAGTTATGACGCGCTAACTCAGTGGCAGCCAACAAACCCTTCAAATCTTTTAAGTGCGCATTTATTGATGATGACAGGCTTAGTTAACGATGCAGGCATGTACCGTCAAGAAGGTGTAGGTGTAATGTCGGGTGAGCAAGTTGTACACATGGCACCGCAAGCTGAACGTGTACCAAAATTAATGGCTGAACTATTAGAATGGCTAGAAAGTAGTGATGTTCATCCACTTGTTGCCAGTTGTGTATTTCATTATGAGTTTGAATTTATTTACCCGTTTTCAGATGGCAACGGCCGAGTCGGGCGTTTATGGCAAGCGTTGATACTGTCTAAATGGCATGACGTGTTTATTAATATTCCTGTTGAAAGTATGGTGCATCAACATCAAGACGACTACTACCTCGCTATTCGCCAAAGCACCCAGCAAACCGATAGCGCTCCATTTATTGAGTTCATGTTACAAATGATTTTTGATGCAATAACTGAGGCTAAAACGTCAGAATCTGAGGGTTTAAATGCGGGTTTAAGTGAGGGTTTAAAACTATCTGACGTTGATAAAGTCATTTTGGCGTTTATCGAACAAGGCCACTATATGACCAATGCACAGCTTGCTGAGAAATGTGGTAAGTCGCAAAGTACCATTGAAAGGCGCATAAAATTTTTAAAAGGTGCGAGATTAATAACACGCATAGGCGCAAAGAAAACAGGCTATTGGCAAGTAAAGCAGTAGCAGAGAGTTAAAATAACTGCTGTAAATAAAATGGATGTTAATTCACAAAAGGGCAATGTAGTCATGTTTTATGGCATACTTTTGCGAGTCATTTTATGATGCACGGAGGTAATATTTTGGTACTACAGCAAATACTGGGTCATGCAAAGACTGAGCAAACTATGGTTTACGCGCACTTTACATCAAGTCATTTAGAGGATGCTATTAAGTTTGGGCCCCAAATTAGCATCTAAAAAATCATGGCTAGTTTGTTGTGTAACTCACTCTGATACTTAGGGGAAGTCTTTTAAAGATACTTCGACACCAATAATTCGAGCTATACCTGTGACTAAATTCTCTTTTGCTGAGTTACTTAAACTTGACTTAGCTTCATCAGATGAAAACATCCATAGCATTACTGCAAAGAAAGCAGCAGTAAAAATATTACCAAAAGACCACTAAAACTACCTGAGCAATGTCTACGTAGCCAGCTTCTTTTATCATGATTAATTAACAATGATTTCAATAGTGCTTGAAATTGCTTTTCCATTTCAATTTCTTGAGCTGAATATAAAAATAGTTCATTGACTAGTATGGTTAAATATTTAAGCCGATTGGTATTAAACGGATATTAATTTACCAAAGGGCTGTGTTGCCATATTTTAAGGCATATTTTAGTGAGTCATATTATGATGAACGGAGGCAATATTTTAGTTTTACAGCAATGGCTGGGGCATGCAAATATTGAGCAAACGTAGAGTTTAAACTTCTTCCAATCACTCACTTCGCAGTGGTTAGATATATAAATGGTGGTCACGCAAGAAAATACTTACTGTGAGTCGGTATTAACTCGAAATAGTGTTTTAGCGTGTGTTAGAGGGAATGTTTAGTGTCAATCATTATAGATTACTCTGCACTGAGCAAATAAATTGAACAGTGCAGTTTATATCAATTTTTTATAGATGTATTTCAATTGCTTTACGGTCTTTTTCAGGCATGTTTGCGACCACTAAATTAAAAGAATTATCTATCATGCGTTCAATTTCCCCATTAGGGATTGAGCCATCAAGAATAACAGTATTCCATAACCGTTTATTCATGTGATAACCCGGTATTACAGACGGAAAAATATCACGCAGTGCTTGGGCTTCGTCTGGATCGCATTTTAAATTCATCCACCAGATTAAATTGCCATTTTCATCTGTTTGCCCTTCGTTTCCGACGGATAGTGTTGCAAACATTTTATGGTTCACTTTATATACATCAACTTCTTGGCCGAAAGGTTGGGTAACCATGACCAGAGGTTTATTTTTTAGGTACTCATGTGCTGTGTGTTGATTCATGATCCAGTCCTTGAAGTCATTTTAAGATAAATTAACAATAGCAGCTTTTTTATCGTTTAGTCATGAAAAAGAGATTAATAAAGCAAATTTATTAGCAATAACAACCTCTAGAAGTTAAATTTTAAAAATGCGTGCTGTTGTTCGGGATGTATGATGTTTAAGTATACTTGGTTAATAAAAATGTCTGCTAGGGCGTGTTGACCTTTGTGGGTTGAAATTTGTTCAACCTAGGGGCGATTTAATCGCGGCGCGAGGTTTGTAACCTAGCGGGCTCGATAACTGCTCCTGCGTTATTCTACTGGCTCACATCCATGTGAGAATAAGTAAAAATCGAGCAACAAAGAGTCAATCGCCCCTAGGAAGAACCCTTTGGGCAGCGCATGTTTGGAATTTATACTGCGTTATCGCCTATTTATGGGGAACAACCACACACCGTAGGCTCTGCCTTGCCTAAATACCAAACATACTGCTGCAAAATCAATCACGAAAGGTCAACAAGCCCTAGTGATTCATTAAGCAGCTTGCGCTTTTAAACTTTTTATTACACTGATTTAGGTAAAGATGAATAGGCTATAACGGCTGCATCGCGCTTTACTAGATCGGGTTTAGATGAGCTTTTAGCATAAACATCACAATATTTGATGGGATCACCTTCGTGTACTAACAAATGATCATTACTAAAACCAGCTAATACATTTTTCCAGCGCTTTACAATATGTACGGGAGCACGTGGTAAAGAGTTCAAAATAAGCCTTGATTCTTTAAAGTTGCTATTAATTGCAATATTTAGCATGTCGTCGTTCGCAGCCCCAAGCCAGCTAGCCCCATTAGTGCCCACACATAGTAGTGGCATGTAGGGAGCAAGTGCGGGGCAAACATCATTCCTATAAATATCTACTTTCCAATAGGACCGTGCTATTTTTATAAACTGAGTAAAATCTTTGATGGGCGTAAAGTTTGATGTTGCTAAAGGCAAAATTTCTATTCTGGGTTTGTTGGCATTTACGGTGTCGTTAGAAACATCAATATACCAAGGGCCCAAAATAAATGCGTTTTGAAAATACTCATCCCGTAAAGAGCCCCACGCTTTTTGCAATGGGGAGCCTTGTGCAATAAGCTCTTTTAACAAGCTAAGCCCAGGTTTATTTGTTGTTGGTATTTGCGTTTGTAATAATGTGAATACTTCATCTCTTATCTCTCTGCAACGGCCAATAGGATAAGGTTTTTCGGCAAAGTAAGGGATTGTAGGTGCTAGTTTTAAATCGGCTATTAATCTTAGATGGGCTAGATCAGCACATACTATTGTAAGTTGCTCTGGAGTGAGGTTTTTATCAAGCACGTATATTCCTTATAGTTATAATCGTAATTTTTTTAGTTGAGCTTGGGTATAGGCGTCATCTCTTAGCCACTTTAACATGTTTGGATAACCGTTAGGGTGATTCGGCTGTTCACACATAAACCATGAATATAAAAGGGGATAACCAAACCCTGTGTTAGTGCTAAAGGCTTCTATAAGACTCGCCGATGCACCCTTATAACCCTCTTTATGAAATAAAACATCGGGTGCAATATCCAAATAACAGGCAGCGGCCCAAGACCATGCAATTGCAGTCATTTCCTCGGCCGCTTGATGATCATGGTGTTTCATATCCCCAGTTAAACAGGTTCTTGTTGTTTCAGAGGTAACCGCAATATGACCTGCTTCATGGAGAATGTCACCAGGATAAAATCCCTTTTCAAAATCAAGTAATAAAGTACCATTATTTACTTTAAGGCCAGGCAAAAAAGTTTTTTCATCTAGTGTTTCATATCGGTGCTTTATGCCAATATTAGTAAGAAAGGCTAAAATTTTATTAACGTCTGTTAACTGTTTATCTGTGTTGTGTTTAGAGTTAATCATCATGATGGTGTTAGATTACTATTAATGTTTAACCAATGTTCGAATTCTTCAATACGTTGGCTTTGGTAAAGTGCAGCTGTCGTTTCATGGTATGGTAGTGCTAATGAATCTAATAGCTTGGTCCATAATGCCCATTCATCGTCGGCTATGCTGAAGGAGTGACCGCATTTAGCTGCCTGTGCACGCTCAAACATACGCTTTACGCCTGGTAAACCTAAATTATTAAGATCTGTAAATTTAGCTAATTTAGTCTCTGTTTTAATTGTATTTTTTATGGGGAATTTAAATATAAAGTCTGCGCATTTGGGCATTATATATTCATAATGAATAGCTTCACCGCCACGAAGCTGCGCATCATGAGGTAAAAAGGTCAGCGGTATATTCAAACTACATTGGTTTTCGGTCAATTTAAGGTGTTTGTATACTTGAATATCGGTTGTTAGTTTTAGTCTGTAATTAGTTTCAACGCCATTTGGGATCAGCATACTGCCTTTAAAGGCGGATGTATCTCCCGTATTTAAACGCTTAGCTTCGTCTATATTTAAGCAATAAAACTCTTTTAAGAGTATGTCAGTGCTCGGTTTATCTTCTGTCTGCATTAAAGAGTTAAAAGGTGTTAGCCATGCCTTTAAAGAAATTTTTTGTGGGATCAAGGTGCCAGATTCACTCAGGTATTGACATAAATGAGCAAAAATAAAAACTTGGGGTTCTCGCTTTAAAAGAGCCGTCATGGTTTCAGAAATAATAATGTCAAATTGCTGGGAGTCTGGTGCTTGCCAACGCGTTGCGTCATCACACGTGATTGCAACAATGTTTTGGGTGATTGAAAAGTGCTTTACTAGCTTTTTAATTGCACTGATGTTTTCTGGATGAATGTCAATGAGAGTGACTTTTATGCGCGGGTTTGTGGCAACACTTAAATAAGGAATAAGTAACGTACCATAAGGGCCTGTACCGGCATAAAGAATATGAATATCATCAGTCGTTGCTTTTAAACGTACTTCAATAGCGAATTTAACACCTTGCATAAAGATTTGCGTACGAAGAGTCTCTTCAGTGCATTTAGCGGCTTGTACGGGAGAAATTGCAACGCCTTGGGATGTATTTTCATCATTCCAGTCATTCATATCTAAATCAGTTGATATAGACGTAATATTCCCTAAGTAATTTTTTAAATCGTTGATAAAAGGCTTCATCAACCCAGCATCACCTGGCTCATTTAGCAAATGTGTAACCGCATTACGGTATCTGTTCAGTAACTCAGTATCCATATCATTCCCTGTATTTAGCTACAAAAATAGTTGCTTGCAATAATATAGCACTCTATTCTAATTAAGTTTAGTCAGTGTTAATAAATCAATTTAAGGTGTTTTACTTATCTGAAATCAGGGAAGGAAAAGGAGTTGTTATGCAAAATGAGTTGATAGCAAAAGTGCCACCCCCGCACACAATAGCGCTGAGCACACTTCCTTGTTATAAAGAAACTGGAGGCTTAGGTCTATTTCAATTAAAGCGAATGTGGCACAAAGTACAGTTACAAAAACAAGGCTGTGCGGATAAAACAACAATAGAAGACGAATGGTCGCTTGATGTCATGATAATGGACACCTTAGGCTTAGGGCTCACACCGACTATAGAGTCTATTTTTGCGAGTGATAGTTTTTTCGAATTTGAAAATTGGGTAGAAAAATCGCATGGCAGAGCTATTTCAAACGCAAAAAGAAATCAGCTTAATAAAAACATTGTTTCATTTTTTGAGGAAACAGACATAAAAAATGAAACAGCATCAGTAGAGACGCCTCGTTACTTTATTTTAACGCCATTGCAGTGGCAAAGCTGGGATAATAATGGTTATGTTATTATTCCAGCGTTGGTGCCAAAAAAATTATGTGAAGACGTTTGTAATATGCTTTATGAACGTTTGAAAATGGATAAAAACAACCCCGCTTCATGGTATAGCTGTCATGCGCTTAAACAGGGGGTTATGGTACAAATATTTAATGATATAACCATGCAAGTTATACGCTCTCTTCCTCAAGTTCGAGATGTTTTTGAGCAACTTTGGGGGAGAAAAAGCTTAATAGTAAGCACTGACAGACTTAGTTTTAATCCACCACAGACAGAAAGTTGGCAGTTTCCTGGGCCAAATCTTCACTGGGATATAAACTTTAATAAACCGCTCACCTTTGCAACGCAAGGGTTACTGTACCTTACTGACGTTACCGCTGAGCAAGGTGCATTCAGTTGTGTACCTGGCTTTCATAAAAAAATAGACAACTGGCTGGCTAACCTACCTAAAAATACCAATCCACATTCTTTTAATTTCGGTAAGTCTCACAGTACTCCATTGGCTGCAAAGGCAGGTAGCTTAATTGTTTGGCGGCATACATTACCGCACGGTAGTTGTCCAAATAAGGGGAATACACCTCGTATTGTACAATATATAAACATGACTCCATTAAAATAAGTAGCTAAGACTCGCCATGAATAAAAAAGAATGCCGTGTAATAGGGTGTAATATTTTTTATTTTTAACTTATGCCAAACTTATACGTAACTTATTGTTAAAAATAAGTTGATAGACTTTTCAAGTTAGTGATTATTAAAAATAATAGAACTAAAAAAGTTGCACTCTACACCTTCTGGGCTATTATATTTTCTGAATGTAGCATTAATTTGCGATAGAATTTTATATTGTAATAAAAGCTCAAAGGAATGTTTAAGTATGGAAAAACATAGTCCGCAGCGTTTACGGCGTGCAAAACCAATAATTTGTTATTTAAAGTCTTTACTTAAAATGCAATTAGAGTCATGTGCTAAAGCCGTTATAGTGAGTGAAAGTAGCTCAACATACTGCAACAATATACATACAGAAATCGATCTTGTCCCCACCCTGTATACGCTTTGTTTTAAGATTAAATACTTACTCATTCATTCTCTTCGTTTGAGAATAAATAATGAATGATGACATACTTATTCCTGAAGTTGTTAATGCTGGTGAAAATATAGCCTCTCCAGTCATTTCGTTTGCCAAGCTTGAAATTTTTTATAATGTAAAAAAGATGTCTGCCGATTTGGTTGTAGCAAAAAAATTGGAATGGGTTAGACATGTTAATACCCAGTGTTATCAGGGCGGTTGGGATGTATTGCCTTTAAGAGTGCCTGTTGAGCATGCTGATAAGCATGTGATTCTGCAATCTTTCGCAATTGAATCTAGCTCAAGTTTTATTGATGGCGATCACCTTCAATATTTACCTTCTATTAGTGAGTTATTGTCTCAATTTAAATGTAATATTTTATCTGCACGGCTTATGCGCCTTTCCCCCAACTCTTTGATTAAACGCCACCGAGACCTTGGATTGAGTATTGAGCTATCAGCCCAGGCACGTATTCATATTTCTTTAGAGACATCTGAACATGTTGAATTTTTAGTGGATGATTTAAAAGTTCCAATGAATCAGAGCAATTGTTGGTATATAAATGCGGATGCGGAACATTCTGTAATAAATACCGGTGATACACCAAGAATCAACCTAGTCATAGACTGTAATGTTAATGAGTGGTTGTTGGATTTAATTATGAACTCTAAAGAAAAAACATATTGCAGTAAAAAATAAGCTAAGGAGCTAAAGAGGTAATGAAACTTAATATTCCTAAGGGCTTAAATATAAGACCGTCAAATGCAAACGATAAGCCTTTTTTAGAAAAGCTGCATAGTTCAATGCGCCAAGATTTACAGTTAATTGATGGCGAAAAAGATTTTGTTGAGTCAATTGTAGAAATGCAATTTAAAGCACAAACACAAGGGTATGGTGAAAAATTTCCTAACGCAATGTACTTCATTATTGAAAAGCATCATGAAGCAATCGGTAAGGCAACAATTGATTTTGGTCCAAATGAAATTCGCATCGTCGATATTGGCTTTTTACCAAGTGCGAGAGGGCATGGTTTTGGCTCAGCGATAATTCAATCATTTCAAAGTGCCGCATCTCAATCAGGTGCACCTTTAACGCTCTCAGTTGAACAAAATAATGTGGCAGCAAAGCAGTTATATTGTCGTTTAGGGTTTCAAGTTGAATCAATAAGCCCGCCATATGAATTTATGGTGTGGTACCCGCACTCAGCGAAGTTAATGAGCGGTGTGTAACTAAATCAAAAAAAGCATAGGGGTTTAATATGGAAAAATTTACGTTTGA
This sequence comes from Pseudoalteromonas sp. NEC-BIFX-2020_015, assembly GCF_012952265.1. Lineage (NCBI taxonomy): Bacteria > Pseudomonadati > Pseudomonadota > Gammaproteobacteria > Alteromonadales > Pseudoalteromonadaceae > Pseudoalteromonas > Pseudoalteromonas sp. NEC-BIFX-2020_015. The sequence goes on from NZ_JABCJL010000008.1 coordinate 169,227, forward strand.
AAATGTTGAAAGTGCACAGGGGGCAACAGTCAAAGTTGTTGGTCAAAACGGCGACGTCGAATTAGAAATTTCATCGGTTGAAAGAACGAAACTAAATGGGGATGAGTGGAACGCATTTTGTGTACGATTAAAGGGTAAAGCCGATGAGCCTCTAAGCCAAGGCACCTATAAGCTTGAGCATGAAGCATTTGGTGAAGCTGAGTTATTTCTATCGCCAAATAGTGAAACAGAATACGAGATCCACATTGCTCAACAAAGGTAGTTGGTGTGTTTAGAAATTAGTAAAGTAAATTATCTGTCTAATAAAAGTGAGTAAGGAGATTTTTATGTCTGAACCGTTTACGTCTGAAATACGACCATTTGCGTTCAATTTTGCTCCAAAAGACTGGGCATTATGTAATGGTCAAGTGATTTCAATTTCTCAAAATGGCGCTTTGTACGCGTTAATTGGAACGCAATTTGGAGGGGATGGAAGGAGCAGTTTTGGATTCCCAGATCTACGAGGGCGAACGCCAATTGGTCAAGGCACCTTGAAAAGTGAGCCAAATAGACTATTCAGGGCTGGTGGGCAGTATGGCGTGGAAAATGTCACGCTCAGTATTGCTGAAATGGCCGCTCATTCTCATGGTGTGCAAGCGACCATTACCGAGGCAGTAAATAGCCCAGCTTTTACAGATAGAGTGTTTGCAAGTTCTAAAGATCTCACAGGTACTGCTACTGAACCATTTATGTATAACTCAGCGTCAAATCTGACTGGGCTGGCGCAAGACGTTGTTTCTAGCGCGGGTGGTGGTCAGTCGCACACTAATATACAGCCTTTGTTAGCACTGAATTTTTGTATTGCGCTTGACGGTATTTTCCCAGCAAGAAATTAATAAGGAGAAAGCATGTCTGAATCATTTATTGGTGAAATAAAAATGATGGCCACGACCTTTGCACCGCGGCAATGGGCAATGTGTAATGGCACCATTATGGCGGTAAATCAAAACCAGCCTTTGTTTGCCCTTATAGGGGCCCAATACGGGGGCGACGCACGTTCATCGTTTGCACTGCCAGATATGAGAAGTCGTATCCCCATTCATTTTGGTCAAGGGCCGGGTTTACAAAACTATCCACTCGCAGCTAAAGCGGGTGTAGAAGAGGTTACCTTACAAAAGAGTCAAATCCCTGCACATACTCATAGCTTACAGGCAAGCAATAACAGTGCAAACACATCAACTGCGATTAGTAATGTGCTTGCAACAAGCCCTCAAGGTGAATTGGCGTACTTAAGTGGAACAGTAACAGGTGAAGTACAAAAAATGAGCGATCTGGCTGTTAGATCTACTGGGGGTAATGCGTCGCATAATAATATGATGCCTTATTTGGCCATTAACTTCATTATTTGCCTTCATGGCATTTTTCCATCAAGAAACTAGAGGAGAATAAGATATGGCAGATCCATTTATTGGAGAAATTCGTATTTTTGGCGCAACGTTCAGTCCTCGAGATTGGTCAATTTGCAATGGCCAAATTGTAGGAATTGCGCAGATGACAGCAGTATTTAGCTTATTAGGGACTAATTTTGGAGGTGATGGTAGAACAACATTTGGCCTTCCTGATTTAGCGGGGCGTGCACCTATGCACGCAGGGCAGGGGCCTGGATTATCTCTTCGCCCATTCTCGTTTTTTGGTGGGTTCACGCAAGAGGCATTGGTCGCATCTCAGTTACCTGAGCACACACACAGTATTTCTGGAGTACGTCAGTCAGGTGACACCGCAGTGCCAACTAACAATAAGCTGTCAATTGACACTGGGGCAACAGGTGGCGCACTGAGATATACCGCCCCCCTAGATAGTGAAACAGGCTTAATGGATAACTCAAGTTTTGCTACCGCTGGTGCTGGGCAGCCACATCAGAATATGCAACCGGCATTAGCCCTCAATTTTTGTATTGCTTTGGATGGCATTTATCCACCAAGAAATTGATGTGTGAGAATACAGATTTTAGTTTGAAATCTGTATTCTACATATGATGAAAAAACGATTATGTTTGTGCAGGAAATAAGTTATATGTTGTTTGAAAGAGCTCTGTTGGTTGTTATTTACTTATGTTGAAATACCTTAATTGGCATATTGTTTTCAGCTGTTTAATTATAGTTGTGTGCTTATTTGCAAGAGATGTATCTGCTCAGGCGAGTTTAGACAAGCTGCAATTTAAAAGCTCTAAAGGTAGTGTTGTATTTGCCAAGCATGACAGTAATTTTTTGATTGATGATGTAGGGAAGATGTACGCTTTTAACAAAAAAATAATAATACTCTCTTTGCTATCAGTCGATGAGATCTCACAGCTACATGATGAAATAAAACAAGTTCAAGTAATCGCTAATATAGGAAGTGAATTGGTTTACTGGGTAACACCTAGATCCGAATATTTTTTTGATGTTTATTTAGCGTTAAGCAAACATCAAGATGTGCTAGAGATCGAACCAGATATTGCACCTGTAACAAAGTTAGTTACGTCAGGAACAAGCACGCAGACTAGCAGCGTGCTTGTGTCACAAAATGCTCCTTTATGCGATAAACCAGAGAATACTGTGCGGGTTGCAATTATTGATGACGGCTTTGATTTTGCTCACCCAGAGTTTGATGATTTAACAGTATTGTTTGAATATGATCCTGATGAAAAAACACTGGCAACCAGTGCTAAAAACCCAACTGATTATCATGGTACACGTGTTGTTGGAGTTATTGCTGCAAAGCAAGATAATGTAGGGGTTGAGGGTTTCGCACCGACTAGTGAAATAATAGCTATCAGGCAAGTTTCAACATGGTCATCTTCTATAATATTGGCATTTCAGGTCGCTAAGTTGATGAAAGCGGATGTTATCAACTGTAGTTGGGTTTTACCGTTATTATCGGGTATTACGTCACTGGTAATTGAGAATATTGCATCTGCATCAAATGCACCTATTATCGTTGTTTCAGCAGGGAATTCGGGTAAGAAAGCTTGTGAAGTCAATCATCTATCGACATTAAGTTCAGTGGTTGTTATAGGAGCAATAAATAAAAATGGGAATGTTGCTGAGTTTTCTAATTATGGGCAATGTGTTGATTATTACGCCCCTTCTTCAATTGAATCAACGTCACTTAATGGGTATGTAAATTTTGGTGGCACCTCATCATCAGCCGCTATTGTTTCAGGCGTTGTGGCACAGCTAAAAGCATGCGGAGTTGAATACCCGTTAACAAAATTAACGATGGTTGAAAATATTTTGCCTGCACATGTAGTTAATAAAAATAATATAAAGAGTGTAACTTTGATTAGATCAAAAGGTAGTGAAATTAATGAGCACTGAAATGGAACCGTTAGATTTTAGTAGCACCCACAGTGACAACTTCCCAAAAATATTGGCTCAGTTGGGCATATCGTTGATTGCGACAAGTTATCAATCACAACGTGTTATTTTAGTGCGTTCCAATAATGGCAAGCTAGAAACAAAATTAAAGGCATTTCCAAGACCAATGGGACTTTATGCCGACGAAAATAGGGTCACGCTTGGAACACTAAATCAAGTAATCGACTTTCAAAAAACACCAAGTGGTTATGCTGATGTTATTAATGGGAACCTTGATCGTTATGAAGAGTTGCCAAAAAAATTACAAGATAATGAACTGCGAGATAGCCCCAAATTTCGTGAAGAGTGGGATGAACAAGTCAAAAGTGTAAAGGCAGCCGACAGTTTGTTTATAGAAAGAGCGACTTTATCAACAGGTATGATCAACATCCATGATATTTGTTGGGGTAATGATGGTTTGTGGGTAGTTAACTCGATGTTCTCTTGTTTAAGTAAGTTAAGTCCTGACCATAGTTTTGTCGCTGCTTGGGTGCCGTCGTTTATTTCAGAACTGAAGCCGGAAAATAGATGCCATTTAAATGGCATGGCGTTGTTAGATGGTGTGCCTCGTTATGCTACAGCCTTTAGTGAATCAGATACAGCACAAGGTTGGCGTGAAGAGCTAGGGAATAAAGGGGTGCTTATTGATGTCGTTGAAAATAAGGTCATCAAATCAGGTATTTCAATGCCACATTCGCCAAGATGCCACGCAGGCAAGGTGTATTATTGTGCATCTGGAGATGGCGATATTCATGTATACGATCCAAAGTCAGGTACAAATAGAGTTTTATGTGAGTTGCAAGGTTTTACAAGGGGAATGACGTTCTTTGGTGACTTGATGCTTGTCGGTACGAGTACATTACGTAAATCAGAAGAGCATATTCGCTTTAAAGCAAACCCAAGATTATTAGATGGGAAAAGTGTGTGCGCAATATGGTTAGTGAATGTAAATACAGGTGAGGCGGTTGGTAATTTGACTTTTTCGGGTGATGTAAAACAGATTTACGATATTGCTGTTGTACCGAACAGCAGGAAACCAGAGTTATTTCAAAGCTCAGACGCGTTGTCTAGCCATATTTTTGAATTTTGTCGAGGATGAGTATCATGGAACGTTTAAGCTTAAATAAAACTTTTTTAGGGGTTGCGATTTCTGCAGTAATAGCTAGCGGGGCTTACGCAGAAACAGTAAATGAAGCTGTAGATTTAAAGCAATTTTCAAAAAAGTTAGCGCTAGAAACTGAAGATGAAATAGTTGGTACAGAGTCAAAAAGCCCATTTTCGACATTTAGTCGAGGGAAAAAAGCCCAATCACACTTAGTAAACCCAGATATAAATAATACATTAAGCTTTTTAAAAGAGCAGGGATTACTTGAAACGAATGAACAAAAAGTAAGTATTGTTAAGGGCGATAATACACAAGTAAAAAGTGATTTACTAATAAGAAAGGTGTTTGCAAGTGCAAACTGCACCCTACCAGGCGGGGCGTGCACCACTGTAAGCTCTTCTAGCTGTACTTTGAGAGGTGGTAGTGTTGGCGCTTGTGGGTCATCGCCAGAAATAGATGTTGAAGAAAGTGGATCGACAACTGTAAGCGAAGACTTTGGCAGTGTTGCAGCGGATGGTGTAGCAACTACAACAAAAACCTTTACGGTAAAAAATGAAGGCACTGGTAATTTAACGACTACGGCTGTTTCTATAACAAGTGGAAGTAGCGACTTTTCAATTACAGGCGGTACATGTGCTACGAATGGTCAAACATTAAGCTCAGGTATGCAATGTACGATACTTGTAACTGTACAAACGACAACAGTTGGTGGGATATCAGGTAATTTAAGAATTAGCAACACTGATGCAAATGAGAGTATGTATAATGTGTCTTTGAGTGCCACAGGTACTTCTACAAATTCAGCGCCTGTTGTTGATTTAAATGGTGGGATTCCAGGTACGGGGAGTTCAGTATCATTTACCGAAGGTAGTGGTGCTGTAAATATTGCGCCCGATGCTAGTGCAGAGGATAGTGATGGCGATACAATAACAACAATAACCGTTGCATTAACAAACGATCAAGACGGGTTGTTTGAGGGTCTAAATGTATCTGCCAGTGCGCAAAATGCACTCGGGGGTGTTAGTGGTGCATCGGCTATTACTTCACAAGACACAATTTCAATTACAGGAGCAACCGCTTCTACAGCAGAAGTGGCGACTTTCCTTAAAGCAATAACGTATGACAACTCTAATGCTAGCCCCAATGAAACCGCGCGAACGGTCTCTGTTGTTATCAATGATGGCACTGTAAATAGTATAGCCCGTACGGCTACAATTTCGGTTGCAAACCTTTCGACAACAAGCTCTACAGCAGCGGGTTTTAGTACACTAGATGGGACTAATTTAAACCCGGCAATTACGTTTAGTAGTGACAACGAAACATTAACGATAAGCAATCCATCACATATTACAGGTTCAGTGGCTGATGGTGGAACGGGTACAGATACCATTCACGTTCCGACAGGATCCGATTTAACGGCTTTCACTACATTAACAGGCTTTGAAACATTAACAATGCCTAGCAGCGCCACTTTAACGCTAAGTGAAGCGCAGCATGAGCAATTTACGACTATTTCGGGGAGCGGTGCTCCCGTATTTACAATTGCAGCAGGCAGTGGGGGCGATGCAAATTTAACGGCAAATAGCACTATTGCAACATACGTTTTGAATACACCAATTGCATTAACGCTTGTAGATAGAGATCAGTCTGTTACAGGCAGTAATTTAGCTGATTCAGTCGATATTTCCAACTTTTCGTACCGAGGAACTCTCGATGGTGGGGATGGCGCAGATACACTTACGCTAGCTGATGGCGCGAGTTTAGCGGCGGCAACGATTTCAAACTTTGAAACGCTTAATTTGAGCGGCGGCGTATCTGTCACGATGAAAGAAGCGCAGCATGATGCGTTTTCTACAATTTCAGGCGCAGGTACAGATCAAATTACTATTTCTGCGACAACGGATGGGTTAGTTGCTGCGAGTGATATTGAAACGTATGTGTTGAGCACTGCAAATACAATTACGTTATCAAATGGCTCCCAAAATATAACCGGTAGCGCGGGCGCAGATACGGTAAATATTGCCGGTTTAACGGTTTTGGGTACACTCAATGCAAATGGTGGCAGCGACACCTTAAGCATGACAACAAGTGCTGATATAACAGGCGCTACAGTATCTAATTTTGCAAACCTGACCTTAGCATCCAACTCATCGGTTAATTTTTTAGCATCACAAGTCGGCTTATTTACAGGCACAGTAACAGCGCCTGGATCTGAAACTATTACTGTATCGGGTGATGGTAATTTAACGACGCTTAGCAATATTGAAACATTTTCAATTGGTGATGACAGCACAAATACGCGAACGATTTCAATTGGTTCTGCTTCTCAAAATATAACCGCGAATTCAGAAACAGATGCCGTCACTTTTGTTGCGGGTAGTTTAACATTAACCGGGGCACTAACAGGTAAGGGTACAGTCAACGATACATTGTCCCTTTCAACGGGTGCTAATATCACGGCAGCTACGATTAGCGATATTGAAAATTTAACGTTGGCCAGTGGCGCAACAGTGTCTATGACGCGCTCGCAACAAGCTGCTTTTACAGGCACTATATCCGCTCTCGGTACGCAAACTGTGAATATTACTGGGGATGGAGATTTCTCTACACTCTTTGATGTTGAAACATATAATGTGGGGGATGACTCTTCAAATAGCCGCACTATAACAGTGAGTTCAGCAACTCAAAATATAAGTGATAATTCCAGTAATACCTCGGTCACGTTTGCAATTGGTGCTGCTGGTTTTAGTGGTACTTTATTCGGCGAACCGACAGTAGCCGATAGTGTAAGTGCAACCGATGGCGCGGATGTAACGGCAGGTTCATTTTTTAATATTGGTACATTGAGCTTATCGTCTGCGGCAACGGTATCTATTGATGCGAATAATATAAGTGATTTTGGCACTGCTATCACAGGCTCTGCTGGTATTGATACGTTGAAATTAATGGACGGTGGTACGTTTAATTTTACGAACACAACGGTCTCAGATATTGAGGCGTTGTCGTTAGGTACAAATAGTAACACCACAATTACGTTGTCTGATAACTTTGATACTAATGGCGCCACTGTGTCATTCTCAAATGCCAGCGGTAGTGCTATCTCGGCATCAGTGAGCTTAGATGCAAGTGCATTTAGTTCGGATATTTTATCTATCACATCATCAAACTTTAATGGTGACGATACATTTAAAGGCGGCTCTGGCGCTGATACTTTGCGCCCAGGAAGTGGAACCGATACCTTAACAGGTAATGCTGGCAACGATAATTTTGTTGGCAGTAGTTCACAGCTCAATGGCGATACGATTACAGACTTAGCGGTTGGAGACACAATTACCGTAACGGGTGTAACGGGTCTTTCAACCGCAAACGTGCAATTTAATGGTACTAGTACATTAGAAGTTGATACGAATGCCACTGATTTTAATATTTCAGAATTAACGCTATCACTGACTAATGCACCAGGTAATGATCTTGCATTTACAGTTGCTGATAGCGGATCAGATACCGTTATTACCTTTATTTCAGCAAATTCAGCGCCTGTATTTAGTGCTCTCAATGGAGGGGCGACATTTATAGAAAATGGGACAGCTGTTGTTCTGGATAGTGACGTAACTATTGCCGACACTGAGCTTGATGCACTCAATGGCAGTGTTGGAAATTACAATAATGCAAGTTTAACCATTAATCGAAGCGGTGGCGCAAGCAGTAAAGATGTATTTGGTAATTCCGGCCTTTTAGGAGTACTTACCGAAGGTGAGTTATTCACTTATAACGGTAATAGCGTCGGGACTGTTACAACCAACTCCGCAGGAACTTTGGTTTTAACATTTAATAGTAATGCTAGTTCTGCGGTGGTTGATGCTGTATTACAAACCTTGACGTATGCTAATAACTCAGATGATCCGTTAAGCTCAGTTTCATTAAATTATACATTCTCTGATGGAGTATTGAACAGTACCGGAACTAATCAGGCTACAGTGACAATTACGCAGCTAGATGATGCGCCTACTGATATTTCATTATCTGCTACAACTATTAATCAATCGGTCACAGCTTCAGGAGCTGATGTTGCAACAATCAGTTCAACTGATCTTGATGACACCAGTCATACATATACGTTGGTGGCACCAAATACCTCGACAAGTGGTAGTTGCTCGTCTAATGCAGGCAATAGTAGCTTTCAAATAAATGGTAGTATTTTAGAGACTCAGTCCGCAATTTCAGGTGGTACGTACATAGTTTGCGTACAATCGGATGATAGTACATCGACCTTCCAAGAATCATTTTCTATTACTGTTACTGATGATGTAGCACCAAATGCACCTACTTCACTGGATTTAATTGCAAGCTCAGATTCAGGGTCTTTAAATACTGATAATTATACGAATGACACTACACCAACGTTATCAGGCCTAGCAGAGGTGGGGGCAAGTATTACCTTGCTTAGTGATCAAACGGGTAATGCGGTAATTGGTACTGGCACTGCAACCGATGGAACATGGGAAATCACAACGAGTGAACTGACAGCAAATGTTGTACACACGATTACAGCAAAAGCGACTGACGCACTTAGCAATGTATCCGTTGCGTCAACGGGTATTGCTATTACACTCGACACTGTTGTGCCAAGCACGCCAAGTATACCTGACTTAGATACTGCCAGTGATACAGGAACTTCAAATACAGATAATATAACAACAGATACCACACCGACTTTAAATGGTACTGCGACAGTGGGAGATGTTATTACACTGACTTCAAATGTCGACGGTGCTTTAGGTACTGTTACAGTCCCCGCTGGTGGTATTTGGAGTTTCACACCTTCATCGGCTATATCAGCAGGTTCACACACAATAACGGCTTATGCATCAGATCTGGCAGGAAATAATAGTACATTATCAGCATTGCTTAGCATCACGATTGATGCTGGTGCGAGTACGCCAACAATTACGACACCAATAGAAGGTGATGGTAAAGTAAACGCCAGTGAAGACAATGATGTTGTTATATCTGGCAGTGGAGCTGAGGCCGGCGCGTCGGTAAGAGTTTCGGTTGATGGTGTGATAGGAACTGTTACTGCTGATGGCAGCGGTAACTGGACACTTGCTGGTGGCAATGAACTTGATATTAGTTCATTGAATAATGGCACATTATCAATCAATGTGACGCAAACAGATACCGCGGGCAATACATCTTCAGCCGCTACATCATCAATTATTTTAGATAATCAAATACCAAGTGCTGTTGCGATTACAACGCCAATTGAAATTGATAATAAAGTTAATGCAGCAGAAGATAATGATGTACTGGTGCAAGGCTCTGGTGCAGAGTCAAGTGCAACCGTTACTGTAAATATTGGCGGGATCACTAAAACTGCTACCGCCGATGCAAGTGGTAACTGGAGTCTTGCAGGTAATGAACTAGATATAAGTTCGTTAAATAATGGTAGTTTGAGTGTTTCAGCAACTCAATCGGATAGTGCGGGTAATACGTCAACGGCGGCAACCACATCAATCACACTTGATAATGAAACACCAAATACATTGACAATTACTACCCCAATATCAACAGATGGTAAGGTCAGTGCTGCAGAAGATGATGCCTTGCTGATCACTGGCGCTGGCGCTGAATCTGGTGCAACAGTCACTGTCAATGTGGGTGGAGTTAGTACGACAACCACGGCCGATTCAAGTGGTAATTGGAGCTTGTCAGGTAACGAACTAGATATTAGCGCGCTGAATAATGGCACGCTTACGGTGTCGGCAACGCAAGCCGACAGCGCGGGGAATACCTCAACGGCAGCAACCACATCAATCACACTTGATAATCAAGCGCCGAATGCACTGACGATCACCACGCCAATTGAAGGCGATGGCAAAGTGAATGCCAGCGAGGATAACGATGTACTCGTGCAAGGTGGCGGCGCAGAATCAGGCGCAACAATCACAGTCAGCATTGATGGCGTGACGACAACTACCACCGCCGATTCAAGCGGTAATTGGACATTATCAGGCAACGAATTGGATATTAGCGCGCTGAATAATGGCACGCTTACGGTGTCGGCAACACAAGCCGACAGCGCAGGGAATACCTCAACGGCGGCGACCACATCAATCACACTTGATAACCAAGCGCCGAATGCACTGACGATCACCACGCCAATAGAAGGCGACGGCAAAGTCAATGCCAGCGAGGATAACGATGTACTCGTGCAAGGTGGCGGCGCAGAATCAGGCGCAACAGTCACAGTCAGCATTGACGGCGTGACGACAACTACCACCGCCGATTCAAGCGGTAATTGGACATTATCAGGTAACGAATTGGATCTTAGTGCGCTGAATAATGGCACGCTTACGGTATCAGCAACACAAGTAGATAGCGCAGGGAATAGCTCAACAGCGGCGACCACATCAATCACACTTGATAACCAAGCGCCGAATGCACTGACGATCACCACGCCAATAGAAGGCGACGGTAAAGTCAATGCCAACGAGGATAACGATGTACTCGTGCAAGGTGGCGGCGCAGAATCAGGCGCAACCGTGACGGTTAACGTGGGTGGGGTTAGTACGACAACCACGGCCGACTCAAGCGGTAACTGGAGCTTGTCAGGCAACGAATTGGATATTAGCGCGCTGAATAATGGCACGCTTACGGTGTCGGCAACGCAAGTAGATGGTGTGGGGAATACCTCAACGGCGGCAACCACATCAATCACACTTGATAACCAAGCGCCGAATGCACTGACGATCACCACGCCAATTGAAGGCGATGGTAAAGTCAATGCCAGCGAGGATAACGATGTACTCGTGCAAGGTAGCGGCGCAGAATCAGGTGCAACAATTACAGTCAGTATTGACGGCGTGACGACAACCACCACCGCCGATTCAAGCGGTAATTGGACATTATCAGGCAACGAATTGGATATTAGCGCGCTGAATAATGGCACGCTCACGGTATCGGCAACGCAAGTAGATAGCGCAGGGAATACCTCAACGGCGGCGACCACATCGATCACACTTGATAACCAAGCGCCGAATGCACTGACGATCACCACGCCAATAGAAGGCGATGGTAAAGTCAATGCCAGCGAAGATAGCGATGTACTCGTGCAAGGTGGCGGCGCAGAATCAGGCGCAACAATTACAGTCAGTATTGACGGCGTGACTAAAACCACCACAGCTGACACGAGCGGTAATTGGACATTATCAGGCAACGAATTGGATATTAGCGCGCTGAATAATGGCACGCTTACGGTGTCGGCAACGCAAGTCGATAGCGCAGGGAATACCTCAACGGCGGCAACCACGACCATCAGCTTGGATAATCAAGCGCCGAATGCACTGACGATCACCACGCCAATTGAAGGCGATGGCAAAGTCAATGCCAGCGAAGATAGCGATGTACTCGTGCAAGGTGGCGGCGCAGAATCAGGCGCCACCGTGACGGTTAACATTGGTGGTGTAATTAAAACCACCACAGCTGACACGAGCGGTAATTGGACATTATCAGGTAACGAATTGGATATTAGTGCGCTGAATAATGGCACGCTTACGGTGTCGGCAACGCAAGTAGATGGTGTGGGGAATACCTCAACGGCGGCAACCACATCAATCACACTTGATAACCAAGCGCCGAATGCACTGACGATCACCACGCCAATTGAAGGCGATGGTAAAGTCAATGCCAGCGAGGATAACGATGTACTCGTGCAAGGTAGCGGCGCAGAATCAGGTGCAACAATTACAGTCAGTATTGACGGCGTGACGACAACCACCACCGCCGATTCAAGCGGTAATTGGACATTATCAGGCAACGAATTGGATATTAGCGCGCTGAATAATGGCACGCTTACGGTGTCGGCAACGCAAGCCGACAGCGCGGGGAATACCTCAACGGCAGCAACCACATCAATCACACTTGATAATCAAGCGCCGAATGCACTGACGATCACCACGCCAATTGAAGGCGATGGCAAAGTGAATGCCAGCGAGGATAACGATGTACTCGTGCAAGGTGGCGGCGCAGAATCGGGCGCCACCGTGACGGTTAACATTGGTGGTGTAACTAAAACCACCACAGCTGACACGAGCGGTAATTGGACATTATCAGGCAACGAATTGGATATTAGCGCGCTGAATAATGGCACGCTTACGGTATCAGCAACGCAAGTAGATAGCGCAGGGAATACCTCAACGGCGGCGACCACATCGATCACACTTGATAACCAAGCGCCGAATGCACTGACGATCACCACGCCAATAGAAGGCGATGGTAAAGTCAATGCCAGCGAAGATAGCGATGTACTCGTGCAAGGTGGCGGCGCAGAATCAGGCGCAACAATTACAGTCAGTATTGACGGCGTGACTAAAACCACCACAGCTGACACGAGCGGTAATTGGACATTATCAGGCAACGAATTGGATATTAGCGCGCTGAATAATGGCACGCTTACGGTGTCGGCAACGCAAGTAGATAGCGCAGGGAATACCTCAACGGCGGCAACCACGACCATCAGCTTGGATAATCAAGCGCCGAATGCACTGACGATCACCACGCCAATTGAAGGCGATGGCAAAGTCAACGCCAGCGAAGATAGCGATGTACTCGTGCAAGGCGGTGGCGCAGAATCGGGCGCCACCGTGACGGTTAACATTGGTGGTGTAATTAAAACCACCACAGCTGACACGAGCGGTAATTGGAGCTTGTCAGGCAACGAGTTGGATATTAGCGCGCTGAATAATGGCACGCTTACGGTATCAGCAATACAAGCCGACAGCGCGGGGAATAGCTCAACGGCGGCAACCACATCAATCACACTCGATAACCAAGCGCCGAATGCACTGACGATCACCACGCCAATTGAAGGCGATGGCAAAGTGAATGCCAGCGAGGATAACGATGTACTCGTCCAAGGTGGCGGCGCAGAATCGGGCGCAACTATTACAGTCAGTA
>NZ_JABCJL010000082.1:0-870 GCF_012952265.1 Pseudoalteromonas sp. NEC-BIFX-2020_015
TGTAGAATTACTCTTTTTTAAGAAAAACAGCCTGTTTTATGGGTTCCAAATGCATTACCTAATGCTTTAAAAGCGCTTAGAGTTAATTACAGGAGCTCGTTTTTTAATTGAATTTGGCTGTTAGAGTAATTCTACAGCCTCGTTATGTTTTAGGGATAGTTTTGTGAAAAAGTTGATAGTATCTATTTCAATAATTGTATTATTGTTTTCACTAACAACAGCTGCGTATTTATATGGAGTGTCTATTGGAAGTGAATTAAAAGGGGCTAATACAAATGCTAGTGAAGCAAGTAAGCTTGTCTACACCCAGCTTTGGCCTGATACTCTTCATGAAGTGACAACATCACAAAGAGAAGCAGAGATAAATAAAAACATAATATTGTTAGGGAAGTTTCTATCTAATAAACGTCCATCGCCATTCTTAGGTGATACGGTTCAAGCAACACTTGATTTATTCTTAGAGGCTGCTAAATATAGATTGGATAATCCTGATAAAGCTAAATTTGATAAAACCCTCAAGCCTTATAGCAATGAGGCTACTTTTCGGATAAAAGAGCTTATTTCAAAGGGAGAATTGAGTGAGAGGATTTTGAACGAATATATTGATGATTCTTACTATTATCACTTAGCACTCAAGTTTGCAGCTAACTAAAACATAACAAGAAATTAAACAAGGACAAAAAACAGTTGGCTTTTTGTTCACTACGTTCACTTATTTTAGCCAACCATTTTTTGCCTGTTAATTAGGCGTTGTGGCTGTAGAATTACTCTTTTTTAAGAAAAACAGCCTGTTTTATGGGTTCCAAATGCATTACCTAATGCTTTAAAAACGCTTAGAGTTAATTACAGGAGCTCGTTTTTTAATTGAAT
>NZ_JABCJL010000083.1:0-858 GCF_012952265.1 Pseudoalteromonas sp. NEC-BIFX-2020_015
GCGCAGTTAATTGGAAATAAAAAGTCCCCCATCATATTAGTCGATTGGTCACCTATTAATGGACAAGGGATGTTTCAAGTATTGCGCGCCAGTATTCCAATGAATGGGAGAAGCTTAACGCTCTATGAAAAAATTCATCCTGAGAGCGAACTGAATACCAATAAAGCACATCAAGCATTTTTAGACACGCTCGAACAAATATTACCTGAAGGATGTATGCCAATCATTGTGTCAGATGCTATCTATCGTGCCCCATGGTTTAAAATAGTTGAAGAAAAAAATTGGTATTGGATAGGGAGAGTAAGAGGGCGAGTATCTCTCTCCCAAGATAAACAAGAATGGAAAACCAGTTATCAATGGTTTGCCGATGCGCGTATTGGTAAGGCTGATAACCTTGGCTCAATTTACTATGGTAAAACGGCAAAGTTCCCGTGCAATGCAGCAATTTATAAACGAACGCCAAAAGGCCGAAAAGCGAAGAAAAAACGAGGCGGGACGTCACAAAGAACAACAGATAAAGTTCATCAAAAAGATGCGAAAGAGCCGTGGTTACTGGTGTTTAACTTGCCTGAAAAGTTTATGAAGAGTGCAAAAACAGCAGTGAACCTTTATAGCCAACGTATGCAAATAGAAGAAAATTTTAGAGATACAAAAAATAATAAATTAGGGGTAGGTTTGGAGTGCGCTAACTCCCGAAGTGTTAACCGATTTGATAATTTACTGCTTATAGCGGCGCTTATTTTATATTTATTATGGTGCATAGGGTGTGCCGCAGTCATGAAAAAGATCCACTATTCATTGCAAGCGAATACACAAAAAGCGCGAATGGTATTATCAATAATAACGATTGCGCGTGAA
>NZ_JABCJL010000084.1:0-813 GCF_012952265.1 Pseudoalteromonas sp. NEC-BIFX-2020_015
AGTGCTTTGTCTTTGATTTTACGACCAACACGATTCATCAGCATGTCATGGTCTACTTCATCAAAGAACTTAGACAAGTCGATATCAACCGCTGTTTTATAACCTTGTTTAACACAAGATTGAACATGGCTCATTGCTTGACTGGCTCTTTTATGAGGGCGATAACCATAACTATGTGGTGAAAATTGAGGCTCAAAATAAGGGCTAATCACTTGAGCAATGGCTTGTTGGATCACTCTGTCGATAACAGCAGGGATCCCAAGCATTCGCTCACCGCCATCAGGTTTGGGTATCATCACGCGTTTGACTGGCAAGGGTTGGTAAGTGCCGTTAAGTAATTGTTGTTTAATACCTAACCAATGTAACTTAGCGAAGTGATTAAACTCTTCAATACTCATATTATCAATACCCGCAGCCCCTTTATTGCGCTTAACATGTTGCCATGCTACGCCAATATTGTGGTTGTTTAGTACCCTTGCCATCAGGTCATGATCTGTTTGGTTATATTCATTCGAGGTATTATTCACAGCAGAACGCTGTTCATCACTATCACAACA
Source organism: Pseudoalteromonas sp. NEC-BIFX-2020_015 (assembly GCF_012952265.1). Classification (NCBI taxonomy): domain Bacteria; kingdom Pseudomonadati; phylum Pseudomonadota; class Gammaproteobacteria; order Alteromonadales; family Pseudoalteromonadaceae; genus Pseudoalteromonas; species Pseudoalteromonas sp. NEC-BIFX-2020_015. The sequence goes on from NZ_JABCJL010000084.1 coordinate 558, forward strand.
CGGTGATCTATGTGAATTCAAGTTCATTTGTAGTGTCTCCTCTGGTTAAGATGTTCAGGCCTTCACCGTGTCCCCTCCATTACGATGGGCGTTTGGCTACTCGGCAACTGCTCCTGCGTTGCTCTACCTTCTGCATCCATGCAGTCGTATGCCATCTGCTGACTTCTGATAGATCACTCTAGCGATTACTCGATAAAGCGCGTCTAAACTAACGCTTGTTTACTGCTATTTCGCTCGCTGTAGGTCGCAGCAACCA
>NZ_JABCJL010000085.1:0-808 GCF_012952265.1 Pseudoalteromonas sp. NEC-BIFX-2020_015
TCAGGGTCGGTAATATTGCTTTTAATGGGTTTGCCTTTACTGCCTGTTTTTTCTTTGTGTGTGGCGAGAAAGTCTGTGATTTTCTCTGCGCTTTTATCCAGCTTTTCTTTTTGCTTTAAGTCCTGTTCAATGAACTCATCGCCCAGTCCATCTTGCGATTGGTGACGCTCAATAATACGTTTACTCGCGCGTTCTAGTTTGGCTTTTTTACGGCCAAGCTCATCGAAAGTGCCGCTCCACTCTTTACTCGCATTTGACTTTAATTTACACCCATCAATGGCAAACATGTTACGGCCTATCAAGCCTTCTTCATCACATATCAGAAGCACTTGCGTGAACAGCGGTTCAATCTGCTCGTGCATTTTGGCCACGAAGCCCGCTATCGATGTGTAATGCGGTTGGATATCACCCGACACACTCATGAATAAGATATTGTTCTCGCAGGCTTTGGCAATACGGCGACTACTGATTAATCCATGCGCATAACCGAGTAAAATAATCTTTAACATCACCGATGGCGGATACGCCGCAGCACCTGTTTTGTCGTTGTTATACCACGCGTCAAAGCCCGACAAGTCGAGTTTATTTTCGACAATATAACAAAGCGCATACTCAAATGTGCCTGGCAGGATTTGCTCAGAAAAATTGATAGGAATGAATTTATTTTGGCAGGATAAGTCAGGCTTGTAGTTGGCCATAACGGTTTACCGTGGGTGAATAATATCTATTAGATCACAGTCACCCAGTGGATTCAAGGTTAAAAAGCGAACAATTTAAATTAGGAAGTTAAGTTCCTAAAAGGAGTAAT
>NZ_JABCJL010000009.1:0-180669 GCF_012952265.1 Pseudoalteromonas sp. NEC-BIFX-2020_015
GCATCATTTACGGTGGCCGTTAGATCACATGACTTCGCTATCTTGTGCTAGCTCGTCTCCAGCCTACGCCTTATATGATGTTTTTGTTCATCAGCTCGCACTTATTTTTATAAAGAATGCTAGCGGCGTCCTCCAGACTATCTCTCACGATTTAGCCCTTGCCATTTGCGAGTGTCTATCGTTTAATAACAGTGTGTTATTTAAACGGTGATCTTCCTACAGAGGACTTTCACCTCATAAGTCAATGCCCATGCCGGGCGTACACAAGGCGTTTAAATGCAACAAAAACAGTGGGTTACGTTTCGCTTCGCTACACATTATAACCCACAATTTTTGTCCGCTTAACGCGGCGTTAAGTCTCTAAGGAGTTTTGGTGAATAAATCTAGTGTTCTTAAAGACGCTCTTTGTAGAACAGCAATAATACATCAGTCACATAGCCTTAAAGCTTTTTTATCTGCATCTTTTTTAGAAAAAAGAATTGATGGCTTTGATAATAAAGGATGGGAAAAGTGTCATGAATTAATTGCTCATGATGAGTTGTCTACCGAGTGTTTATTTAGTTCAAGAGTGGAAAATCGGCATTTTAATCTGCAAAGGATTGATGGGATTCTAAAACGTGGTTTATTTCCAGCCTCTTACGTAGCAATGAAAAATTGGTTAGAGCACTCAAGTATTGAAGCAATTTTTTCATTTTATGAAAAACAAGCCATTGAAGGGAATGAGTATTTGCTGCATACAGTTTCAATACTTCTAGCATTTAAGAAACTCTGGCCAAACTTGAATGAACAACAAATACCATATGCGATAGAAAGGTTTACTGAGTTTGTCACCTCAACTTATTACAATAAAAATCACATCGAATACCCAAAAAAGACAGAGTTAATCACTCAAGATATATCAGTTGAGCAGGCTATTTTAAAAGCTGTAACTCAACCTGGATTTTGGGGGCATAATTTAATTTGTTTGTCGTGGTTGTTGGAGTGTGAGGACTCTGTCAGCACTGAATTTAAACAAAGAGTATTAAAATTCATTATTGAACAATCTGATTGGAATTTCCCTGATGTTGATGACGTAATTAACCAGGAAGTATTTGAACAGTTAGTGGGTAGCAATGATCAAAGTAAATTTCATGAGAAGGTTAAAATCTTGATATATAACTCAACGCGAAATATACATCAAATTACTCTTGCTTCGGCATTGGTTCATTTGTGGGAACGTGTTGATTGCCTAAAAACAAAAGAAAACTTATATAAAATATGTTGCTACTTTTCAATCGAGACTTAATCGGGTAGCCGGAGGTCTCTAACCTCCAGCCCCTACACCACCCATCATGCGCTTTTTATTAACAGGAAGTGCAATGGGCGGTTCACCTCCCGTAACAGGGCAAACGGGTTGATTTTATACAGTTAGCCCAACGGTTAGCACTTTCATCATATAAGCATTGTCCCAACCCCGCTTTTAACCGCCTGCTTTTCACTCCAACCTTTGCACTTTTTTCGTTCTTCAATAGATTAAGGGCTATTTTATTAATTAACGCGATGTTTTGAGCTGCATACCCACTGCGTAAACGGTTTTGGTCTTCATTAAAGCTAACGTCGAGTTGCCAATGTAATTTACTCTCCACATGCCAATGAGTACGAATAGCATCTGCAATAAATGCAGCATCTTTATCTTTATGGCTACTAAGATAATACCGCTGCTCATAGGAGCTTACGCCATTTACCTCTCGTGTTGAACATATTACGGCAATACTTTTTAAACTTTTCCATCGTGGGTGTCGCGCTACCAGCCAATCTACCTCTGTCGTTAACCAAACCTCTCTATTTTCTATTCGTCCGTGATCACCATTGAGTGAACAATGCACGCTGTGAGAGATATTTTTAAATTGCGTGTTGAGCTGGGTATCTAAATGTAGTTTAACATCATCATAAATCTCCCCTTGATTCCCCTTAAGTCCTAGTACATAGTTCCCTTCATTAGAGACTATTTGCTCACCGATTTTATATTGGCACCCCATGGCATCAGTTGTAATTGTCGCTCCTTTTATGTCAAGGAGCTCAAGCAAAATGGGGATAGCGGTAATTTCATTCGATTTATCAGCGACTTTAACTTGCCCTAAACAAAAATTATTTTCAACAGACCATGCACTGACTAAATGAGTTACGGGCATACCTGAGGCTTTATCTAATGTACGACGCATCACTTTACCATCCAGAGCAATCACACCTTCTTTATTCTCACTTATTTCAGTGACCCATTTGGTAAATGCGCTGTTAAATTCAGTTGGGTTGAGGCGATTGAGTACGTCATTAAAAGTGTCATGACTAGGAATACCATTTCTCAGGTCTAAAAATTTCCGTAACCACTTTACTTTTGACTATCCGTACTCTTCTATCTCGTTAAAATTATTGCAACCGCTGATAATAGCGCAAATAGTGATACTCAGAATATTGATAAGTGGATGGCGGACACTGGCAGAGTTTCTTGGGTCGGTTAGTTGATTAAAAGCTTGGCTGATAGTCGTTTATTTCATGTTTTATACAGGCAAAGACTATTATAAACCACGATCATTAGGATCGGTCAAATGATCAAAAACTACTTGTATGTTTTTCACCCGCTTGCCCTGCCTCCCGTAATGAATATTGATCCAAATATCTCCCAATGATGCTAAACGTTGTGAAGCTAAATAGTCATTGCCTGCGCAATGTTAATTCCTTTTTATGAGCCCTACCCTACTAAAATAAGCGACTCAAACACCTGTGACACCTTGCAAAAAACCAATTAAAACAACATCAAGTTTTCTTTTATCTTTTACGTGAAATAGAAGTAACTGATTGAACCAAAAGAGGAACTCAGTTATGGTTAAACACTCAATAAATTAAAAACGAGTTATACTACAAAGCTCGTTAGTTGGCAAAAGGAGATTGATAGTTTTGTGGATAGAAAAAAGCTTAATTGAAGGGAAATATGTAGCTCTAGAGCCCCTTACTTTAGAACACGTACCATCACTGATTGAAGCAGTCAAAGATGGAGAGCATTGGAAATTATGGTTTGCTAACGTACCAACCCCAGACACAATGCACCAGTATGTCAACGATGCAATTAAACAGATGCTTCTAGGTAATATAGCTTATGCTGTACGCGTTAAAGCTACTAATCAGATAGTTGGTACAACTCGCTTTTATAATGTTGATGAGCCGAATAGACGGGCTTTAATTGGGTATACTTGGTACTCAAATGCAGCTAGGGGGACTAAAGTTAATACAGAATGTAAGTACCTCCTTATTAAACAGCTGTTTGAGAAGTATAGTGCAATTGCAGTAGAGTTTCGTACTCACTTACATAACACAGCTTCTAGAAAAGCCATAGAGCGGATAGGCGCAAAGCAAGATGGAATATTACGCAACCATATAATTTCAAATAGCGGGACAGTCAGGGATACAGCCGTTTATTCGATCATAGATACGGAGTGGCCTGATACTAAGCAAGGATTACTTAAAAAGCTCAACAGCGAGTAAATTACAAAGTTAGCTATCAGCACTTTATAATACAGCCGATAATGCAAAATATTGATGTTAACTGATAGACTATTTTTGTTGGCTTTCGTTACAAAACTTAGCAAATAACGGGAGGAAGAATGATAAATGGCAATGTTAAAACTTTTATGGGAAAGCTTGGTTTAATATTATTAGCATTAGTAACTGTATTTTACCTTACAGTTATTGTTATCTCTAAAAGCCAATTTCCATTAGCTTTATTTTGGTTACTAATCTTTTTAGGTATTATTTGTTTCGCAATACTCGCAAATTTTACTTTTATCATGCGAAGCAAATAAATCACCGTAAATAAATTAAAGCCAAAAAGAGCTATGGAAGGCTTGTTAATACTAAGCTGAGGTAAAGACAGGTAGGATATATTTCGTTGGGCTTCGTTGCACTCTATCCAACCTACACAGCCAATTTTAACGCTGAACTTAACGCTTAAAGCTTACCGCTCTAAACTAGCTTTTATATCTTCTCTTAAGCGCAGCGTCTCATAACCTCTTTGTGAATAAATCACTTTAAGGGCTTTAAACACAATAAAACAATGGGGTCAAATCTTGTCTTCAGACATCAAAATTTTTGACTATGTGCTTATGATGAAAAGCAGTCTATTTTCTACCCTGTTACTTATAAATTTTAATGTCTTCTCTTAAGCGCAGCGTCTCTTAATCTCTTTGTGAATAAATCACTTTAAGGGCTTTAAACACAATGCAGAATAAAAAAGTGAAGAACTAAAAGGCTTGTTAATACTAAGTCGAGGTAAAGACTGATAGGGTATTTTTTCGTTGGGTTTCGTTGCACTCTACCCAACCTACGTAGCCAAATTTAACACCTAGTTTACAACTTAAAGCTTACCGCTTCTAACTCGCTTATATATTCTTTATAAACAAAAGCGCGAGATATACTCGCGCTTTCTAAAAACACCCTAGAACCTAGTTACCTAGATCCTAGCATCTAATTATTTACTAAATCGCTGGATACCCAATGCGATCAGATAAATAGCCAACGCTGGTGGCGAAGTAGTAAGAACGGTTCCAATGCATCAGTGCTTTGTAGTTGTCATAGGCAAGATACATACGACCGCCCATGTCATCAGGCATAACTAGCGCCGCGGTTACATCTACATTTGGCAAGTCAGTGCCGTCCATTTTACGTAAACCAAGTGCTTGCCAATCAGCCAATGAACGCTCAGAATCAGCCCAATATTCAAGCCACTGCTTACGCGTTCGTGTTCCTCGTTTTAATATATAATTTTTATCAAAGCCTTCTGGTAATTTAACTTGGCGGCCCCACGTTAAATCGTCATTCCAACCTGCTTGTTTTAAGTAATTCGCGATTGAAGCAAATGCATCTGCTTGGGTTGTCCAAATATCTTTGCGGCCATCATTGTCATAATCTACGGCGTAGGCATTAAACGATGTTGGCATAAACTGTGTTTGCCCCATAGCGCCTGCCCAAGACCCTTTAAATTTATCTAAAGTGATATGCCCTTCTTTTAGAATATCCAGCGCTGCCCAAAGTTGATTTTTATACATGGTTTCACGGCGGCCATCAAAGGCGAGCGTAACAACAGATGAAATAACACCGTGCCCACCTTGAATTTTACCAAAGTTACTTTCAAGTCCCCATAACGCTACTATGAATCGCGCTTGCACGCCAAACTCGGCTGCAACTTGTTCTAGCAGCTCTTTGTTTTGTGCATATAACTTACGGGCTCGGTCGATTTTCCATTGTGGAACACGTTTGGGTAAATAGCCTTCCAGAGTTTCTTTTACTTCTGGCTGGCTTTTATCTGCCGAAATAACCTTTTTTTTGAACTTTGCAGTCGCAAAGGCTTGTTCAATTAACGAGTTGTCATACCCTTTTTGCGCTGCTTCATGCTTTAGATTGGCAACATATTCATCAAATTTAGCCTGTGTATTGGCCAGTACAGATGTGCTAGTTGTACAAATAAAAGCACTACATAAAATAGCAGACAAATTTTTCATTACTTTTTTAGTCACTATCAGCTCCATTTTGCTTTCTGAGTTCAGCTAATAAGTTTGCTTCTGGAGGTGGAAGCTGAAGATAAAAGCCTTTATCAGACAATGCTTCTTTCACTAAGTTAAGATCGGCTCCACCTAAATGCTCACGTTTTGCTAAATTAATAATCATTACGTAATGTGGTTGACCAAACATAGCCATTAAAGGTTCCGGAACCTTACTAAAATCATCTCTTTTTTCTACATAGAGGAAGGTATCCGCTTTTTTCTTACTTTTATATACCGCAGTTAGCATTATGACCCTATAAAATCTTGCTTAACAGTGCCGCACACTATAACATGAGACTAATAATAAGTTAGAATAATTAGATCGGAAATTTCAATTAAGGGCCTATTCAGCCTAGGTTTATCTAATATTAATTTCTGATTCAACAATTCAAATGAGCGTGTATGTCGGACCAAATTTTTGAGCTAAAAGGGAATCTTTTTACGTTATCAGTTTTACATCTTTATAGTACTGATATAACCCTTTTAGCAGAACAACTGTATATAAAAATAGCCCAAGCCCCTCGCTTTTTTGAAGGGGCACCTATTGTTGTGAACTTAATTGAAATAAAAAACAGTACGCTTGATTTTGTACATTTAAAATCGCTAATCGAACGCATGCATTTTAATGCTGTTGGTGTATGTAATGGCTCTGATGAGCAACATGCGCAAGCTAAGTTAGCAGGCCTTTCTGTTTTAAATTATTCACAAGACGTTAAGAGTGAACCTGTTATACAAGAAGCGAATACTTCAATTGTTGAAAAAACAGTTCACTTACCGGCACAAGTAATTCACGGCACTGTTCGTTCTGGCCAGCAAGTTTATGCCAAAGATCGCGATTTAATCGTGATTGGTGCCGTTAGCCATGGTGCAGAAGTGATTGCTGACGGTAATGTGCACATTTATGGCGCATTACGCGGACGTGCTATTGCCGGTGCACAAGGTGATAATGAAGCGCGAATATTTTGTCAAAAGCTAGAAGCAGAGCTTGTTTCAATTAATGGCAACTATTGGATTAGCGACTCTCTACAAGGCGAACACTGGGGTAGTGCTGCACAAATCCAGCAAAAAAATGAATCATTAGAAATTTCAGCTTTGGTTAAAGGATAAATCTTATGGCAAAAGTTATTGTCGTTACATCGGGTAAAGGTGGTGTAGGTAAAACTACGTCAAGTGCTGCAATTGGCACAGGTTTAGCCCTTAAAGGGTATAAAACAGTTATTATTGATTTTGATATTGGTTTACGTAACCTTGATTTAATCATGGGCTGTGAGCGTCGCGTAGTTTATGATTTTGTAAACGTAATTAATGGTGAAGCTAAATTAAACCAAGCGTTAATAAAAGATAAGCGTGTAGATAAGTTGTTTTTACTACCGGCATCTCAAACGCGAGATAAAGATGCACTAACGCGTGACGGTGTCGAGCGTGTTTTAAATGAGTTAAAGAAGGACTTCGATTATATTGTTTGTGATTCTCCGGCGGGCATTGAAGCCGGTGCGATGATGGCGATGTACTTTGCTGATGAAGCAATTGTTACAACGAACCCTGAAGTATCATCAGTACGCGATTCAGATCGCATTTTAGGTATTTTGCATAGCAAATCTAAACGCGCTGAAGAAGGGTTAGAAAATATAAAAGAACATTTATTACTGACTCGTTATAATCCAGAGCGTGTATTAAAAGGCGAGATGCTTTCTGTAGAAGATGTACAAGATATTCTGTCTATTGAACTTTTAGGTGTAATCCCTGAATCACAAGCCGTATTAAGTGCATCAAACTCTGGCCAACCTGTCATTTTGGACTCTGAATCAGATGCAGGCCAAGCTTATGCTGATGCCATTGATCGCCTACTTGGTGAAACAGTCGATTTTCGTTTCTTAGATGTAGAAAAGAAAGGGTTATTTAAACGGATATTTGGAGGTTAATGTGTCACTACTTGACTACTTCCGCTCAGAAAAGAAAAACACAGCGTCATTAGCAAAAGAGCGATTGCAGATCATTGTCGCACACGAACGTTCACAACGTGGTACGCCTGATTATTTACCACAGTTGAAGCAGGATATACTTGATGTAATACGTAAGTACGTCAACATTAATTCTGATGCTGTACAGGTACAGTTTGATCAAAATGAAGATGATTTAGCCGTTTTAGAGCTAAATGTCACGTTGCCTGACGAAGAAAAAAAGTAATAAACTGCGGGTGCTATTTAGCATCCGCTTACCTACTTAAATAATAGTATACCTACATACTGCGCCTAATGACATAAGTTAAGTACCTTTTTTGGGCTCAATTTAAAGTTGTGCTTTTACTTTCAAGTGCCATATGAAAGATTGAAAATGGTTTACCCATAGCGTCAAGTGACGAACGCGAAATAATATTAAATCCACAATGTTGGTTGAAACGAACAGCCTGTGCATTTTGTTCGTTTACATCAACTTTATTTGTATCCAGTTGCGTAATGGCACAGTTTAAAAGTGTTTCCCCCCTTGCCTCGCGCCGAGTTTAAGATAAATAGCATTGCAATTTTTGAATCATAAACACAAATAAAACAATAACCTCACCAACAGCATTTTTCCATTTCTTTATGTAGCCGCAGGGAAACCTTGTTCTATCATTATTGGCTTAAAAGGCATTCAGTAGTAGGATTGGTTAAGTAAATCGCTTCGACCAAGCGGTGCAATTTCCATAAATCAAGTAAACTGGCTGTGTATAACAACCAGATACCCGTGTTAAAGCCTGTTGTTAACCTTTTATAAACTCGTTAAACATCCCATTCTTTTAGCGCGTCTTTTATATAGTTATAACGCCATGATCTTAGTAAATCTGGTTTTGGTGTTGTTTTACGTGTCTCACTGTCTAGCTTCCAATTCCAGCTGATTAATTGATTGATTTGCTTTTTTGAAGCAAACACATCTTCTGGAATGGCGTTCTTTTTAGCCACAGCCGTAATTTTTTGCTTAATGTCTTTAGCTACTTTCTTATAATCAGGGAAATCGATTAAACGGCGCAAGGTTGGCGGGTGATCCTGTATTTCAACTCGTTTAGCTTGTTCTAAACATTTTAAAATTTCAATCCCTGAGCGATTCACTTCACTGCTTTCAATGTCTGGAATATTTCGCATCGCATTTAAGCTTGTAGGTTTACGTTTTACAATCTCTACCAAATTATGTTCTTTTAAAACAAAGTTAAGCGCCAAGTTTTTGCGAATTGCTTTATTACGTCGCCATGCAGCAAGCTCTCGTAAAATCACTAAGTCAGCAGGTTTTAACTGCCACGCATTTTTAATATCTTTATACAAAAGTTCATCTGGAATTTGATAAGCTCGTTTTTGCGCTATCAACTCACTTTCTGCGATAACAATATCAAAAAATTTGGCATCGTTAATTTGCTTAATAATAATCTCAAAGCACGGGAGTAGATGAAATACATCTGCGGCAGCATAATCTAGCTGGCTGTTTGTTAATGGTCGTTGTAACCAATTTGTGCGTGATTCACTTTTATCAATTTCAATATCAAGTAAATTTTTAACCATATGCGCAAACCCCATGCAATTACCATTTCCTAAAAGCTGGAGTGCAAATTGGGTATCAAATAATGGCGCAGGAACAAACCCCGCGTATTTTTGAAATACTTCAATATCTTCTGATGGTGAGTGCAGTACTTTTAATACTTTTGGATCTCGCAATATTTGCCAAAAATCAAATAGTGAAAGTTCTGCAAGTGGATCTATCAAAGCTAAATGTTCGCCATCATACACTTGGATCAGTGCGACTTCTGGATATAAAGTACGTCGACGCATAAACTCTGTATCAATTGCTAATATTGGTTTATTGCTAATTTGCTCTACAAACTCATTTAGTTGATTTTGTGTTTTGATCAGTTGGTATTGCACTTAAACTCCTACAATAAAAAAGCCGACTTATGTCGGCTTTTTTAGCTTGCTAATCTTTTAAGGCTCTTCTGAGGATTTTGCCAACATTTGTTTTTGGCAACTCATCCCTAAATTCTACGAGCTTAGGGACCTTATAATTAGTTAAATTATCACGACAGTGCTTTATTATATCTTTTTCAGTTAAAGATGGGTCTTTTTTAACAACAAAAACTTTAACTTGTTCACCACTGACATCGTGAGGGATACCAATTGCAGCAACTTCAAGCACGCCATCATGCATTGCAACAACTTCTTCTATCTCATTTGGATAAACATTAAAACCAGAAACAATAATCATATCCTTCTTACGATCAACAATAAAAAAGAAACCATCATCATCGTAAGTTGCAATATCACCCGTTGCAAACCAACCATCTTGCAGGCATTCAGCTGTTGCATCAGGGCGATTATAATACCCTAACATTACTTGTGGGCCTTTAACCCATAACTCACCCGGTTCACCTTTGGCTGCTTCTTCACCATTATCTAACATTAGTTTAATGTCAGTATTTGGTGCAGGTAAACCAATAGAGCCATTATAAGAGCCTAAGTCATACGGACTAATAGTTACCAAAGGTGAACACTCAGTTAAACCATAACCTTCCATTAGCTTACTTTTAGTGACTGCCTGCCATTTTTCAGCAACGGGACGCTGAACGGCCATTCCGCCGCCAAGTGACATTTTTAAATGACTAAAATCTAAATCCGCAAAACCTGGAGTATTTAATAAACCATTAAATAAAGTATTTACACCTGTGATTGCTGTGAACTTATGTTGGCTTAATTCTTTTACAAACCCTTGCATATCTCGTGGGTTAGTGATTAATAAGTTTAAACCACCATACTTCATAAATGTTAAGCAATTAGCTGTTAATGCAAAAATATGATACAGCGGCAATGCAGTCACAACCACTTCTGTACCACGGTTAAGTACTTTGTCTAAACAACCAGATACTTGCTCTAAATTACCAACCATGTTGCCATGAGTTAACATTGCGCCTTTAGAAACACCTGTAGTTCCACCTGTATATTGTAAAAATGCAATATCAGATAAACATATATCAGGCTTTTTATACGCGTTTTCGTTTGCAGCAAGTAAAGACTCAAACTTGATAGGGTTAGGTAATGAGTAACTTGGTACCATTTTCTTTATGCGCTTAACAACAAAGTTAACTACATGTTTTTTCAAACCACCAACCATATCGCCTACTTGTGTGACAACAATATGTTTTACTTTTGTATGTGGTAATGCTTTTTCAAGCGTGTCAGCAAAATTTGCGAGTATAAAAATAGCTGATGTTTGTGAATCATTCAACTGATGTTCAAGCTCACGTACTGTATACAGAGGGTTTACATTAACCACCACACATCCAGCACGTAAAATGCCCAATATTGAAACTGGTGTTTGCAATAAGTTTGGCATCATAACCGCGACTTTGTCGCCTTTTTTCAGCCCAAGCTCATTTTGAATATAAGAAGCGACACGTTTAGTTGCACTATCTATTTCATCATAACTGAGCGTTTTACCCATGTTAGTAAAAGCAGGCAGATCTTTGTAATCAGTGAAGCTCTTTTCAAACACTTCTAACAACGAGTTGTAGTGTTCAGGATCGATTGTTTCAGGCATACCCTCTGGGTAGCGCTTAAGCCAGATTTTTTCCACTCTTAGCTCCTGTTCTATTTATAATTTATTTTTATTAAACCTTAAACTAACTAAGGCAACTTCACAATTGAGCAAATACTCTAATGGGTAAATAATCCCACATTTGGCGCAAAGATACAATTAGCATGCACCATTTTGCAGCATAAACCCCTGAATTTGCTGTAAACACTTAACTGGATTTTGCATATGACAGTGGTGTCCTCCTTCAAGTTCAGTTACTGTTAGGTCTTTGTAATATCTACTATAATCATTTATGTTATCACGTACAAATGGGTACCCTACAGTGCCTAATATTAACTGACACGGCACATTTATTTCATTTATAATGGCTATGCATTGTTGCTCATCAAATCTAAAACCTGAATGATTTTTGAGCTTTGGGTCGGTAGTAAGTACCCATTTACCACCACTTTGGGCGATATTTCTATCCATTAATAATGCGATTAAATCAATTGGTAAATCACTCATTAATGCGCGAGCTTGATAAATCGTTTGCTTTGACTCATAACTCCTGGGTGCTTTTTTGTTGGTTCGGCGTCTGTTTAAAATTGCTTGACGTAATTGCTGCACAACGTCGTTGCTGGGCGTTGTGATCACACCAAATCCTTCTATCATAGTGACTGATTTTACCTTTTCGGCAAAACAGCTGGCAAATAGTCCTGCAGCCATCGCTCCCATAGAATGCCCCACTAAATGCACTTTTTTATTAGTGATTTTGGTAATGAAATTATAAATGTCATCAATGTAATCTACAAAATAGTAATGCGCATCACTACTTCGCCAATCTGAGTGACCATGCCCAGGAAAATCAAGGCAGTACCATTTACCTTCTAACTGAGTGTTTTTTAACATTGGTATAAAACTATGGCAATTATCCAGCCACCCATGTAATCCAATAACAATTTCATCACCTTCGCCAAAGGTTAGTCCATGTAACGCTAAAGTACCACTTTGAATTAAAAAAGGCTGCAAAGGATCATTCCTCATTTTTTTGACTTTGTTTAACCGTAAAAGACATTTAATTATCATACATTGTGTATACAATAACACCACAAAATATATGGGATCCTAAAATGATAAAACAAATAAGTCTATTGGCATTAGCGTGTTCTAGCTATGCATACGCAGAGCAGACTCCAAAGAACATTATTTATATGATTGGTGATGGCATGGGCCCAGCTTATACCACTGCTTACCGCTACTTCAAAGATGACCCAGCGACTAAAGAAATTGAAAGCACGGTCTTTGATACAATATTAACAGGAATGGCGCATACATACCCTGATGATCATACGTATGTAACTGACAGTGCTGCAAGCGCTACAGCCCTTAGTAGCGGCCATAAAAGCTATAATGGGGCTATAGCAGTAGACACTGATAAAAAGCCTGTTAAAACAATGCTTGAAATAGCAAAAGAACGCGGGATGATCACTGCACTTGTTGCCACATCGCAAATTAATCATGCAACTCCGGCAAGTTTTGCATCACACAATGAATCGCGCCGCAACTATAATGAAATTGCCAATGATTACATCGACAATAAAATTGCAGGAAAGTTACCTGTCGATTTAATGCTAGGCGGTGGTACTGCATATTATATTCGTGACGATCGTAATTTGGTTGCTGAGTTTAAAGCGGCTGGTTACCAATATAGTGATGATTTTAATAGTTTAAAGCAAATTAATCAGATCCCTGCTATTGGCTTATTTGCCCCAAAAGGAATGCCATCAGCCCTTGATGAAAACCCAACTCGTTTAGCTAAAATGACCGACAAAGCCCTTAAACTACTTGATAAAAATAAAAAAGATGGCTTTTTTGTAATGATCGAAGGCAGTCAAATCGATTGGTGTGGTCATGCCAATGATATCGCATGTGCGATGGCCGAAATGGACGACTTTGCCAAATCAATCGAGTACGCTAAGGCGTATGTTGACAAGAACCCAGATACGTTACTTGTTATTACTGCAGATCATTCAACGGGAGGTTTAACTCTTGGAGCGCATGGTCAATACAAGTGGGAGGCTGAAGTTGTAAAAGGCGTTAAAGCTACAGCGACTAAATTAACCAAGTTAATGTTAGAAGCTGATGACTTAAAAGCAATTTGGACAGCAAATACAACGATTGAGTACACCAGTGAAAATCAAGTTAAGCTTGAGCAAGCAAAGAAAATGGGAAGTAAAACACTCAACCTTGCTATAAAAGATATTATTAGTAAAGCAAGCTTTACTGGCTGGACAACCGGCGGCCATACCGCAATCGATGTTCAAGTTTTTGCTTACGGGCCAAGTTCTACACAATTTGTAGGGTCGCAAAACAACACCGACATAGCAAACAAACTAATTAACTTTATCCAGAAAAAATAATGGCTATCTATGATGTTGTTTTTTGAGTAATTCAACAGCAACATTATAAGGTAACGCTTTATTATATAAAAAGCCCTGTGCACATTGTATATGGGCTTTTTTTACAACATCTTCGTGTAATTTACTCTCTACCCCCTCAGCAACTATTTTAAAGCCCAGCTCATCGCATATCTTAGCTAAATGCTGATAAAGTACGGCTGATTTAATATTGCCATCGATTGGTAATAAACTACGATCCAGTTTTATCGTATTGATATTAAGCTTAGATAAAACAGATAAACAAGAATACCCAGTACCAAAATCATCCATTGCACATTGAATATTATGCTTATTTAAATATTTAACTAATTCAATTGTTGATTCAAAATCTTCAATATAACTTGACTCTAAAATCTCGACTTCAACCTGATTTGGGAATCGAGAGAAAGCTTTAACTACACGTTTATAGCCATCAGCAAGCAAATTTTGTGGCGATATATTAAAGCTAATTTTTGGATGAAAACCCTGTCGCGCAAAATTGTCTAAATCAACTTCTAATTGATCAATAACAAAACTATCAATTACATGCATTAGTTTATGCTGCTCAAGTGTAGCCAAAAACCAAGGGCCCATTACTTCGCCATCATTTTTTATTAAACGTAATAATGCTTCAAAACCAACAATCTGCTGACTTAAGGGATCCATTTTTGGCTGATAATACAATGCCAATGCGCCACTATTGAGTGCATCAGTGACTGTT
Source organism: Pseudoalteromonas sp. NEC-BIFX-2020_015 (assembly GCF_012952265.1). Taxonomy (NCBI): domain Bacteria; kingdom Pseudomonadati; phylum Pseudomonadota; class Gammaproteobacteria; order Alteromonadales; family Pseudoalteromonadaceae; genus Pseudoalteromonas; species Pseudoalteromonas sp. NEC-BIFX-2020_015. The sequence continues at coordinate 14,268 of NZ_JABCJL010000009.1, forward strand.
TTAAGACTATATTGTTCAATATGCTGTTCGGAATGTGATTTCGCAAAGCTTTCTTCCGCTTTATCTTCAATAACATGACCTGCACTATAGCGTTTTACAAGCATATCTAGCGCTTTACCTGTGATGTTGTGACGTTGGTTTGCAAGTACAAAGGGATAATAAATGGCTACATTTAAAGCGATTAACATTAATTGCAGAGCAATGCCTGTCCAACTATGGGTGATCATCCACCCACTCAATAAAACGGGTGTAAACCAAGGTATATTCTCACTGGCACTAAGCACAATAAGTCCATGATCTATCAATTGATATGCAATGAAACCATTAACAATAGGGGCAAGTAAAAACGGAATTAAAAAATAAGGGTTAAATACAATAGGTAATGCATAAATCATTACCTCACTTATATTAAACACAGCCAATGGCGCTGAAATACGAGCGATGCTGCGTTCATGCTCTGCATTTTTAAGTAAATAACAGGCAATTATTAATCCCCATAAGCACCCTGTTCCACCTAGTAACACAAAAATAGAAAAGAAGTTATAACTCGACAAGCCTTCAAGAACTTGATAATCAGTGTACGCAGCTGGCGCTAAAATATGATAGGTATTATCCCCATGAACACCAAAAAACCATAGCATATGAGCCGTAATCATTTGGAAACTAACTTTATCAAACACACTTGCATCTTGGTGATAATTCATAAGGAATGCGAGTATTTTATTGCCAAAATCACTTATGAAGGGAATACAAATTAACGTTATCAAACTTGTTAGCAAGTAAGGAAATATTAGGTTTAAATGCTTCCTTAAGAATAAGCTTATAGTGCTTATACCTACTAACTTGAGTGCATTTATTGACGCAAAATAATGCAGTATGTAACAACAAAATATCGGCATTAAAATAGAGTAAAGAACCCCACCTTTACTATCTATATGTATCCCTGCTTCATTTACTATGATGTATCCTGTACTTGCAGCAAAACACACCATCACCAGCACAGGGCTTGCAATTGAGTGTAGTTTTAGATTTTTTGATAAATAATAGCTAAATGACAAGAGTGTTATTAATGGAAATAACGCCCAAACCAAAGTATTGAACGTATTTAAAAATTCATGACTTCCCCCTTTATCCGCAATATCAAACCATTGATTGAGTAATGTGATCACTGAAGCAACAATGAAAAAAGGAATAAGAGCGATATAACTTTCACGCAATGAAAGGATCAATGTGTTTGAAGATAGCTTCACAGCACTTTGATTAAATTGATTAAATATCTTAGCCAGCAAAACGATTTATTCTTTTTATTTTTTTTCTACAATACCGAATTAAGGGAAATATACAAGTGATAATATTGCATGGGAAAAATTATAAATTCAGTATTTAAGCATAAATATCAACACCAATGAGGCTTTGCACCTCGGCGCGACGATCTAAATTTGCAAATTCAGTATAAGTAGAAATTGCTCTGCTCACTTTTGGTGAAGGTTGATCATAAATTGTTTGTGTATATTGGGTTTGAGTATTATTGGTATGTAAAGACAGCTTAGCGGCAAGGTCAACACCTGCGGGGCTTGACTTAACAAACTCAGCAGGTTTTTGATTAGCAATGGCATTACTTAACGTATCTGTAGATACATTAGGCACATTTTTTTTAGGGATAATTCTACCGGGAATATCCCCCGTATAAAAACCAGAACCAATCGGTAAAGCCATAATAGATACTCTTTTAAACTATCAGGTTAATTATGAGCCAAAATATACATTGTTGCAACTTACTCGCGACCGGGTAGCTTTTTCCATGTAACAGTGTCACGAACATACTTAGGTTGAGCTTGTGCTGGCGACACGGTGTGCTGATTTGCGAATGCATAATCAATATGTGCGACCATAAACCCTGCATCAGGCAGTGTAATAGCGTTATTGATTGTTATATTTGTATAATTATCAAGGGCGTTAGGGTATGTTTTCCAGCCTGTTCCTACTGCTGTGCCTTCTGGATTGTCCAGTATTAGTGCATCTGGTTTCAGCACTTGCTCTTCACCTTGTAACACCATCAGACTCTCATCATTTAGCATATAATGAGCAAAATAAATCTCTCCCATACGTGCATCTATCGCGCAATAGACAGACTTATCACCCGTTTGCTGATGTGTCTGCTGTGCCATCATTTGTAATGTGGATACGCCTACTAATGGCAACTTACACGCATACGCTAAACCTTGTGCTATGGCGACACTAATTCGAACGCCAGTAAAGCTACCAGGGCCTTGACCAAAACCAATGACATCTAAGTCATTTAAACGGCAATTTGCTTTACTAAGCAACTCATCAACTAAAGGGAGTATTTTTTGACTATGCTGTTGCGGACACTCTTCAAAGTGATGGAATGTTTGGCCGTTGTAATTAAGCACTAAAGATAATGCTTCTGTAGATGCATCTAAAGCTAAGAAGTTGATTGTTGTAGCATTCATTTGGTTACTCATGGAATGTATTTCTCTAATTAATTTGTTCTAAAAATTCGCTTGCAGCTTCAAGGCTTCGAGTACGGCGCATTGGGGGTAAGCTTTTCAAAAAAACTTGTCCATACTGGCGCGTCACTAAACGGTTATCACAAATGACAAGTACGCCTTTATCTTTATTATCTCTAATGAGCCGCCCAACCCCTTGCTTAAGCGCAATAACAGCCTGAGGTAATTGAATATAGGCGAACGGATCATGGCCTTGTAATTGCGCGTCTTGCATCTTTGCTTGTAACAATGGATCATCTGGCGCTGCAAACGGTAATTTATCAATAATAACACAACTTAATGTGCTGCCTCTAACATCAACCCCTTCCCAAAAAGAAGCAGTGCCTAAAAGGACTGCATTGCCGTGGCGGGTGAACTTTTCGAGTATGATCCGTTTTGACATTTGTCCTTGCATATATATGGGATAATCAATCTGCGTACTCAAACCTTCCGCGACTAAATGCATCATGCGGTAACTTGTGAATAATACAAAACACCGCCCTTTTGCAGCTTTAATTAAATCAAGGGTGAGCTTTACAATTGCATGCGGCATGTTTGCAGCATGCGTTTCAGGTAAATAACGCGGTAAACACAATAAAGCCTGCTTATAATAATCAAACGGGCTATCAACCATCATACTCTGTGCCGGTTTTAACCCAAGGCTGGCGTTAAAGTGTATAAGCTCATTATCAACCGATAATGTTGCCGAGGTAAATACAAAACCCGCGCCAGTGTCGGCCATCATTTTAGCAAATTTAACGGATACATTAAGGGGGGTTATATGTACCGTTAAATATCGACGCGTTGTTTCATACCAATAACTATTACCCGTTTGGCTAATATCAAATACCCGTTCTAATTGACCTTTAAAGGCTAAGGTGCGTTCAAATGGATGCTCTATTTTGTCGCTACGATCTAAACAATGTTTGAGTACTTGATATAAAAAATCGAGATCACTAATTACTCTGTGTAATGCTGCGCATATGTCCTTATTTGCCAGCATTTGTCGCCAATCGCCTCGGCTACCGTCTAAACCAAATTGTAAACGTAGATCAGCCACGCTGGTTTCAAGTTTATTAAGTGTTTTACCTAACTGCAGCATATCTGGAATGTCGGAACGGTAAATTGCACGTAAATCATTAATTAAGTCCACCAGCTTTTTGGTGCTAATACTTTCACCAAAGTAGTCACTGGCAATTTCACTTAATTGGTGTGCTTCATCAAATATATACGCGTCAGCTGTAGGGATAAGCTCAGCAAAGCCGGTATCTTTAACTGCCATGTCTGCAAAAAACAAATGATGATTAACCACCACAATATCTGCATCCATTGCGGTTAAACGGGCTTTGCGGATATAGCAATCTTGAAAATCAGGACATTCTTTACCTAAACAGTTATCCGCAGTGGAGCTTACGTAAGGCAATACTTTGGCATCTTCCTCAATGCCAATACAGTCAGCTAAGTCACCGGTACGTGTTTCACTGGCAAATTTAGCTACCATAGCTAGCTGATGCATTACATCTGAATCATCCGTAGGCACATGTGCAACATGTTGATTTAGTCGATAAGTACACAAGTAATTACTGCGCCCTTTTAACAGAGCTGTTTTTTTACTTGCACTTAATGCTTTAACCAATTGTGGCAAATCACGATGATATAGCTGCTCTTGCAGAGCTTTAGTCCCGGTAGATATAATCGTTTTTCCCTTAGATTTAAGGGCTGGGGCTAAGTAGGCATAGGTTTTACCAGTACCAGTACCGGCTTCAACCACCAGCTGCGAGCGATTTTTAAGTGCATCACTCACCGCTACAGCCATATCTATTTGTGGTTGACGTGGCGTATATCCATCAAGTGATAACGCTAACGGCCCGGTTGCACTAAAAAGCTCTTTGATAATCTCGTTCGCTTAACTAAATCTAATAGCAGGATTTTACGTAAGCCATAGAGTCAGAGCAAGAAAAGAAACCAATGGTTTTGAAATAACCCGTTTTTAACTTTAATTAAAAACTAACAAATATAATCAATATAAATACATATCCGAGGGTCTTGGTTAATAAATGCCGGTGATGACGTGATCAACGCATTATGTTCTTGAGCCAACCAGTTTGTCCCTTTGTAAATTGCAATGTCGCCGTCACAAAAGTGATTAATAACATGATCCTCAGGAGGTTTAATTTGGTGCGTTAGTTGCCCGTCGACTAAAGGTAAAAACGTTGCATTACTGTGTTCAATCCATTGTTCACCGGTACCGCCTACGGATGAAGCCATACGGGTAATCATTGTGTTTTTATGAAAAGCAGGGCTAATCGCATGGTCACAACTAATAACACGGATACCAATCTCTTTTGGTTCAAATAACACCTCAAACATACTTAACATTTGCTTTATATGCGTTGAGATTAAATCACCGTGTGCTGCCTTATTAAAAAGCTGCTCAACTTCAGTGTATAACTTAGGGTTTATTCCACCTTGATAGCGAATTAATTCTCCCTGACTATGTTGTGCATATTTTTTAGCCGCAGTCGAAAGTGCCCAGCTAGACTTACAGCAATAACACGCAAGTACAGTATTTAAATTATAAATTTGAGATAAAACATTTGCCTGTGTATCAATAGAATAAACAGGTGAAACTGTTTGTTCTTGTGAAAGTAACGCATGCATAGAACTAAAACCATAATGATATGTGATATTATATCAAATTAACATTTTTAGGTATTTTGGCAAGCCTTTAATACGAATATAATTATTTATTAAACAACGGAGTTTCTTATCAAGGTTGCGCCTTCCAGAAGATTAAATTTACTGCTTTGTACTTTGTATTTAGTTTGTAGTTAACTGTATTACGATGCTGATGCCTCATAGAAAATCGATAATGCAGCAAAAAAGAAGTTTACTGCTTAGTCCTCGATTTTTACTTATCCACGAATTCACAAACCTCTCATTGCAATTCCCCCTTCATATTGAATAAAATTAAACCAAGTAAAGTGCAACAGTTTTCACAGCACAGTAAAAATTACAGTGCTTAAAGGTTATGCCCATGTATCTAAGTGAGCTTCATCGTCTTCTGTTTTTTTCTGATTTTGAGTCGTTTCGAGCTGTTTTTTATTAATCTTATCTTTTCGTTCTATGTCACGTTTTTTACGTTTTTCACGTTCAACTACCGTCACGTTCGACTCTTTTAGACCCGCAATATGAAACGCGCCTTTTGATTGAAGTTGCAATTTAGTTATTTGCCCTAAATAAGGGATCATGATGTCCATACGTTCCTCCTTTTGTTACTCTTATTATCGACAGTTATAGCTTATTCTTTAATTTGTAGAAAAAAAACTTGCCTCACTATATAAAAATATGTTTTTCTATATGTGAAATTTATTTAACAGATTCAATTTCTTTGTTTACATATATTAAACGAAGATTTATAGGAAATATAATAATGCGCTTAAACCTGACAACAGTACATCATCACCACCATTCACCGGAATAACCTGTCAGGTCTTTCGCTGAGAGGTTATTCCTAAAAGGAACCTCTGGCGAGTCAAAATACAATGATTCATTTTCGCCCTGAGGTTCCCTCGGGGTTTTTAGTTTTTAAATTAAAGGAAAATGAATAATGAGTAACAGCAACCGTCTACGTATCGCCATCCAAAAAGGTGGCCGCCTTTCTAAAGATTGCCAAGATTTACTAAAACAATTAGGTGTTAAGCTTAATTTACGTGAGCAACGTTTAATTGCTCACTCAACTAATATGCCGATTGACGTACTGCGTGTGCGCGATGACGATATTCCAGGTTTAGTCATGGACGGCGTATGTGATTTAGGTATTGTTGGCGAAAACGTACTTGTTGAAGTGCAAGCAGAACGTGAACGCCAAGGCGTACCAAGCGAAGTAACTAAACTTTCAAAACTTGATTTTGGTTATTGCCGCCTTGCACTTGCATGGCCTTCAGAGCTTGGAAAACAAGAAAAAAGCTGGTTTGAAGGCAAGCGTATTGCAACAACCTACCCTGAAATTTTAACTCAATATCTAAAGCGTGAAGGGATCAATGCCAGCACAGTAATGCTTACAGGCTCAGTAGAAGTGGCGCCTCGAGCAGGACTTGCTGATGCAATTTGCGATTTAGTCTCTACTGGTGCAACACTTGAAGCTAACGGCCTAATGCAAGGCGATACTATTTTAGAATCAAACGCCTGCCTTATCCAAAATAAAGACTTACAAGATGCTGACAAACTAGCGCTTATTAATAAGCTTATGCCTCGCTTACGTGGTGTGAGACAAGCTAAAGAAAGTAAATACATCATGTTACACGCGCCAAAAAATAAGCTGGATGAAATCTGCGATATTTTACCAGGCTCAGGTCAACCAACCGTATTAGCACTAGCAGGCTCAGATGAATACGTTGCCCTGCACATGGTAAGCAGCGAAACATTATTTTGGGAAACCATGGAGCAATTAAAAGCGTTAGGCGCGAACTCCATCCTCGTTATGCCAATTGAAAAAATGATGGAGTAAGTCAATGTTGCGCTGGAATGAGGTATCCACTGACGCACAAGCTGCGGCGCTAATGCGCCCAGCGGTTAGTGCAAGTGCGGAAGTAGAAGCAATTTGCCAAGCAATTATGGCAAACGTAAAAGAGCAAGGCGATACAGCCTTACTAAACATGGCTAAGCAATATGATAACCGTGAAACACCTCGTTTATTAGTACCTCTTAGTGAGATTAATGATGCTGAGCAACAACTTAGCAGTGAGCTTAAATACGCAATTGATACTGCCTACGCTAATGTAAAACGTTTTCACCAAGCACAGTTACCTAAAGATATTAAATTGTCGACTCAGCCTGGCGTGCTATGCGAACTAAAATATCAAGCCATTGAAGCCGTAGGCATTTATGTACCCGGCGGCAGTGCGCCATTACCTTCATCGGTGATCATGCAAGGTGTGCTTGCGCAGCTTAGTGGCGCAAAAACAGTGGTTTTAACAACGCCAGTACAAGGCGACTTACCAATAAATCCAGCAATTTTATATGCGGCTAAACTATGCGGTATCAAAACAATCGTAGAAAGTGGCGGCGCCGGTGCAATCGCCGCCATGGCTTATGGTACAGACTCAGTGCCCAAAGTGAATAAGATCTTTGGCCCTGGTAACAGCTTTGTCACTATGGCTAAACAGCTTGTCGCACAAACTATTCCTGGCATGGCGATTGATATGCCTGCAGGCCCGTCTGAGGTATTAGTCATTGCAGACGAACGTGCCAACCCTGAATTTATTGCCGCTGATTTACTCTCACAAGCAGAGCATGGAACAGATTCACAAGTAATTTTACTCTCTAATTGCGCGCTAATTATTGCACAGACAGAGCAAGCTATTGAACGCCAACTTACAGCATTATCACGCCGTGATATAGCCGCTCAAGCATTAGCAAATTCATCGTTTATTTTGGTTGATTCTATCGAACAAGCATTTGATGTATCAGCGCAATACGGCCCTGAGCACTTAATTTTGCAACTTGCCGATGCCAATCCATATTTAGCTAAAGTTAAAAATGCCGGCTCAGTGTTTGTCGGTGATTACACCCCAGAGTCTGCGGGTGATTATGCGTCGGGTACTAATCACGTATTACCGACTTACGGTTATAGTGCAACGTATTCGAGCTTAAATCTGCTTGATTTTTTTCGTACTTATACGGTGCAAACAATCACCGAAAATGGTTTGAAAAACTTATCAAAAGCAATATTACCGCTTGCAGATGCAGAAGGACTTGATGCCCACGCAAATGCTGTAAAGGTGCGTTTAGAGGCTATGAATAGAGGCAATGAATAATGAGTAGTAACCCTTTATTACCCGCAAATATCGATGCATTAGCAGCGTATAGCTCGGCAAAAAGCGAAAAACTAACCGGCACAACGTGGTTAAATGCTAACGAAAGCCCATATGTTAAAAATATTGATATTACTATTAGTGACTTAAATCGCTATCCAGATCCACAACCAACAAGCGTTATCAATCGCTATGGCGAGTATGCAAAGCTCAACGCCGATCAAGTATTAATGACCCGTGGAGCAGATGAAGGCATTGAGTTGCTGGTTCGCACTTATTGCCAACCAGCGACAGATTCAGTTGCTTTATTTTTACCAACTTATGGTATGTATAAAGTAACCGCCGATACCCATAATGTCGCGATTAATGGATTAAGCCAAGCACTGCTATTAGAAGGCTCAGTTGATGAAATAATCACAGCTGTTGATAACAGTAAACTAGTGTTTATTTGTAACCCCAATAACCCAACAGGCAGCATAACGCCGCTTGATAAAATCAAAGCTATTGCCACAGCACTTGCAAATAAAGCATTGGTTATTATTGATGAAGCCTATATTGAGTTTTGCCCAGAGCAAACCGCAAGCAGCCTTATTAATGAATTTGCCAACGTGGTTGTATTGCGTACACTTTCTAAAGCCTTTGCATTAGCTGGCCTGCGAACAGGCTTTACCCTTGCACAAGAGTCAGTACTAGCACCTATTCGCAAAGTCATTGCGCCGTATCCGGTATCAACGGTCGTCGCAAGCATTGCTGCGAGAGCTCTAAGCCCAGATGCAATTACTTCAATGCGTCGCCAAGTAAGTATTCTAAATGCGCTCAAAATAAAACTAAAGCAGTGGTTAGAAGCATCCCCTGCTGTATTAAAAGTATTAAGCGGCGAAGGTAACTTTGTAACGCTAAAACTAGCTAACAAAAACAGCTTTAATATTGCCCTTGAGCAAGGCCTAGTGATGCGTTCATTTACTTTGTACGGCGAAAACGACTGGCTGCGCATTTCAATCGGTAGTGAACAAGAATTAGAACAAGTAAAAAGTTGGTTAGATGGGCTTAGCCAATCAGCCACGCTAAAAGAGCAGGAAGTATCATGAGCAACCCTTATTTATTTATCGACCGTGACGGCACTATCATTGCCGAGCCAATTACCGACAAGCAAGTAGACAGCCTAGAAAAATTAGAGTTTTTACCCAATGTGATCCCTGCCCTATTACAGTTGCAAGGTTCGGGTTACCGTTTAGTAATGGTGTCGAACCAAGATGGTTTAGGCACTGACAGCTTTCCAACAGCTGACTTTGATATTGCCCAAGATAAAATGATGGATATTTTGTCTAGCCAAGGCATTAAATTTGACGAGGTATTAATTTGCCCTCACTTTGATGAGCAAAACTGTGATTGCCGTAAACCTAAAACAGGCTTGTTAACACAGCTTATGCGTTCAGGCAAAGTTGATTTAGGCCGTTCATTTGTGATTGGTGACCGTCAAACTGATATTGGCCTTGCGCAAAATTTATGTTGCGAAGGCATATTATATGACGGTGATTGGAACGCAATTGTTACCAAGCTGACGACAGCAGATCGTAAAGGCCGTATCACTCGTAACACCAAAGAGACGCAAATTGATGTAAAAATCAATTTAGATCAAAACAAAAATGGTGAGATCAGCACCGGCCTTGGCTTTTTTGATCACATGCTTGACCAAATTCGCACGCACGCCAATATTGGCCTTGATATTCAAGCCAGTGGTGATTTACACATCGACGAGCATCACTTAGTTGAAGATATCGGCATCGCGCTTGGTTTGGCACTTAAACAAGCGCTTGGCACTAAATCGCAAATTGCCCGCTATGGTTTTGCCCTGCCTATGGATGAATGCAAAGCAGAGGCACAAATTGATTTATCAGGGCGTGCGTCTTTTGTTTTAAACGCGAACTTTAGCCGTGAAAAAGCCGGTGATTTAGACGTACAAATGGTTGAGCACTTTTTCAAAAGCTTAAGTGACAATGCAGCAATTAGCTTAATATTGTCAGTAAGCGACGGTAACTGTCATCACCAAGTGGAAGGTTTATTTAAAGCATTCTCTCGTGCCTTGCGCATGGCTGTTGCGGCCGACGCCAGTCAACAAACTGCCAGCTCTAAAGGATGCTTATGATTGCCATAATTAATACCGGTTGTGCCAATATAAACTCGGTACGCTTTGCGTTTGAACGCCTTGGCCAAACACCCGAGGTGATCACATCCCCTGAGCAGCTTAAAAACTTTGAACGCGCTATTTTACCCGGTGTTGGTCATGCGTCAGTTGCTATGAAACGCCTTATTGAAGGTGGTTGGCAAGAAGCTATTAACGACTACCAACGCCCATTGATGGGGATTTGTTTAGGCATGCAATTACTCTGTGAGAGCACTGAAGAAGGTAATGTGCAGTGCTTGGGTAAAATCCCTGGGCAAGTGAAAGCCCTTGATGTAGGCAGCTTAACCTCACCACACATGGGTTGGAATAATCTTATGGTTAACCGCGGGCATGCCTTAACTAAAGGCCTTGATATAAACGACCAAGTGTATTTTGTACACAGTTTTGCGCATACAGTGAATGATGCCACGCTAGTAAGCGGCGAATACGGGCAAACTTTTTCAGCCATTGTTGCCAACGATAACTATGCGGGTATGCAATTTCACCCAGAGCGCAGCGCAAAAGTCGGCACCCGTTTATTACAAAACTTTTTAGACTGGCAAGTTTAGTCAACAAATTATAAAGAGAATTTAACGTGATTATTCCAGCATTAGATGTATTACAAAATCAAATCGTGCGCTTATATCAAGGTAAATACGATACCGCACAGTTTTACCCGTTTGAGCTTGGCGCTCGCTTACAAGAATACGCACAAAGCGGCGCAGGTAAATTACACCTTGTTGATTTAGAAGGCGCACGGGATCCAAACAAAAAACAATGGCAACACATTCAAGCAGCCACTAAAGCACTAAATGTGCCGTATCAAGTTGGCGGCGGCATTCGTACTGAACAAGACGTAAGCGACTGGCTTAAAGCCGGTGCCAACCAAGTTGTAATTGGCTCTATGGCAGTTGAAAAGCGCGATGAAGTAAAAGGCTGGATTGAAAAATTTGGCGCACAGCATTTTGTTATCGCCCTTGATGTAAATAAAACAGACAGCGGCTGGGCCCCTGCCACTCACGGTTGGTTAAGTGAATCTGAATTTGGCTTATTTGAGCTAGTGGACTTTTATGTTGCACTTGGCGTTATTGATTTTTTGTGTACGGACATCAGCAAGGACGGCACTATGACCGGCCCTTCATTTGCTTTGTACCAAGATTTAGCAAAGCACAACAGCGACATTAAAGTACAAGCCTCTGGCGGCGTAAGTTCACTCGATGACATTAAAAAGCTTAAAGAGCTAGGCGTAGGCGGTGTTATTTTAGGTAAGTCATTGCTCGATGGCGCATTTAATGTTGAGGAGGCGTTGGCATGTTATCAAAACGCATAATCCCGTGTTTAGACGTTAAAGACGGCCAAGTCGTTAAAGGCGTTAAATTTAAAGGTCACGAAGTCGTTGGTGATATATTAACAATGGCTAAAGCGTATAGCGAAGCCGGTGCTGACGAACTCGTATTTTATGAAATTAGCGCAAGTGTTGAAAAACGCCTACTCGATGTAAATTGGGTCGAAAGCATCGCCCGTCATATCGACATTCCATTTTGTGTAGCCGGTGGTATTAAATCGGTCGCCGATGCTGCACGCGTGCTAGAGCGCGGCGCAGATAAAATCAGTATCAACAGCCCTGCTATAGCACGCCCTGAACTTATCAAAGAGCTACATGATGAGTTTGGTAAGCAATGTGTGGTCGTCGGTATTGATAGCTTTTATGATGACGTAACTGGCGAGTATTTAGTGTATCAGCTAACTGGCGATCCCAATGCATCAAGCCGTACACGTTACAAAACGCAGGAATGGGTTAAACGCGTGCAGGACTTAGGCGCAGGCGAAATTGTACTCAACTGCATGAACCAAGATGGCGTGCGTAACGGCTACGATAACGAGCAACTATCTAAAATGCGCGCTTTGTGTGATATTCCACTGATTGCCTCTGGCGGCGCGGGCAGCATGCAAGATTTTGTTGATGTATTTAAACAAAGCCAAGTAGATGGCGCACTCGCTGCGAGTGTTTTTCACAAAAACGTGATCAACATTGGCGAATTAAAACAGTATTTAACAGATAACCAAGTGGCGGCGCGTTTATGCAACTAACTAAAGAAAACCTCACTCAAGTCGACTTCGCGAAAAGCGAGCTTATCCCAGCCATAATTCAAGATGCTCGCACCGGGGTTATTTTAATGCAAGGGTTTATGAATCAAGAGTCCCTTGAGGTCACCTTTGAAAAGCAAAAAGTGACCTTTTATTCACGTTCAAAAAACCGTTTATGGACGAAGGGTGAAACCTCTGAGAATTACTTAGAAGTAGTGTCGGTCCATACAGATTGCGATTACGATTCAATATTAGTGCTCGCCAACCCACTTGGCCCAACCTGTCATTTAGGCACGCAAAGTTGTTTTGGTGATGCCGCTAAACCAAGCTTGAGCTTTCTAGCACAACTTGAACAAGTGATTGTAGAGCGTAAAAACGACGACCCTGAAAAAAGCTACACAGCGTCACTTTTTGCTAAAGACTTAAGCCGTAGCTGCCAAAAAGTCGGTGAAGAAGGTGTAGAAGTTGCTCTAGCCGCAATGAAACACGACAACGACGAGCTAACGAATGAATCAGCCGATTTGTTGTATCACCTAATCGTGTTACTACAGCGTCAAGGTTTAGAGCTTCAAGACGTTGTAACATGTTTGCAAGGGCGTCATAAATAACTATCACAATGCGAATAAAGCGCTGGGCTTGGCTAAGCTGAGCGCTTTGCAAAGGATATTTCAATTTTACCGATTACAAACCCAGGCATCCCGCCTTAGCTTATATGACACTGTATATAAATATAATAAATTAAGCACTTCCACTTAGCACATTTAAAAAAATAGTTGACAATTACAGACAGCTACGTAATCGAGAAAAAGAAGCTTATTTAGGTCTTCTCCCCTTTAATACCTGGAGCACTCTGTGTAATGGAGAGACCTTTAAACTGATCACCACCTGCTCATCTTCCATTTACAAATATCAGTTAAACTCTAATTACTAAATTTTAAAGGTAAAATAAGAGTGACTAAAAATAATTCACTTCGCTTTAAACCTTTCTAGCGCTTTGTGCGACTAAACTAAAAACATGACAAGAATAGAAAGGGAATAATGATGATTAATATATTTACACGACTTACTCTAATCAGTGCCGTACTCGTATCAACTCAAGCTTTTGCTTGGAATAACGATATGACATTACAGAACACAAAACAGCTGACACTTGATGCGCAGTCGCTAACGGCATTAAAGGTCGAGGCAGGATCAGGTTTTTTAAATATAGTGGGCAGTGATACAACTGCAATCACTGTAAAAGCTGAAATTTACCAATATGAAGCGCACGACAATTACTGCCTTAATTTAGCTAACAAAGGCACAACAGCACAGCTCACTGCAAATAATTGTAATAGTAATAATGACCAGCAAACACGCATTGACTTAACAGTGGCATTACCGAAAACATTTAGCCTGGATATTACCGACGGCTCAGGCGCGATTTTAATTGAGAATACGGCTGCAACAAAAATTCATGATGGCTCTGGCGCAATAAATGTTGACACTATTAAAGGTGACTTAATCATTGAGGATGGATCAGGTGGCATTACTGTCAACAATGTCAGCGGCACGGTGGATATACATGACGGTTCAGGAAGTATTGATTTAACTAATACCCTTAGTGATGTAAAGGTTCATGATGGCTCTGGCAATATCAATATTGAAAATGTGGATGGCGATGTGTCGGTAACCGATGGATCAGGTGGAATTTATGTTGATACAGCAGCAAGCTTCACTTTAGTTGCTGACGGCTCCGGTCGTGTTAAAATAAAAAATGTACAAAAGCAAACACTTTAACGTTTATTTACGCAATGACTTTGTTTAAGTAATGATAGTGCTCAGCACTGGGGCATGTAATTTCCAGTACTGAGTACTGATATACCCAACAATTCTCAATAACCCATTTGATAAAAAATCAAACCGCCCTTTTATTTTCACCTCTTTCATAGCATTTTTTCAAGCCCTTAGGTATCCTTAACATCACTTCGAAGGATTAGCTATTACAAAAGGATAGCGCATTATGAAAAAGTCTTTATCAGTATTGTTAACTGGCCTAATTTTATCTGGCTGCACAAGTTTAACCACCGAACAACAAACAACTATTGATAATCTTACTCCCTGTGAAAAAATCAACGGGTTATTGAATGCCTATGATAACCGCTTTGAAGAGTTAAAGGGCACACGTGTTAATACTAAGTACATGGAAACGTGGACTGCAAAATACGATCTGGTTGGTGAGGATTGCCAAATAACAGCCGTTGATGCACAGACGATTACATATCGTTGCCAAGGCGATTTTAAAGAGCAAACAACCGCCGTTGCATTACACCAAAAAGCGGTCGATTTTACCCGTGAATGTTTAGTACAAAAAAACTGGCTTGAAAAGCAAAAAGAATCAGCAGACTCATTACGCACTACTTTTGTATTGGATGACAAAACTCCTGTAATTTCAATTCACACTGCAAAGACTTTATCGCGCACCACACCGTGGTCTACTTCATTAGAAGTTGGTAAACCAATATCAAGCAAATAGCGACAATTTAATATATAAACCCATACCACCTCACAATGCTGAACCCAACGTTTCACAGGAACTTAATCTCAGGTATTACTTTGCAATAATGGTAGTCCCTTTGAAGGTGGAGTGGGTATATGCCCACTTAAACTGGCCTTTAAATATCACGCAACTTTAAAAAAGACATTATGACTTCACCAATTAAATCAAACACCCTCCCGCTAAAAACCGACTGCATTGGCAAATGCCACCGCTTAAAGGGCTACTGCACAGGCTGTGGGCGCACCAGCGAAGAGATTTTTGATTGGATTATATTATCCGATAGTGAGAAAAAAGCGATTTTAGAAACGGTTCGACACGATAATTAGTAATAGGCGCTTTTGGTAGCCAAAACGCCAATCTGAATATGTTTAAGCTTTATCTAACGCTTGACTAATATCAGCGATAATGAAACTTGAAACTGAACTTAAAATGACACCCATTTTAATTTTCATCGGAAGTAAAACTGTTTTCCTTTTCTTCCTACAGAGGACTTTCACCTCATAAGTCAATGCCCATGTCGGGCGTACATAAGTTGCTTATACGGAAAAATAACAGTTGGCCATCGCTTCGCGATTATAGCCAACCATTATTTTCCGCTTAGCAAAGCGTTTTATAAATACCTAAAGGATTGAGTGTGGACGTTACATTTTTTGCAGAAAAAAAAGGGGGCGATATAAATAGCTTTGATGAAGTACCTGAAAATTCATTACTAGGTGGCGGTCGTTTTACCAAGGATCAAATTGGAGATTTGCTTGGCTGCTTTAAATGTTCAGCTTCTGCTTTAAGCGACAACCTTTGGGTACTCCCAACGAGTTTTTCTGAAAACTTAGCAGTAATTGATGATGAGCAATTAAAAAATATTGCCATTGATTGGGCGGATGAACACTCATGGGGAAAATACTAATGTTAACTCTATGGATTTAGCTGGTCACTTATTAGAACTAAAGTATGCGTATCTATCTCATTGAAATACAAGAATTTTTGCACTATTTGAGTAAGTATTTATAAAAAGTAGTTCAAGCGGGACTAAAAACAGTTTGCTCGGTTTCGCTACACTCTGCCAACCTACGTAATAACCAAAAAAGGCGCTTCCGGTTAAGGTAAGCGCCTTTTGATTATTTTAGCTATTACTTATTTTACGATTTTCATTTCGTCTAATAAATTTTCTGCGTTATCAACTTTATCCATCACCCATAACATATAGCGTGAATCGACGTGGATTGAGCGGTTAAGTGCAGGGTTATAATCCCAATCGCCAATGATGCTTTCATAAACACCGTCAAAGAGTAAACCAACAAGCTCAGCTTTGCCGTTAAGTGTTGGTGAGCCTGAATTACCGCCTGTTGTGTCAACATTTGATAAGAAGTTAACTGGCACAGTATTCATACCACCGGTGTAATCGCCATACAACTTAGCTTTGATCTGTTTTTGTAGATTTTCAGGCGCGTTGAATGGGTCAACATTGGTGTTTTTAGCGAGTAAACCTTCAAGTGAGGTAAATGGCGTTGCAACCAAACCATCTTGTGGCGAATAACCACCAACCGTGCCATACGTAACACGTAAAGTGCTATTAGCATCAGCATAAACTGGTTTATTTTGTGCTTTGTTAAATGCAATGATTGCACTCATTAGTTGCGGGCGTGCAGCTTGTAATTTACCAGCAAGTGCTTTGTCTTTATCTTCTTCTGCTTTCATTACTGCAAATATCGCTTTAGCGTATTGCATAAATGGGTCTTCGCTTTGTTCTACTTGCGCTAAAGATTGTTCAAATAACGCTAAACGAGCGGCTTCATCATTAAGTGATGAATTTGCGTACATTTGCGAGAGTAATTCACTGTGCTTTGTTTTATCAAACCCATTTTGTAGTTTAAATGCGTTATCAACATCTTCAAAACGTTCTGCTTTTGGTAACGCAGCATACAACTCTAAAAAGTGTAATAAAATTGCTTTATCAACTGTTGCATCAAAACGACGTGTCATACGCTTTAAGCCCGCTTCAAAACGCGGTAAATCACGTTCTTGATAACCAGACTCACGCTCTGCATTTGGCTTTTGTTTTTCATATGCTAAACGATATAAACCACGTGCAGTGCTGATCATTTGCGAACGATGTACATAGCCAAGCATACGGTCACGTTCATTATGATTTTGAGACTGTGCAACTAAAGCCGACAATTCATCTAAGATTTTACCGTATTGATTTTTACGTTTGCGATCGCTATTGATCCAGTTTGTTAAGTCTTGCTCAAACTGATTTTTACGCTCAAACATACTGCCTTTATTAAAGCTTTCAATCATTGAACCGTAGTTTTTAATGTAGTTGTTGTAGCCTGCAATTGTGCTTTCATAAGCAATTCGCGCTTTACTACCGTCTTCTGAGTTTTCTTCAATCAAAGACACATACTTTGAGTTATGTTTACGCGCTTTTGGGTAGCTGGTGTTAAATACATAATCAACTTCCGCAGCAATTCGGTAGCGATTAGTGCCCCCCGGGTAACCTGTTACCATAACAAAGTCGCCCTCTTGAACGCCTTTGGCACTTACACTTAGGTAAGAGTCTGGTACGTACGGTACATTGTCTTCACTAAATTCAGCTGGCTTACCATCTTTACCAACATAGGCACGGTAAAATGCAAAATCACCGGTGTGACGTGGCCACATCCAATTATCGATATCGCCGCCGTATTTTCCTACACCCATCGCTGGCGTATATGCTAAACGTACATCTTTAATTTCTAATGATTTAATAAGGTAAAACTCTAAACCACCGTGGAATGAATATACGTTGCAACGGTAATTGTCATCAGCTTCACACTGAGCAACGAGGGCTTTTTCATTTTTTTCAAGCGCATCGTAACGTGCTTTTGCGCTCAACTTTTCAGTGCCTTTGATTACTTTATCAGTTACGTTGGTCACGGTTTCTGTAACATACACGCGCGATCCTGGTGCCGCAGGTAAATCCTCAGCGGGTGTTTTTGCTAAAAAGCCGTTTTCTAAAATGTTATTTTCAGGCGTTGAGTTATATTGAATAGACCCATAAGCACAATGATGATTGGTAACGACTAAGCCTTTTGGTGACACAAAAGATGCCGTACACCCACCTAAACTAATTACAGCATTCATCGGGAATTCTGTAAGCTTAGAAATAGATTTAGCATCAATTTCAAGCCCTTTTGCTTTTAGTATTGATTCTAGTTCTGGAAGTTGATGTGGCTGCCACATTCCTTCATCTGCAATAACTGTCGTCGAAAATGCAACAGCAAGTGTTGCAATGAGAGGTTTTAAACGCATTTTATAATCCTTTTTATTTTATCCGCAATAGGGTACGCGCGAAGTATGCTTGAGGTCAATCGCCCTGCAATGAATTGTTACATTATAACGGTTAGAAACCAATATATTGATTAATTAATAAGTTTTAGAGGGAAAATGCCTCTATAAGAGGCTTCTGATTATAGTTAAGCACACTCTAAGGCTTGGCTTACATCTGCAATAATATCGTCAATACTTTCAATGCCGACCGACAAACGAACTAAATCTCGACTAACGCCTGCATTTGCAAGCTCATCATCATTGAGTTGACGATGAGTTGTGGATGCGGGATGACAAGCAAGTGATTTGGCGTCGCCTATATTAACTAGCCGCAAGACCATATTAAGCGCATCAATAAAACGAGCGCCCGCTTGGGCCCCGCCTTTAATGCCAAAACTTAAAATTCCAGATGCTTTTGAATCCGTAATTTTTTTACTCATTTCATTATAAGGGCTTGATGCTAAGCCCGCGTAATTAACCCAAGACACTTTAGGATGATCTTCAAGGTACTGAGCGAGTTTTTGGGCATTTTCGCAGTGACGTTCCATTCTTAAGCCAAGTGTTTCAAGACCAATTAGAATGTCTGACGCGTTTTTAGGGGCCAATGCTGCGCCGGTATTTCTTAATGGCACAACACGGCAACGGCCTATAAAAGCAGCCTCAGCGAATGCATCTGTATACACAACATTATGATAAGACGGATCGGGCTCGTTCATCATAGCAAAACGTGTCACATTTGCTTTCCAATCAAATTTACCCGAATCAATGATGATGCCGCCAATGGCAGTTCCGTGGCCATTAATGTATTTAGTTAATGAATGCACAACAATATCTGCACCGTGCTCAAACGGACGACATAAGTAAGGCGTTGCAACGGTATTATCAACAATCAACGGTACACCCTTTTTGTGTGCAATTTCTGCAAGGCGTGCTATGTCAACAATATTACCAGCAGGGTTCCCTATTGACTCACAAAAAACAGCACGGGTATTTTCATCTATGGCATTTTCAAAAGCAGTAAAGTCGTCAGCTTTGATCATGCGAGCTTCAATACCTTGGCGTGGTAATGTGTGGGCAAATAGGTTGTACGTGCCACCGTATACCTGACTGGTGCTAACAATATTAGTGCCCACTTCACATAAACATTGTATTGCGTAAGTAATTGCGGCCATTCCAGAAGCAACTGCCAAGGCACCAATTCCGCCCTCCATTGCAGCTAGTCGCTGCTCAAGAACCGCGTTGGTGGGGTTCATGATTCGAGTGTAAATATTACCTGGTACTTTTAAGTCAAATAAATCAGCGCCATGCTGAGTGTTATCAAATGTATAAGATGATGTATGATAAATAGGCACCGCGGCAGATTTTGTGGTGGCTTCTGATTCATAGCCATGATGAAGTGCTAACGACTCTAATTTCATTATTATTCCTTTTAATTGATGAACTACGTGTAACTTAGCACCTTTCACTTCGTTGGTTCAATTTTTAAGCTCTATGTAGCTTAAAACACTGTAAGTTGCTCTGTAGATCACATGCTCAAGCAAAGTTTGGTTAATAACAAAAAAAGGAGCCGCAGCTCCATTTATACCCAAGCCATCTCAAGATCCAGTTTCAGTTGGAATTAAAAGCGATTTAGGCAAGGCATTGATTGAAAATAATGGTTGTTCCCTTATTAAAATCAATAACGCAGTGTAAATCGCTTTTAAACCAACCCGTTGGGCGTCTCATCTTGAGGTGGTTTGGGTATAGTCATTCGTCATGTTAATTATTTAACTAGATTAGGATGAGCGACCCCCATCCATGCTTTAAACAATGCCATTTGCTGTTCAGTAGCCTCTTTATTTACGACGATTTTTTTAGCTTTATCAAAGTCTTCAGTAAGAGTTAGTGTCGTGCTTTGAAGTGCATCACGGCGTATAAAGTCAACCGTCACTTTGTCACCCGCTTTGAATGTTTCAAGACTCGCTTTTAAATCTTTTCCAACATGCTTTTTGTTAATTGCTACAATTTTATCTGCCGTTGTTAAGCCCGCTTGCCACGCAGCACCACCACGACGAACATGCGTTAGCGTAAGTAACTCGCCACTATTTTTAGCCATCGCATCAACACTTGCTAATGTTTTAGCACCTTTAGGGCGTTCAAGCACAAGCCCTACTTTATTAAGTAAAATATCAAAATCAATTTTAGCTGGAGAGTCTACATTTGCAGCCCACCACGTACTATAGTCACGCCCAGTTAAGTCTTTTAAAATCGCTTTCACATTATCAACGCTAAACCCTTGTGGGAGTTTATGTAAATTATAAAGAGCACGATGAACATCGCGATAACTTTGCTTTCCTTGGCTATTCTCAAGTAGATCAATATCAAGCGCCATGGAGATTAATGACCCTTCTAAGTATATATTGGTGCTATAGTTACGCGCGTGGTCACCACCTTGATTAATCCATTTATCAAAACTTGTTTCAGTGGCGCTTTGTACGTCCCGACCCGGCGTTAATAAATGGCGGTTAACTGTTTTTGTTAAACTTTTAAAAAACTCATCTGTCGTTGATATACCAGAACGAACCATTAAATGATCTTCAAAGTAACTAGTTGAACCTTCGGCAATCCACAGTAACTTGTCAAAATTCATATTCGTATAATCATAAGGTACTAACCCTTCTGGGCGGTACGCTTTGACATTCCACGTATGAATAAATTCATGCGCTGCCGTACTAATAAATGCCAGGTAATCTTCGCGCGAACCAAAACGATCTCGCGGTCGTTGAATGATGGTTGAGTTTAAATGCTCTGTTGCACCACCAGCACCTGATGTGGCATGCACCATAAATACATAGCGCTCGTACGGATAATCATCCCAGATCACATTACCTGTTGTGACTAGTTTTTTAAGGTCTTTTAACATTAAGTCAACGTCATAGTTCCCTTCTCCCCAGATCACTAGCTCATAGTCACGACCACCCACTTTAAAAGTATGATGTTCATTAAGACCTGTTTCGATTGGCGAATCGACCAGTACATCATAATCTGCAGCTTTAAAACTATGTTTTGAGCCTGCGTTATCCATTCCTGACACAGAACGCCACGCTTTTGGAACATCAAGGGTTACCGTCACAGGCTCTTGACGAAATGACTCACTAAACATAAAAAAGCCGGATGCATCAATAAATGCATGACTATCGTCAATATGACGGGCACGCTTACCTAATTCATTGGCATACACTTGGTAATCTATTTGCACATCAGTTGGTTCGTCTAAGTGCACACGCCATGTACTGGCATTTATTTTTTCCCAATTAAGCGCTTTACCTTCATCATCTTTTGCTTGAAAAAAACGCACACCATTAGCCAGATTTAAAATCTCATAACGACCCGTGCGCCATGCCGGTAATTTAACATCTAAATGAGCTTGTGCTGTTTGAGGAAACGCAACACTTACATTCCCTAAATGATGCTCTGGTTGAGTGATCTCAAGAGAGTAATTTACGTCAGCGAATGCTGACTGAGAGAGTGCTGCTAATACCGATAATGCTAAAAAACGTTTCATATAGACTCTTTATTCTAAATTATCATTGCTATGTTATAAATTAGCCTAACAATGATGGCTATTAATGTGAATTAAAAGCGACAAAAAGACACAGTTATAAGCCCGATGAATAAAAATCACCATCAAATGCTAAGTTTTTGACTTCGCGACTACATTTGTTCCAATTTTGTTGTAAACTTAAGGCAATATAAAGATTTAATCAATGGCGGTAGCTATCAGTGTCACAACAGATCGAAGTTTTAAATAAAAAACTTAAACAAGCCATTGAGTCGCGCATGGTGATAGAGCATGCGCGCAAACAACAGGTCGATACATTAACCCATTTTTCAGCTAAATTATCATTAAGCTGTAAAGGTATGGACATTGAACTTGATAACCGTTTAGCTAAATTTCGTAGTGCATTAGCAAAAGGGGTCGATTTTGAAATGTTCGCGCCGCTTATTGATGAAGTTCTTACTCTATTAAAGGGGCAAGAAGCCCTACAGTCAGCTCATCAGCGTGAACTTTACAATAGTGTTCAAGATGCCGGTAAACAGCTGCAAAAAACAAAAGGGCTGCCTGATGACGCAAGACGTACGCTACGTCACTTGCTCGATCATGAATTAAATCAGGTCCAATCAAATAGGGATTTCATTCCTATTCTTAACCGCCTTGTTACTATTTACCATCAAGCTTTACATGCAAAACTTACATTAACTGACTCTAAGCAAGCATCATTACAACCCTCATTGGCAAAAGAACTCTTAAATTTAGCCAATGATTTAGTCTTTGAAGATGAAGCTGCGGAACAAGTTAAAACAATAAAAAATAATATCTCTGAAACGGATACTGTGGATGACTTATTAGTTTCAGCAATTGAAATTATCCGTATTATTGCCGGTAATATAAGTAAAGAGCGACAATCCGCTCAAAGCTTTTTAGTATCATTAAATCAAACACTTGAAGAATTACATCATTCAATTGTCTCAACCAGCAAACACTCACAATCGATGGGAGCTGAATTTGATGCACTTAATAAACGAATCGAAAGTAAAATAAATAATTTAACGTCACAAACGCAAAATGCAACGTCTATCTCATCGTTAAAGGCACTCGTTGATAATGAATTAAAGTCGCTTAGCCAAGATTTAATTGAAAAAGAACGCCTTGAACAAGAAGACCGTCAAGCGTTAATTTCCAGTTTTAACGAAATAAATCAACGAATTGGTAGTTTAGAAGGCAAGCTATCCAAGTATAAAAAACGTTTACATGAACAGCGTTTTAAAAGCCTACTCGATGGTTTAACTAAATTACCTAATCGTGCTGCATTTGATGAACGCTTTAATCATGAGTTTCACCTTTTTGCAGTCCAAGAATCAGATATGACATTAGTGGTTATTGATGTTGATCACTTTAAGTCAATTAATGATAAGTATGGACACAGTGCTGGTGACAAAACATTGCAAGTAATTGCAAAAGCGTTGCAAATGTCGATTCGTAAATCTGACTTTATTGCACGTTATGGTGGCGAAGAGTTTGTTTTATTAATGCCAGGTATGTCACTTGAACATGCAAGCCAGCCCCTTGAAAAACTACGTAAGGCTGTGAAAGGCATTCCATTTAAATTTAAGAATAAACAAGTCGAAATTACTATTTCACTTGGTGTTACTCAGTTTAAAAAAGGGGATACCCCTTTAAGTGCATTTGATCGTGCTGATGATGCGCTTTACAAAGCTAAAAATACAGGTCGTGACCGAATATGTATCAGTAAATAATCACGACCACCGAACTGCTTTTCAGCAAGGAGAATGCCTATGTTAATACAGTTAAACCCAACCGGTGTGTTAGATTTACTGTCACAATTAGAAGTAGACCTATTAGAGCAATCGTCCACGAGTGAACGTTATAAATTATTTAGAAATTGCGCGTTAGCAGTACTTAATGTTGGTAGCCATACAGATTCAAGCCTTGAAATTTATAATAAATATAAAGACTTTGACATTCGCTTAGTAAGTCGTGAGCGAGGCATTAAGATTGAATTAATTAACCCCCCTACTACGGCTTTTGTTGATGGTGAAATTATTACAGGTATCCACGAGCATATATTCTCTGTGATACGCGACATCTTGTTTATTTGCCAAAAATACGAAAAAGACTTAACAGATCAAAAAAGCATTACTCATATGGTCTTTGATATGTTGCGCAATGCTGCTGCGCTTCGCGTGAACAGCGATCCGAGTATGATAGTTTGCTGGGGCGGACATTCGATCAATGAAGTTGAATATAAATATACCAAACAAGTTGGTTATGAACTGGGCTTAAGAGGCTTAAACATTTGTACCGGTTGTGGCCCTGGCGCAATGAAAGGTCCAATGAAAGGCGCTACAATTGGCCACGCCAAACAACGTAATACCAACAACCGTTATTTAGGTTTAACAGAACCAAGCATTATTGCCGCAGAGCCACCTAATCCAATCGTTAACGAACTCGTTATCCTCCCTGATATTGAAAAGCGCCTTGAAGCATTTATTAGAACGGCTCACGGTATTATTATCTTTCCAGGTGGTGCGGGAACGGCCGAAGAGCTGCTTTATTTACTTGGCATTTTATTACATCCTGAGAATCAAAAGCAGTCGTTACCTGTCATTTTAACTGGGCCTAAAGAAAGCGAAAATTATTTCATTGAACTCTGCAAATTTGTAGAAATGACGTTAGGCACTGAAGCTCTTGATAAATTTGAAGTGATCATTGATAACCCTGAATTAGTGGGTATTAAATTAAAATCTGCGATGGCTAATGTACGCGATTACCGCAAGAGCCAAGGCGATGCTTACTACTTTAACTGGACACTGAAAATAGAAAACGATTTTCAACAGCCATTTTCCCCAACGCATAAAAATATGGCGGGACTTGATCTTCATTTAGATCAACCTAAGCAACAGCTTGCAGCTAATCTACGTCGTGCATTCTCTGGCATTGTTGCCGGCAATGTAAAAGATGAAGGGATCCAAGCAATAAAACAAGACGGTCGCTTTATTTTAAGTGGTGAACCTGAATTAATGAACGCCATGGATAAATTATTACGTGCATTTGTTGAACAAGGACGAATGAAACTTCCCGGCAGTAAATATACTCCATGTTACGAAATTAAAGCATGAGGATTTTTATTTAGTGTCTGGACAATTACTTTTAATAGATGCGCTTAATTTAATTAGGCGTATCTATGCTGTTGATAGTAATCAAAATAAAGGCAGCGATGAGCAAATGATTATAACGTGCTGCGCGCGTGTAGCGCATGCCTGTGAAAAATTACTAAAAATCACCCAAGCAACACATGCTATTGCAGTTTTTGATGGCGATAAAAGCTGGCGTTATCATTATTACAAGCAGTATAAAAGTAGCAGAGCACCAATGCCTGAAACTTTAAGAAATTCACTCGCTAAATTTAAACACGCCATAGAGCAAACTGGTATTATTGTTTTTGCACCCGTTAATGATGAAGCTGATGATATTATTGCCACTTTAGCGCATAAGATGGCAAAGAATCAGCTACATTCGACCATTGTATCTACCGACAAGGGCTTTTTACCTAGCCTAAATAATTACATTAGTGTGTACGACTATTTTAAAAAAGAGTATCTAGATTTAAATTCTATACACCAACGCTTTGGTGTTGAACAAGCTAGGTTGATTGATTTTTGGGCCATGGCTGGTGATAAAACCAATGATATTCCTGGAATAAAAGGTGTTGGAACTAAAACAGCACAAGACGTGATAGCTAAACACGCTGATATTACGTTAGCCGCCAATGATGAATCGCTTTCTCCCGGCACCCGTAAAAAACTAGCGTCTGGTATGGAAGACTATATTATTTCAAAAAACTTGGTTAGTTTGCGCACAGATATAAACTTAGGCTTTAGTTTAAAGCAGTTAAGACTCAATTAATCGCATTAGCATGGCACTGAATTTCAACTATGCGTATACTCAATTTTAAGTTTCAGTGTAAGAGTGTCAGATGTTTAAAAAGGTTTTTCGCTATCTAATATTAGGTTTAGGTGTCTATGCTTTAATTGCTACCTTGGTTATTACTTTTTATAAAGATGACCCTCAAGCAATGATTTGGCAAGACCGCGAAGCTTTCAATAAGCGTTATATTGATAAGTTAACGATAGAAAATCCCGTTAATTTGAACAGCGTATTAGATTATTTAGGTAGTCCAGATCTTACCTTTGCAAAGCGTGATAAAGAAGAAGTATGGCAAATTATTTTCTACCGCACTCAGCATATAAAGTCAGACGGGATCACCACTATGGATGAGTGCTCGGGGTTACTATTTAAAAATGGTGAATTAGTTTTATGGGGCCCAAGTGCATTTGATGCCTATCAGCGCGAAGGATAATATTAAATAATGGATACCGTCAATCCACAATCACTGGTAACCCTTTTTGAAAAAACACACCAAGTGCTGCGCTGTTATAATAATAAAAGCCAATGGCCCAATATTTATCCACTACTTAGTCAATTAGCTGAACGCTATTATCAAGTCTATGAGCACACACCACATGCTATGCAGGCTCAACTTACTTTGTACGTAAAAAGCTATGGGTATACGACGAACCTAGTTGTCAATCAATGTGTATTGATCACCGCATTTTGCAAAAGTTTAGGTTATGATAGTAAAGTTACACAACAACTCATTTTTGTTTGCCTTACAAACTACTTATGTGTTCAAACGCAAAGTAACAAGTTAGCACTTCGCCAACCACTTAATTTACAAGAAAAAAAGCAGTGGCAATGTCGCCACCAGCTTGCTATTAAACTTTTGCAATCTTCTCAGGTGCCAACGGATAATATCTCAGCAGTTTTAGCACGACTAAATAAATACAAACAAGCCTTACTTAGCACACCACAAATTATGATTTACGATGGCGCAACAATTTTAGTCGCCCTTGCAAATATAATCGCGATGAATATAACTTATCGTGAACACAATGATCATATCAGCGTTTATAAAGCGGTGGCTGATATTTACTTACGTACACCCAATCAGTTTGCACAATACGCACTAAAAAGTATCATTGCACATATAGGGCCCTTTATACCTGGAAGTGTTGTTAAACATGGTGAACAGGATCTCGTTTACATCGGTGAAGATAAAACTCAAAAACACCTTGTTATTTCTATTGATACAGAGCAAAAAATACGCTGGCATAGTATTAAAGCGCAACTAGATGCCAATGCTAAACAACGGCCCATTATAGATAAGCGAGTTTTATTCAGTGTTTGGTTTAGTGAGCACCTTGTAAAGAATGAGGAAGTTAATGAGCAGCAACAAGCGCTTTTAATACTGATAAGCCAAGTTAAAGTACAACATGAATATTCATACACGGCATTGATTAAATTATTACAGAATCAAACTCAAACAATTGAAAATTTATGTCAGTCAGTTAAACCTTATAATAAAGAAAATTTACCTGGTAAAGACTTACGACATAGCCTGTGTATGGTCGGCCTAGATAATGCCCCCGCAATAATACAGCACGTACTATTTGAGCAGCTTGTAACATCCCATAAGCACCCTTTACAGCGTCATATTCATTGTCGTTTACGCGGTATAATTAATATTCTAGCACTGTTTTTCAGACATAATAGTGAGCAACAATTTGAGCAACTTGCCTTGCCTGTTTATGCATATATATGTTATTTGATTGAGCACGCAAGTACTGATCTAAGCCGAAAAACATTGCATAGTAAAGAGCCAAATAATGATAAAAGCCCCCTACTCTCATGGTTATTTGGTGTTCGACAGTTAGACCCAGACTCCCTCAGCCAGTACTTACTCACCGTTTTAAGTGATAACCCATGGACTCAAGCCTTATTAGATGCTGAGCAACATAAAAAGAAATCACTCAGTGATTCGGCTAAGTTATGGGTCGCGGTTAAGTTAATTTCAACACAAGTATATCAACCAAAATACGTACTCAGCCCGTGGCAAAAGCAAATTTTAGATTCTGTATTAAAAGAACTTGGCTGGCCTAGTACTGCGAATTTTTATTCACAATTAACCAGCCTAGGTTTAAGTAATAGTGTATAAACAGCGCATTTTATAAGACATATTGACTATTTTCACGGTTTTTACTGGCAAAAAGTTGAATAAATTGCTATAAAAGCCGCTTAAATTTTCAAACTCATTCACGTAAATTATCTAACAAGTTATCGCAGTTTATTTTTGCGACATATTTACGTGTATTTCTAACTCGTAATAGGAAAAGTTCATGACCAAAAAAATCATCACAGTAATCAAAGGCGACGGTATCGGTCCAAGTATTATTGATTCAGCTCTTGAGATATTACAAGCCGCAGGATGCGATTTTGATTATGAATTCGTTGATGCTGGTCTAGCTGCCTTAGAGAAAACAGGTGAATTATTACCGCAAGAGACTATTGACACTATTGCACGTAATAAAATCACTTTAAAGGGCCCATTAACAACGCCTGTTGGTGAAGGTTTTACTTCAATCAACGTCACATTACGTAAGCAATTTGGTTTATACGCAAACGTGCGCCCAGTAAAATCATTTGTCGGAACAAAAGCCCGCTACGATGATATTGATATCATCACAGTACGTGAAAATACACAGGGTATGTATTCAGGTTTAGGCCAAGTGACTTCAGAAGATGGTAACGAAGCACAAGCAATGTCAATGATCACGCGTGACGGTGCTGAGAAAATCGTTACTTTTGCATATGAGCTTGCCGTGCGTGAAGGCCGTAAAAAAGTAACAGCTGTTCACAAAGCTAACATTTTAAAATCAACATCAGGTTTATTCTTAAAAGTAGCACGTGAAGTTGCAGAGCGTTACCCTGAAATTGAATCAACAGAAATGATTGTTGATGCTACTTGTATGAAATTAGTAATGAGCCCAGAAGAGTTTGACGTTATTGTTACAACAAACCTTTTTGGTGACATTTTATCTGACTTATGTGCAGGTCTAGTTGGTGGTCTTGGTATGGCGCCAGGTGCTAATATTGGTGAAGATGCAGCGATTTTTGAGGCTGTACATGGTAGTGCACCTGACATCGCTGGTAAAAACTTAGCAAACCCGACATCTGTGATCCTAGCGTCAATTCAAATGCTGGAGCATTTAGAAATGGGTGATACAGCTGAGCGCATCCGTAGCGCTGTAGCTGATGTGATTAAGACCGGTGATCGTACAACGCGTGATCTAGGTGGCAACCACGGAACTACCGATTTCACTCAAGCTGTAATTGACCGTCTATAATTTTTTCTGAACGGTTAAAAAGCACAAAAAACCAGTGTTAAAACTGGTTTTTTTGTGCCTGTCAATTTTCGATTCAACGGCCCTTTGTACTAACAATTTTATACCAATCGAGTTAAGTTACTGACCACTCATAGCGACAGGTAAATACGGTGATAACAAGGCATAAATTTTGACATGGTGTTGATCTCGGCAATTGCTCCTGCATTGCTCTACCTCCTGCATCCATGCAGTCGTACATGAAAAATTTATAACGCTGTTAGCGCTTTATTTAGCCCGCTAGAATGGTTAAATATCTAAGTCGATTGGTATTAGTACTCAATTCATAGACGTTTAATGAATAAATTAAGCGCTATCACCTATGCTCAT
The DNA here is from genome assembly GCF_012952265.1 of Pseudoalteromonas sp. NEC-BIFX-2020_015. Lineage (NCBI taxonomy): Bacteria > Pseudomonadati > Pseudomonadota > Gammaproteobacteria > Alteromonadales > Pseudoalteromonadaceae > Pseudoalteromonas > Pseudoalteromonas sp. NEC-BIFX-2020_015. The sequence goes on from NZ_JABCJL010000009.1 coordinate 43,866, forward strand.
ACCTGCAACATCAGCTGAATACCCTGTGTTCAATCTTTAATTAATTGTATGAAATAGCATCTAAAAATATTTATCTCTCACATAATTAGAGCTCAACACCATTCCCATTATTAAGTTTTGTCATCGTAACGTCTTTGTCTACAATTAGACTCTGTAGCTGAGATCAAATCATCGATTCATCAACAGCTATCATTTTAAGCATAAATTCTTTAATTACCTCGTCAAAAAACACATTTTAAAGCTAGCTTAAAATAAAAAACCAATTAATTTGGAATTTTAATGCAAGATAGTCTTGCTGGCGGTTGACATTAGGTAGTAAAACACTTAAAAATAGAGGTAATAAAAAAGAGAATTAATTGTGTCTTAAGCACCGAATAATTAAATAGTTCATTAGAAATTTCATAACAAACATACAGAAGAAAAGTAATACTATGAAACATCAATTTCACCAAATAAACGTACTCGTACTGGTCTTAGTCTTAAGCCCTGCGAGGATGTATTAAAAGGTGAAACAGCTTTTTAAAAACCCTCGCTCCAGCGGGGGTTTTTTTATGCATTTAAATTGTAATACTAATTTAATTAAGTCTATTAAGTAACTATTTACTTGTAACCTTAATTAAAAGTATCAGGTACGTGAGGAATGAGGATGAGTACGAAACAATATAATGGCTCCGAACTAGTGGTTCAGGCATTAAAAGAGTTAAAGGTTAAATATATATTTGGCTACCCCGGTGGCTCTGTATTAGATCTTTATGATGCTTTATTTCAACAAGATGATGTTGAGCATATTTTAGTAAGACATGAACAAGCAGCAACGCACATGGCCGATGGCTATGCGCGTGCTACAGGCGACGTTGGGGTGGTTTTGGCTACTTCTGGGCCAGGTGCTACAAACTGCATAACGGGCATTGCGACAGCGTACATGGATTCAATTCCAATGGTTGTATTATCAGGCCAAGTACCTACTAACTTAATTGGTGATGATGCATTTCAGGAAACTGATATTATTGGCTGTTCTCGCCCTATTGTTAAACATAGTTTTAACTGTCGTAGCGCTAAAGATATTCCAACAATTTTAGCTAAGGCATTTTATATCGCAAGTAGCGGCCGCCCAGGGCCTGTCGTTGTTGAACTACCAAAAGACATGTTAAACCCAGCGTTAAAATTTGATTTTGAATTCCCTTCCACAACCGAATTACGAACCTACAACCCTAATACTAAAGGTCATTCAAAACAAATACGCAAAGCTGTAACTGCTATATTAGAAGCTAAAAAATTAGTTATTTATTCTGGCGGCGGTATCATCATTTCAAATACCTCAGAGCAACTAACACGTTTAGTAGAGTCACTTAATGCGCCAATTACCAATACTCTAATGGGTTTAGGTGGCATCAGTGGTGTACACCCCAACTTTATTGGCATGCTAGGCATGCACGGCAGCCTAGAAGCCAACAAAGCAATGGCCAATGCTGATGTAATCTTAGCCTTAGGTGCTCGTTTTGATGACAGGGTAACCAACAATGTTAAAAAGTTTTGCCCGAATGCAACTATTGTCCATGTTGATGTTGATCCAACATCTATTTCGAAAACAATAAAAGCCCATATTCCTGTCGTAGGTTGCCTTGCAACGGTACTTGAACAATTACAGACCGCGATAGATAAAAGCCCTTTAAATATAGACAGAAGTGCCCAAGAAGATTGGTGGCGTCAGATCATCAGCTGGCGCGAGCAAAAGTGCTTAAGCTACAGCAATGATGGCGAAAAAATAAAACCACAAGCTGTTATTGAAGCCCTCTATAAAGCAACAAATGGTGACGCTTATATCAGCTCAGATGTTGGCCAACATCAAATGTTTGCTGCACAATACTATCCGTTTAAAAATCCACGCCAATGGATCAACTCAGGAGGCTTAGGCACCATGGGTTTCGGTTTACCTGCAGCTATGGGCGTGAAGCTGGCATTTCCTGATAAAGAGTCAATTTGTGTGACTGGAGATGGTTCAATTCAAATGAATATTCAAGAATTATCAACCTGCATGCAATACAACTTAGCAGTCAAAATTGTTTCTTTGAATAATCGCTCATTAGGTATGGTACGCCAATGGCAAGATATGGTTTATGGCGGTCGCCACTCATCATCTTATATGGACTCACTGCCTGACTTTGTAAAATTAGCTGAAAGTTATGGTCACGTAGGCATTAAGGTAAATACACTAGATGAGTTACAGCCTGCGATTGACAAAGCTATGGCGATTACTGACAAGTTAGTATTTTTAGATATTTGTGTTGATGAAAAAGAACACGTTTACCCAATGCAGATTAAACTTGGGTCAATTGATGAGATGTGGCTACGTAAAGGAGTAAAAGCATAATGCGCCGTATACTATCTATTTTACTAGAAAATGAGCCAGGTGCCTTGTCGCGTATAGTTGGTCTGTTTTCACAACGCGCCTATAATATTGATAGCTTAACTGTAGGCACTACTGATGATCATTCATTATCACGGATCACCATCACCACAATGGGAGATGACCGTATTGTTGAACAAATCACTAAGCAAGTTAATAAACTTGTGGATGTTTTAAAAATCATCGACCTGACTGAAATAGCACATATTGAGCGTGAGTTATTACTCGTGAAAGTTCATGCTCAAGATGAGGCTAAACGTTCGGCAGTTACTCGCGTAGCCGATGTATTTAACGGCGCTATTTTAGATATGGGCCGCAATAGTTATACATTACAGCTCGTTAGCAGCACAGATAAAATTGAATCATTTTTAGACACTTTACGCCATGAGACCGATATTATAGAAGTGGTACGTTCTGGGGCTGTAGGCATAGGCCGTGGTGATAAAGCGTTAAGAATATAATAATTAAAAAGCACAAAAAAAGGGCTAAACAGCCCTTTTTTGTTAATAAGTGCTTTAACTTATTAAGGATTAACTTGGTCTTTTAGACCTTTGCCTGCTTTAAAGCTTGGGATAGTTGCCGCTGAAATTTGAATTTCTGCACCTGTTTGTGGGTTACGGCCAGTACGTGCAGCACGCTCTTTTACTGAGAAAGTACCAAAACCAACTAATGCAACAGAATCACCTTCTTTTAAAGATGTTGTTACAGCACCAGTAAACGCGTCAAGTGCACGTGTAGCCGCTGCTTTAGAGATTTCTGCATCAGTAGCGATTTTTTCAACTAATTGAGCTTTATTCATTTGTTAAATTCCTATTCGTTATTATTTTGCCTTCGCAAAACCTATCTTTATGCATTTTTTAAGTATTGGCAACAGCAAATTGCCATTTTTGTTTAAATTCTTAATAAATGGATAAAATTTGGATAATAGTCTTAAAAAATAATGCTTATATCATTAACGAATACTGAATTTAATGACTTTTTAATACTATTATAAAAAAACTATCTACTGTTCAATTTTTTCAATCACCAAAGTAACTTCACCAACCTCAATACCAAATTTATCAATAGCGGTACGGTTAATCAAGCGAGAATCTGTTACCAAGTACATCCAATCGTCAAAGTTAACTTCATAACTGCTACCATCAACAGACAACTCTAAAGAATATGTCCAATGAAAAACACTTCCATTACTCGCACCTTGCGCTATCCCAATGACATCACTAGCAGTTCCTGTTAATGTATTATCATCGTTTAAAGTTATATACCAAACGCGGCGCTGTGTTTCCCCATCATCGTAAACAAAATCTTCTTCTATAACGCCCTTATTGCCATCCCAAGACGCATCCATATCAACAACTAACTTACGGGTAAGTTCGCCTTTATAATCTTGTACGACACCGTAGGCTTTCAATTTACCATTGAAGAATGTCTTAAAATTAAACTCAGGCTGGCTTTGGCTGTAATAATCTACATCGGGCGCTGCACAGCTCGTTAAAAAAACAAGCATAAATAGAATTAAACCACGGATTGTATTGTTCATATTATTTCCTATTGATAGCGTTTGTAACAAATGGTAATTGTATTTAACGACCCAGTAATTGCTTGCGCATTTTAGGCTCAGATGTGTTTTCAGATAGCCATATAGAGAGGAAGTCATCCGCAAAATTAACATCCTTGATCGAGCCTAGCTCTTTATTTTGATGATAAAAAGTACCTACACCTGTTTCAGTCGTAATAAAAGTAAGTGTCTCGCCTTCTTTTATGTCAGGCCAGATTGCCAATAACTTATCATCATACTTTTTAACCAGTTGGTTTTTTCCTAGGTACTGCCACTGCTCGTTGGTTGCTTTGACAATGTCTTTTGCAGCAAAATCGCGAAGATAAGTAAGTGATAATTTAGTCGGGTGCTGAGGAAACTCGTACTGCCCTGTAGTCGTTGCCAAAGTAGCGTCATAAACATCCCAAAAAATGTACTCAAAACGAGACGTTCCGACGGTTTTAAAATCAGCCGAAACGCATTGACCAACAAAGGCTAAGCACACCGCACAGATTGTATTAGCTATAAAACGGTTCATGAATACCTTTAATTTAATAGTGAAGGTTAAATTTTTGGTGAGCTTTGATTGCTGTTTTGAGCAAAGCGTTTGTTCAAATACATAATGAGATTGAACATACATGACCAAGCCACCCCGTAAACAAGCCAAAACTGCAATAATGGTACAGCAATGGTAATAACACCAAAACGAGCACCCGCCCAATAACTTGCAGGTGCGCTAATGGCACAAACCAATAAAGAAAAAAACCAAGGGAGCTTATTTAAAAACTGCATTGAGGTATTCAAAGTCAGTAATAATGCACACCACAATAATACAAGCCAAAACGGGAAAGGTGACTGTTTAAAATACAACATCCCTGATAAAACCATTAAATACTCGTATGTTAGCGCTATAACTAAGCCAAATGTGATCAGTATTAAATCTTGTTTTTTCTGTTTAGACAGATAAACCATTAGACCAATTACACAGAGTATTGGAATTATTGCTCTAGTTTCAAGGAGTAAGGCCATAAACCAAACACCTTGAAACAATGCAAAATTAATAACCGAGCGCAATGTCGTCTCTTGAATGGCTAAAGCGAGGTTTACGTGCCACTAAATGAACAGTGCTGGTTGCTCTGGTGCGAAAAGCCCCTTCACAATAGGCTAAATAGAAAAGCCAAAGACGATAAAAGCGCTGATCAAACTTAGTTTTATCAATTTCAGGCCAACTTGCGACAAAGCGAGAACGCCAATCTGCTAATGTTCTCGCGTAATGGACTCCTATGTCCTTTATGCTATGGACTACCATGTCGGACTGCTGCTTTATTTGTTTATTCATTTCATCAATACACGGTAAGCATCCACCAGGGAATATATACTGCTGTATGAAATCAGAATTTTTTAAATAGTGCTTGTAACGTTGATCGGCAATAGTTATTGCTTGAATTAGCATCGCACCAGACTCTTTCAATAATTCATTGCACTTTTTGAAAAAACTCGGTAAATATTCATGCCCTACAGCCTCGATCATCTCTATGGAAACAAGCTTGTCATATCGCCCTTCAAGTAAGCGATAGTCTTTTTTAAGCAACGTTATTTTGTCCTCTAAACCTAGCTCAGCTACTTTTTGTGCTACGTATGAGTATTGTTCATCTGAAATTGTCGTGGTTGTAACATGACAGCCATAATGCGTTACTGCATGTATTGCAAATGCTCCCCAGCCGGTTCCAATTTCAACTACTTTTTCGCCTGGCTGTAAATCTATTTGCTGACAAATTAAATCGAGTTTATGTTTTTGTGCATCTTCTAAAGAAGCGCTTTTTGATGGATAAACTGCACTTGAGTACAACATTTCAGTGCTTAAAAACGATGAATAAAGCTCATTACCAAGATCGTAATGAGCAACAATATTCTTTTTTGAACCGTGCTCTGAGTTTTTGTTCTTAAAATGATTTAATCGAAAGTAAATATTACTGAAAAATGCAAATTTCTTCTCAAATGCATCGAGCTCATTTTGATTAATGGCAAATATTTCAATTAATTTGGTTAAATCATCACAATCCCAATGACCAAGGATATATGATTCACCCGCACCTACACTGCCTGATAAAGCGAAGGACTTGTACATAGCATTACTGTGAACTGTAAGCTTTACATTGAGTTCGCTTTTTTTATCACCAAAATGAGTTACATTGTTACCTTCTAACAAAATTACATGCCCGGTTTTTAGACTATTAAAGGCACCGAAGACAAGTTTTTTATATATTTTTATCAGCCAATCACTCGATTGCACAGTCTCTAAACTGGATACTTTTTCCATAACATCACCTAAATTCTTACTAATGCAGATTAGCTGCCTTTACCTGAGTGCCCAATAAATGGCACTCGTTTACAAAATAATTTAAAAGCATGGACGTATATCCCTTTGAAAATACTCCACGTCATTGCTGGAAATTGCTTTAAAAGTGCAGATACACTCTCATTGTTCAATGATTGGCGTTTTAATCTAAGCGTCGCATCAAACAATACAGTGCCATCTTTTTTGTTTTCTATATGAATCATTGCATTATCGTTCTTAAAACGCGTATTCCAATGGTAGTTCATATCTAAATCCATGAAAGGTGATACGGAAAAAACCTTCTTAAAGTTCACTTTTTTTTCTATTGGTACTAAATAATAATGCCGCTCATTCCAAGGAGTATTACTTACCTCTGCGACCATATGCGTGAAATCACCGGACTTGCTTTGATAAAAGAAAAAGTTAACCGGACTAAAGTAAAGACCAAAACACCGTAACTGACCAAGCATGTATACGTTTTCAAATATATCTGAAACCCCAAACTCGGCTATTTTTTTAAATGCACGATCGGAGATAGTTTCATGTATATTTTCGTCTTGATTAAGATAATCTGCTTGATTAAACTTAAGCGCTTTAAACCCTTTAGTGCCCAACCCTTTATGTATATTATTGAGTGATTCAGGATCAATAAGGTCCACCCACATCATATAGATGGGGTGTTTAAAATAATGGGATTTAACAGCAAATCGGCGATGTTTTATATCACCAATATACACCGCGCTAGTCAAACTCAACACCAAGCTGACGCGCTACATCTACCGCACTTTTAACGCCGTCTTCATGAAATCCGTTATACCAATAAGCGCCGCAAAAATAGCTATTATTTTCGCCATCAACTAATTTTTTTTGCCGCTGGGCTGCAATTGACGCCTTATTAAATACAGGATGATAATAGGTAAATTCACGAAGTATTTTTTCTTTATCAATACCTTGCTTGTGATTAAGTGTCACACAAAACTGTGTGTCACTTTTAATTCCCTGCAAAATATTCATTTGATATGTCACAACAGCAGCTTTATCTACATTATCATTGAGTAGGTAATTCCAGCTTGCCCAAGCCGCTTTACGCTTTGGCAATAGTCGCGTATCTGTATGTAATATAACTGAGTTTTCAGTGTAAGGAATAGCACCTAGCACCTTTTTCTCATCATCTGTAGGCGAATCCAATAATTTAAGAGCTTGATCTGAATGGCATGCAAATACTACTTTATCAAACTCTTCACTGTGACCATCGGCAAAAGAAAGCGTTACACCTAGGTCCCTCCTTACCACTGACTTTATATCGCTATTTAACTTTATATTATCAGCAAAACCTTTTATTAACGGCGCTATGTATTCTCTGGAACCACCCGGTATTACGTACCATTGAGGGCGATTAGTAATATCAAGAAGCCCATGATTAAAAAAGAACTTTACAAAAAATTCAACGCCTACGCCGCTCATTTCTTTTATGCTGGTAGACCAAATCGCTGCGCCCATAGGCAAGATATAATGATAACGAAAAAAATCATTAAATCCGTGCTCATCTAATAAATTGCCCAGAGTTTGACCCTGCGTGTATTTATTGTCATGGTGTAGAACCTTGCATAATTTATTAAAGCGGACGATATCAGCCAGTAGTTTCCAAAAACGAGGACGAAAAATATTTCGTTTTTGAGCAAATAGGCTGGTAAACGTGTGGCCATTGTATTCAAAGCCTGTTTCTTCATTATGAACACTGAAACTCATTTCAGTCGGCTTTCGCTCTATGCCAATACGCTTTAATAGTTTTTCAAAGTAATGATATGTACGGTCATTAAATACGATGAAACCGGTATCTATGGCGTAATTTTTACCATTAACATCAACATCTACTGTTGCAGTATGCCCACCAATATAATTATTTTTCTCAAAAACGGTGATATCGTACTGTTTATGTAACAAATGAGCACAACTTAAACCGGATACGCCGGAACCTATTATTGCTATTTTTTTCAACGTGATAATCCTTTTGCAAGCTTTAACCACAGAGGGAGTGGCAGCACGCGTAAACACTTTAAGATTAAAGTAAATCGATACGGAAAATGAATTTCCTTACGGCGTTTGCAAACGCCTTTAATAATATAATCGGCCGCTTTTTCTGCCGTAACTGCCATAGGCATCGGAAAATCGTTCTTCTGTGTAAGTGGGGTTTTAACGAAGCCTGGATGAACGAGCGATACATCGACATCAGTTAAATCAACAGCAAGGCTTTTTGCTAAATAACTTACTCCCGCTTTTGAAGCTCCATATGCCTCAGAGCGAGGTAGTGGTAGATAAGTAACACTTGAACTGACTATAACTAATTGCCCACCTGACTTTATTTTTGGTAATAAGGCATCAAGGCAATAACCCATTGAGAGTAGATTTGTTGTAACGACACGCGCAAATAAAGCGCTGTCGAAGTTTCGAGCATCATTAATATATTCACAATTTCCGGCATTTAATATGACACGGTCAAACTGTTCGTAATGAGCTGTAGCCTGTTTCACTGCATCAACATCGGTAGCATCAAATTTACATGCCTCAATGTAGTTATAACCTGACAATTGAGCTAATTTTTCCTCATTGCGACCACAAGCAATAACGCGATCACCTAGAGCAGCATATTGCTTTGCAAGCTCCTCACCAATACCAGAAGTCGCACCTGTAATGAGTGTAATCATGATTGTGTCGCTCGCTTATTGATAAGTTTAATAACAGGGCCTATTAATGGGATTTGTTGGTATAATAGCTCACCTACATCAAAGTAATCTCGGTGCAATTTTATTTTGTTCCCATCGAAAACCAGATGACTATGACCCTGAACAGCGATTTCTTTGTGCGATGCTAATTTAGGGTGACGATAGTACATAGTCCAATATAAAAAAGCGTTATCATCTACGCTATGAAAGCTTGAAATATCAAACCGACATTCAGTTACATTACTGTATAAATCGGCGAAGTAACTGTGAAGATCATCTAAACCATTAACAGTATGCAATGGGTCTGAAAAACAGATTGATGGATGATAAATATCGTCAAGTAAATGTAGGCTATCTTTACTTAGCTGTTGATAAATATTGACAAAATTCTCAATTTTTTGTTCGCGCATTTTATACCTTAAAACAATTATACCTTGAAAGCGTTTAAAGCCCTTTCACGTGCGGCTTTGTGATCAACAACAGCTGGCCAATATACCTCTTTCTTATTCATCTTCGCTAAATATTCATGCGGAAAATGAATCTGTTTATCCGGCACATTTTCCAGTTCAGGTATATACTTACGAATAAATTCCCCCTTTGGATCAAATCTTTCGCTTTGAGTAATTGGGTTAAAGATCCGAAAGTATGGTTGCGCATCACACCCTGTACTCGCTGCCCATTGCCAACCACCATTATTAGATGCTAGATCGCCATCTATTAGGTGTGTCATGAAAAAGCGCTCACCCTTTCGCCAATCAATTAAAAGGTGTTTAGTTAAAAAGCTCGCAACAACCATTCGCAAACGATTATGCATCCAGCCTGTTTCTAATAACTGGCGCATTGCAGCATCGACAAGCGGATAGCCAGTTCGCCCTTCACACCACGCTGTAAAATCGTTATCGTCTGCTCGCCACTTAACTGCATCGTACTTTTCATTAAAGTTTTTATATTTATTTAAATCTGGAAAAGCAACAATCAAATGGCGATAAAACTCTCGCCATACCAACTCATTAACCCAAGTGAATAAGTTACTTTTTGCACTAGTCAATACATCTACATGTTGTTGTTGAACAAGCGCGACAAGTTGATGAACGCTTACAATACCCAGTGCCAAATATGGACTGATCCCCGATGTTCCTTTTATGCTAGGAAAATCACGAGTGTCTTTGTAACTAACCAATTTTTTATCAATAAAACGCGCAATAACACCACTGAGGGAGGCATCATCAACAGGCCATTTTTCAGAGCTATTGTCACTCTCGAGTGATGCTGGTGGTTGCCAAATTATTTCTGCAAAGCACTGGGGAAATTGACGAAAATGAAAATGTGTATCTTGATGTAGTTTCAGCCATGTATTTTTGAAAGGTGTAAAAACTTTATACATTTCACCTGTTTTAGTTACAACTGTACCAGGCGGGGCAATTACGTCGCCATCGTAAAAAGTGCATCTTATCTGATGTTTGTCTGCCCTTGAAATAAAATCGGCGTCTCGCTGCTGCTCATTATATTCATATTCTTTATTAGCAAAAACTTGTGTGATCTTATGAGCCGAGCAAAAACCATCTAAAAGTAAAACACATTCGTTGTAAGTTCCTGCATCAATTACATGTAATTTGATGCCATGTTTAGCCAACAAATCACCTAGAAATACAACTCTACGTTTTATCAAATCTATTTGGATAGGTGCAACATTATGCTGGCGCCATTGCGTGGGGGTAATAAAAAAAATGGCATTTTTACAACCACTTTCAATCGCATCGTATAATGCTAGATTATTAAAAAGGCGCAAATCGCGCCTAAACCAAAAAACTGTCTTCATTAGATACCGTATCTCAACTTTAAATCATGAGGATAAGGATTGAAATAAACTTGCTTATCAAGATACTCATTAGGGTGAACTTTTAAATGGTGCTTTACTAATGTTAAAGGCACATATAAAGGCACGAGTCCTTCTCTGTATTCATCAATCGCATCTCTAAGTTCTTGTTTTTCAACTTTACAAAGTACCTTTTTAAAATAGCCTTGCAAATGCATAAGAGTATTACTGTTATTTTTGCGTGATGCAGGCCTCTTTAATGCAGCCATTAGCCCCGAAATATAGGAATCTGCAAGTGATTCACTATCTGCACCATCAAAAGTACCAAGTAAGTTACCTAAGTCTTTATAAGCTTGGTAATTATGAGCCATTAGTAAGTACTTGTATTGGGAGTGGAACTGAGTTAAACGATGTACACTTACTGGCTGCTCTCGTAAAATTTGCCAATTTTTGTAAGTATAAACTCGCATTACGAAGTTTTCCCGTAAGTGCATATCATTTAACCTGCCGTTTTCTTCACAAGGAAGCAGCGGGTTATGCAACATAATTTGTTCAGCAAAAAAGCCGACGCCTTCAGATGTATTGCCGGTACCAGCCTCATTGTAAATTTTAATCCGTTCCATACCACAGCTCGGACTTTTCGCACAAAAAACAAACCCACTCAATTGACTAGCCTGCTCTGTTGCAATTCTTTTACCATATTCGGTTAACTTAGGCCCAACATCTCCTGTGCCATCTGGGCGACATACTTTTATTGTGTCACCAACTCGAACTTGCCTGATTGTAGGCCTAGGTATGGGAAGCCCTACAGCTACCTCAGGGCAAAAACGAGTATATTCAACGTGTTTAGATAACTCGTCCATACAAAAATTTGATTTTTTATGTCCGCTATCAAAGCGGACTTTTTCACCAGCAAGACAGGCGCTTATTCCTATCTTAATTGTCGATTGCTGCATGTATTTCCTTAATAGATCAAGTTGCCGATTGGATTAAGTAGTTTACTCAAACCTTTATTAAAGTGTAGAGCACTACTGACAACTGTGTAACATAAACAGCCATTTTCTGTTACCGGTGTATGCTGATGCTGACCATCTAGAAGCATAAAATCTCCTGCAACATAATCTCCTGATTCATCACTAAATTCACCGGCAAGCAATAAAGTTAATTCAAAGCCTGTGTGAGTATGCTCTGGTATTTCGCCACCAGCAGCAATATGAAGTAAACTTGATCTAAGAGCGCCATCATCTAACGCTATACGTGATCTAGAAAGTTTGCCCATTTGCATAAACTTACTATGAGCAATTCGAGACAACGCACGTGGTAGCTCATATGATTGTTCATTTACAGAAACTTCCTGCTTTTTAACTTCATACACTTCATCAATGCCATCATCTAGCATGATAGATTCTAATAGACCTGCATCTTCTAAATCTATTTGTTCGGAAAAATCTTCTTGGTTGTTAATAAATGCTTCGCTCGCATTACTCGCTTCAATAGCTTCAACCTTGTCTTTACAACAAGAGCACATATCAATATGGATAGACACAGCAACACTTAAACTAGCAGGTAATGTTCCGTTACAATACTGAGTTAATAAAGCATCAGTTGGATGGTGTTTAATCATTTTTATCTCCCATCTCATTTCGTAACTTTTGTAAAGCTAAACGCAAACGAGATTTAACTGTTCCAACTGGAATATTCAGTTGCTCTGCAAGTTGCTCTTGTGACATGTCCTGAAAATAAACGCCACGTACAACATCTCTTTGGGCTTGTGGCAATTTATCAAGATAACTCTTTATCTGCTTATCTTCGAGGTGATCACTAAACTCATGGGCATCATTTTCATTTTGCTCAACTAAAGGCCAAATATCTTCACTGATATTATCCTCTTTGTTACTTTTCATTTTACGAAGCATATCAAAGGAGGCATTTCGCATAACAGTGTAAATCCACGTTGTCGCAGCGCCCTTGTCGTTGTTATATAAGTGAGCTTTTCGCCATACTGAAGTGAGTGTTTCCTGTACAAGTTCCATAGCTTGTGCTTCAGAATTAAACTGTTTTATACCGAAACGTTTAATTTTTGGTGAAAAATACGCGAATAAATAAGAAAATGCTTTTTTGTCTCTTTTAGTAGCAACGGCGAATAGAGCATCAGCAAGTTCTTTGCTTGGTGTATCTGGCATGGCAGTGTAGTTACCTGTTCTAGGTTTACAACGTATTGACGGTTGTTGACTCACCATTTTTATATTCCCCTTAATGTTCTTATTCTTCAATACGCATCTGAAGAACATATGGATCATATATATTTAGGTAAATTCGTTATTAATGACAGTATGTAGGAAAGTGTGGATATTCGCAAAGTCAGATTTATACGCAAGCTGTTGTTTTTTATCTATTGAAATAGGAAGAAGTTCAAGCCATCGGGCAATCACCCAATTAAAGTTATCAAATTGAGTTTCTCGGTACAAATTACGCAGTTGCTTATTGTCTGCAAATAAATCTTTTAGTGCGCTCACCAAACATGTATCACTGCGTTCAATAGTGTGGGGCTCTGTGAACCAATTTGGTTCTTTCGTCTTCGATGTTTGACCATAGCGTAGTTTATTTTTATCTTGAACCACATCTGTTATCTCAACAGCATACATCGCCGCCACGTCAATAACTAAAACCCCTCCTTCATCTAAGGTAAAATCGACGATCTCAACCAAGCAACCGCGGGTAGGTGTATTTAGGTAACAATCAATATCATATTGGCATAATACAAAACCACTCCCACTTTTGAGCGACTCTTTGACCATGTCAAGGTAACGCTGTTCAAAAATGCGTAATCGTGTATACCCATGTGGTAATAAAAAAACAGGTAATGGGAAGATTGCACGTTTCATAAGGCCTACTACATCAATTAACTATGCATTACTCTACGTGCCTTGCAGTAAATAAGATCAATTCACCTACTGTTGTTATACCTGCTTAACAGATATTAAACCACTGCCCCACATTACGGATAAGCTCAAACGATGCATATACACCTAATAAACTGAAAACAGGTGCTAACATTAAGGCTAATAATCCTAGTTCACTGCTCATTAGATTACCCTTCATTTGATTGAGATTGAACAGCTACCAACTCAGTTTTTACTATTTTTTCTAGATCTGAACCCTGAGTACGGCTTGTGTTTTCTACAGCTTCAGTCATCAATAACTGTGAATTAATTGATAGGCTTTGTTTCAGTGAGTTACTTAATTCTTTATTCATCGTCTTTATATAGCTTGCTATATTTTGTGTTAATACTTGTGTAATCTCAAACTCACCTTCATTTGCACTTGCATGTGTAGAACCGACAATTAAAAGTGCTGCTACTGCTGATTTAATAATGCTTTTCATAATGGTATTCCCTGTTGTGTTATTAAGTTAGTCGCTATTACTTAATCAAAGGTTGTGCCAACTAGAAAATAAAAAATAAACCACTGATTTAAAAAGAAATAAATAAATTAAAATTCATACACCATTCATTGCATGATATTTTTAACCAATCATTTTAGTCAAAAAAACCAAAAAGTAGTGCATTAATTTAGATTGCCAAACTCAGCGTACACTTGTACACTGAAACTCGTTTTTGATTATTATTTTTAGAGCTTTATATGTCGATTGATCATGCTTATTCCCCAAAGGAAGAGCAACTTAATACCGTGTCTCACGGGGCTGGCGTTCTATTTTCAATTTATGTGTTGTGGGAGTTGCTTTCAAAAGCACAAAACTATGCAGAAATAATAAGTGCGGGGATCTACGGCACAAGTTTATTTCTACTTTTTTTATCATCAACTTTATATCACGCAAGTACAAGGAGTGAAGTTCGCGCATTTTATAAAAAATGTGACCACTGCGCTATTTACATTCTCATTGCAGGAACCTATACCCCATTTTTAGTGCTATCACTACAAGGTATATGGTCGGTTGCCACCCTATTATTTATTTGGTCTTTAGCACTTGGCGGAGTCGTTTATAAACTAGTAGTCAAAAACCAAAGTAAAAAAGTTTCACTATCAACATACTTATTAATGGGTTGGTTTGCAGTCGCAATCATCTACCCTATGTACTTAAATGTAGACGTTAATGCATTATGGTGGTTACTTGCAGGTGGCATATTCTATAGCTTAGGAACACTCTTTTACAGCGCAAAACACCGACAGTTTAGCCATGCTATTTGGCATATTTTTGTGATTGCAGGCTGCGTTTGTCACTATATTTCAATTAGTAGATATTTATTAACGCGCTAATTTAAAGCCAGCGGTAAATTCGCATATTTACACGGTTATTTTTAAACGTCACTCCCTCACAGATGAGCAATTGGTGTTGTGTTATATACTGTGAAGAGCCTTCTGGGAAAGAAATTTTACCCTGACTATTGATAACACGATGCCATGGAATGGTAGAATCTTTTGGCATCAGTTTTAATAAACGCCCTACTAACCGTGCGTTGCTAGGCAACCCAGCCATTGCAGCAACTTGACCATAGCTGGCTACTTTCCCTAATGGAATATTAGCCATCACAGTATAAATCTTTTCTTCTTTGCTTAACTCCATATCATTTCCCTAAATATTCTTTACTTAAGCGTTTAAAATCACGCCATATAGCCCTTGCAACAGGCCCATGATGCGTTGAGTTTTGTCTAAAAACACGAATTTGAGCACTAAAAGTGTGCTCCCTATCGATTATGTTTATTTGCTGTAATGCACCACTATCTAACTCATTTTGACAATGAGCAAGGCTTATTATTGCCCAACCTGCGCCTGATAATAAAAATGACTTTAATGTCGAAACGTCATCTATTTTCATCATCGCAGACCCTTTCGAATAAGATAGACGTTCACTATCAAAACTCATATCACTTTCAAACATGGCTAAACATGGGTACTGCTGTAATTGTTCATAGTCAACTTTATTTGGTAACAACCCATTAGCACTAACAATGCCTATGTCTAACTTCCCAATAGGTAGACTCTCTAAATCTCCTGTTGCATGAAATAAATCAAACCAAGGACCAATCCCCAAATCCACTTGTGCCTTATTTACTTGCTCTAAAGACGCAAACCGCTTACCGCTTGTTACACTAAACTCCGTGCTTGTATACTTTACAAACGCATCACAAATAATATCGTTATAAAACGGTTGATGGCATAGTTGCTCATAGCAAATTTTGTAATTTGCTTCATTCCCTAGTGCCAATTCGTTGGCTAATTGCATTAAATGAGACTCAGCACCTAATAATAGTGCTGCTTCTCGATGAAAAATACGCCCTTTTTCGGTCAATTGGAGACGATAATAGTTACGGTCAAGTAATTCAAAACCCACTTCATTTTCAAGCTTTTTTACTGCAAGTGTCAAAGCGGGTTGGGATTTATGCAGCGCAAGTGCAGCCTGCGATAAACTTTGAGTGCGCACTATCGCGTCGAGCATTTTTAATTGGACTAGGTTCATAATAACTTCAACCAAAACATCATTATTTTTATTTATGATCTTTTTAAAATTTAATAATTTTTATTTTATATGTTTGCGGCGTATGCTGCACGTAATATATTGTTTTATGACACGGAGAAGATAATGAAACTGGTGCCTGCCTTTTTACTCTCAGCATTAATGCTCACTTTAATTGCCTGCAAAGAAGATCCAATTCAAGTCGATCAGCAAGCTACAATTCGACCCGTTAAGCTTTTTAAGGTTGGTAGTGACTCTGACGAAACGATTCGAAGTTTTCCTGCTGAAGTTGTGGCTAATCAAGGGTCATATTTAGCATTTAGAGTAAATGGTGAGTTACTTAAGTTTCCAGTTCTGGCTGGGCAGCATGTTGAAAAAGATCAATTACTAGCTAAATTAGACCCTGAAGATTTTCAGTTACAATACGAAGAACGTAAAGCACGCTACGAATTAGCACACTCTCAACTTGACCGCATAAAAAAATTATTTGATAAATCAATTACCAGTCAATCTGAACTTGATCAGGCACTTGCTAATAAGCAGGTGGCGGAATCTGCATTAAAAATAGCTCAAACAAATTTAGATAATAGTGAATTACGTGCGCCATTTAGCGGCACTGTGGCAAAAGTATTTGTTAAAAACTTTGAAAATATCCAAGCGAAACAAAATATTTTACGCCTTGAGACTCGCGATCTCATGGACGTCGTTATTCAAGTACCTGAAAAACTCATTGCACGTATAGATAAAGACGCAAACTATCAGCCTAGTGTGGTATTTGATGGTTTTCAAAATAAATCATACACACTCACAGTCAAAGAATTTGATACGCAGGCAGATCCTATTACACTGTCATATAAAGTGGTTTTTTCTTTACCTGTACCAAAAGACTTCAATTTACTCGCGGGCATGACTGGTCGTGTTGATATTGATTTAAGTAAAATCACTCACTCTCAATCACAGTATGCATTATTGCCTGTTGAAGCCGTATTTTCAGAACCAACGGAATCTTCAAACAACAATAGTTACGTATGGGTTTACGACGCTGTTAGCGAAAAAGTAACTAAACAAGCAGTAGAAGTTGGTCAACTCCATAAGAGCGGAATAGAGGTTCTTTCTGGTGTTACAAAAGATCAACAGGTTGTTGCAGCAGGTGTGCATTATTTAAAAGAAGGTATGCAAGTTCGTCCTTGGCAAAAAGAGCGAGGCTTATAATATGAGCATAGCTGAACTTACCATAAAAAGAAAAGTAATTAGCTGGATGTTCGCACTGCTGCTTTTAATTGGCGGGGCAGTCTCTTATTTAGGCTTAGGGCAATTAGAAGACCCTGAATTTACACTAAAAAAAGCGATGGTTATTACTCTGTACCCCGGTGCATCACCGCAACAAGTTGAAGAAGAAGTTACATTTCCTATTGAAAACGCCATCCAACAATTACCTTACGTAGATTATGTGACTAGTATTTCCTCCCCAGGTAAATCACAAATTACGGTTGAGATGAAAAGTACTTACCGCAAACAAGACCTGCGACAAATATGGGATGAATTACGCCGTAAAATAAACGATCAAGCCTCCGCTTTACCAAGTGGTGTATACCCAAGTACCGTAATGGATGATTTTGGTGATGTCTATGGCGTTATGTATGCTGTTACAGGCGATGGTTACTCTTATGATGAGCTAAAAAATTATGTTGATTACTTAAAGCGTGAACTCGTTCTCGTCGATGGTGTAAGTAAAGTTACTGTTGCTGGTGAACAACAAGCACAAGTAATGGTTGAAATTTCAACTCGAAAACTCGCTCAGTTAGGTATAGCACCAAATAGAATTTATCAATTATTACAATCACAAAATACTGTATCTAATGCAGGAAAAGTCCGCGTTGGTGACGAATCAATTCGCTTGCACCCAACAGGTGAATTTAAAGACGTTAAAGAACTTGAGAGTTTACTTATTTCAAAACCAGGTGCTAGCGAGCTAATTTATTTAGGTGACGTAGCGAAGGTTTATAGAGAGTACGCTGAACTTCCTAACAATATTATGCGCTTTAACCAACAGCAAACGTTACTGGTTGGCGTATCTTTCAGTACTGGTGTTAATGTTGTCGATATTGGTAAGAATATAAAAGCCCATTTAGCATCAATGGAGTATCAACGCCCCCATGGCATGGAAATTAACACCGTATATAACCAGCCCGTGGAAGTCGAAAAGTCAGTTGATGGCTTCATTATCAGCTTATTAGAAGCTATTGGTATTGTTATCGTTGTACTTTTAGTTTTTATGGGAATTAAAAGTGGTGTGTTAATTGGCGCTATTTTATTATTAACGGTTCTGGGTACTTTCATCTTTATGAAACTATTTGCAATCGACTTACAGCGAATTTCTTTAGGTGCACTTATCATTGCGCTTGGCATGCTCGTTGATAATGCAATCGTTGTGACCGAAGGCATTTTGATAAACCTAAAGCGTGGTCAAACAAAAATTAAAGCGGCAGTAAACATTGTAGAACAAACGAAGTGGCCACTGCTCGGTGCCACGGTTATTGCCATCACTGCATTTGCTCCTATTGGGTTAAGCGCTGATGCCAGTGGGGAGTTTGCTGGAAGCCTTTTTTGGGTGTTGTTAATTTCACTATTACTTAGCTGGATAACCGCCATAACGTTAACCCCTTTTTACGCTGACTTAATGTTTAAGCAGTCTGAAGTTAAAGAAGATAGCCACGATGATGACCCTTATCAAGGAGTGATCTTTAACCTATATAAAAGCTTACTAAGTAACTCGATGCGATTTCGTAAAACAACATTACTCCTTATGGTCGTGCTGTTAATGAGCGCTATATTTGGGTTTAAGTTTATTAAGCAATCATTCTTTCCAGCTTCAAATACGCCTATGTTTTATGTTGATTACTGGCATGCTCAAGGTGCTGACATTCATACTACATTAGATGGTGTAGCAAAACTTGAGGCCTTTTTACAAAAAGATCCCCTCGTTGAAGATGTAACAACGACCATCGGCCAAGGTGCTCCGCGCTTTATGCTTACTTACGCACCTGAAAAGTCATATCCCGCATACGGACAATTGATTATTCGCGTAAAAGATAGAGAAGCCGTTGCTACCATGATCAAAAAAGTACGTGATTATGAATACAATAATGTTCTCGATGCTAAATTAAAAGTAAAGCGCATGGAAATTGGCCCTTCAACAGATGCAAAGATTGAAGCTCGTTTTTCAGGGGCCGATCCTGTCATATTACGCCAATTAGCAAAACAAGCTAAAGACATATTAAGTAGTGACGCAGGTTCATTTAATGTACGTGATGATTGGCGTGAACGCTCTAAATTAATCCGCCCTCAATTAAACGAGCAAAAAGCACGTCGTTTAGGTATCGGAAAAACAGATTTAGATCAATTACTGTTAACCAGTTTATCCGGTAAAAAGGTAGGTGTATACAAAGACGGTACGCAACTATTGCCTATTATTGCCCGCTCACCTGCTGAAGAACGGCTCAATGTTGAAAGCTTACGTGATTTACAAATCTACAGCCCTGTTTTAGGTGTATTTGTTCCGGTTACTCAAGTAGTCGATGATTTTATTGTTGAGTGGGAAGATAGTTTAATAATGCGCCGTGACCGAAAGCGTACAA
This sequence comes from Pseudoalteromonas sp. NEC-BIFX-2020_015, assembly GCF_012952265.1. NCBI lineage: Bacteria > Pseudomonadati > Pseudomonadota > Gammaproteobacteria > Alteromonadales > Pseudoalteromonadaceae > Pseudoalteromonas > Pseudoalteromonas sp. NEC-BIFX-2020_015. The sequence continues at coordinate 63,802 of NZ_JABCJL010000009.1, forward strand.
TCACTGTTATGGCCGATCATGACGTTATTGGCGACGAGACCCCCGCTAAACTATTCGCCCGGGTTCGTGCTGATATAGAAGCAATTACATTACCCCATGGTTATGAGTTACAATGGGGTGGAGAGTTTGAGTCATCCAGCAAAGCGCAAAAAGCAATATTTGGCTCGCTGCCACTGGGTTATTTAGCTATGTTTGCAGTGACTGTATTACTATTTAACTCGGTTAAACAGCCTCTCGTGATTTGGGCAACGGTGCCGCTGGCAATTATTGGTGTAAGCGCGGGGCTATTATTAATGAACGCCGCATTTAGTTTTATGGCTTTATTAGGCTTATTAAGCTTAAGCGGGATGTTAATAAAAAATGGCATTGTATTAGTTGATCAAATCAACCTTGAGCTAGCCAGTGGAAAAGACCCATACCAAGCGGTGTTTGACTCTGGGGTAAGCCGTGTCCGCCCTGTTGCAATGGCTGCAATTACAACTATTTTAGGTATGATCCCTTTACTGTTTGACGTATTTTTTCAATCTATGGCCGTCACAATCATGTTCGGATTAGGATTTGCAACTGTACTCACACTCATTGTCGTACCCGTACTTTATACTCTACTGTTTAAAATCGAAGTACCTAAAAACGCATAATAGGCTCTGCCCAAAGGGTTCTTCCTAGGGGGGATTAACTCTTTGTTACCTACACGGATGTCGGTAAGGGGGTAAGCAGGACGCGGAAGCTTTGCTCGGTTTTTACTTATTCTCACATGGATGTGAGCCAGTAGAATAACGCAGGAGCAGTTATCGAGCCCACTCGATTCCAAACCTCGCGTTGCGATTAAATCGCCCCTAGATTGAACAAATCTCAACCCACAAAGGTCAACATGCCCTAGGCCAAGCACTGAGTCAAATACATATCTGCTTTAACATATTCAAAACGACTCACCATTTCTTGTAGTTTTTTTATTTGCTGTAGCTCTAGGGTATCACTAACAGATAAGCATTGGACGATTTCACTAGCCTCAGTATCAAAATCTTTAAGCGCTTGCGATAGTTTTTGGATAAGCCCTCCCTGATTATCAACTTCGTTGATTTTTTGCTTACTCGAACTAATTGATTCTATAATTGCTAAACATTGTGGGTTTATTTTCTTAACATATTCAATAAGACTGTCAATATCATGAGCATCGATCAGGTTAGCTTTTAAGCTTTGTTCTAGGTTCTTCATTTTATCTGCGATCACATAAACAGCTAAATTCGCAGCGGCACCTTTAATTGCATGCAATAAATTTGACGCTAGCTCATAGTTTTCTATAGTAATTGCCTGTTTAAGGTTTATTAGCTCTTCCACTTGTTGCGATAAAAATTTTGATAGTATGCTGAAATAGGCCAACTCATTACCTGCCGCACGCTCAATTCCTTCATCTAAGTTAACCCCATCTAAATACTTTTCAACTACTTTCGTTTTCGCAATAGATGTCAAGTCAGGCTCAATATAAGTTGGCTCCCTCATCTTTTGTATAGGGGATTTTGCAACGTGCAGCAAAATTTGTTCAACAAGCATATTTACATCTATTGGTTTTGCTATATGACCATTCATTCCAGCATTTGTGCATCGATTTATATCTTGTTGCATAGCATTTGCTGTCATCGCTAAAATAGGGAGTGCCTTATTTGAAAGTCCCTCTCTGATGATTTTAGTCGCACTGATCCCATCTAATACGGGCATCTGCATATCCATTAAAACAAGGTCATACTTTTCCTTTTCTATTTTCTTTATAGCTTCTTCACCATTATTTGCAATATCAACATGTGCCCCAAAGCTGGTTAAAATCTCATAGGCGATTTCTTGATTTACAGGTTGGTCTTCAGCTAAAAGAAGCTTTATGTTTAAAAGCGCATCATGTGCGTAAGTTTGTTCTTTTAACGGCTGTTCTGATGTATATGTGCCAAAGCATGCAACTAAAGAATCAATTAAATAAGAAGGGTTTATTGGCTTTAATATAATTGCATCTAATAAGCGTTTTTGATCTTCATTTAATTCAAGTTCTCTTCCATACGCTGTTGTTAACATAACCTTTGTATTAGCTAATAAGTCTTCATTCTTAAGTAACTCTATAGCATTCAAACCATCCATTTCTGGCATTTGCCAATCCATGATTAAAAGATCGAAATCATCATTAACGTGCCTTAACAACTCAATTGCGGCAGTTGCATTATCTCGTCTCGTTATTTGTAATCCGGCATTTACAAGGATACCTTCCAAAACATCTAATGCTTGAGCATTATCATCAACTATCAGTACCTGATAATTTGCAAATGATTTGGGTAAAGTACCATTTAATTCACATTCATCTTTTATAGGTAAATTCACATTAAAGTAAAATTCTGATCCCTCACCTAATGTGCTCTCTAAATAAATCTCGCCTCCCATTAGTTTTACTAACTGTTGAGAGATTGTTAATCCTAATCCTGTACCGCCATACTTCCTTGTGATAGATGAGTCGGCTTGGGAAAACGAACTGAACAACCTTTTTTGTTGCTGCCTATCCATACCTATGCCAGTATCTTTGACAGAGAATTTCAATTCAGTATTTTTATCGTCAATTGATTCAGCCACAATCTTAATTGTTACACTCCCTGAATCTGTAAACTTTACCGCATTACCAACTAAGTTGATTAATACTTGGCTTAATCTTAGTGGATCGCCTATAAAACTATTGGGCAAAGAAGGGGGGATATCGAATACCAATTCCAAGTTTTTTTCTTGTGCTTTAATACTGGTAACTGTTGATACTGTTTCTAATAATTTATCCAATCCAAAAGCCGTTTGCTCTATCTCTATTTTTCCCGCTTCTATTTTAGAGTAATCTAGAATATCATTGATTAATCTTAATAATTGCTTCGCAGCAATGTCTATTTTATTAACATAATTAGCCTGTTTTTCATTTAATTGAGCCCCCATCGCTAAATGTGCCATGCCAATTATCGCATTCATTGGCGTTCGGATTTCATGACTCATATTGGCAAGAAACTCACCTTTTACTTTTGCAGAACGGTCCGCCGTTTCTTTAGCTTCTACAAGATCTCGCTCAAGTTCATTGCGTTTTGTAACGTCTAAAAACATCCCAACAATTCCTGACACAACTCCTTTGTTATCAAAAAATGGAGCTTCATAAATCACTAATTCAACGGGCTGATCATTACCGCTCATTGTCACCATGCTATATTCTACATTCGCTCGATCTTTGATAATTTCATTCGCTTGTTCATTAAATACGGCAGCCGCTTGCTGTTCGAAAATAAAGTCAACCGTAGTGCCAATAACGTCAGCTTCAAATTTATCTATAAAGTTTAAAAAGGCTTTATTAACCCCCATAAAGCACCCTTGCTTATCTCTGTAGTATGTTGGGTTTGGAATCGCATTAATAATATGATGATTAAGCTCTAGCTGTTGTGATAAGGCAACCTCAACTGCATTTTGCTTTTCAATATTGACTCCTAATTTAATTGCAATCGCTAAGTCGTTACATACTTCTTCAAGTGTTTCTATTTGCGCTTTATGGTAAGTAGATGTGGAGGCTATGTAGAGTGCACCTATACATTGTTCACTGACGATTAAAGGCATTAAATGGGCTTCTTGAATTAGGATTTGCTGCCCATTGACAATGATCTTAATTGAATTATTTTCCAAAGCAGTCATCGTCTGAACGTTTTGCTTTTTTAATAACGCCTTTGCTTGTGCACTGCTTTCATCAAAAATAGGGATATGACCTATATATTCATCTAATATTAGGTTATTCCCGTTTACTTTAAATATCGCGCAGCTCGGCGAATTAAAGTTTAGTGAAATAAATTGTAATGACTCTTCGATGATGTCTTTAGGTTTGTGAATACCACGAATAGCATGATTAAAAGCTTTAATATGTTTAGATGCACTAATTTTAAAATTTAACTTTTTAAGCGTTAACTCAAATGCACCAATAAGCTCACCCAGCTCCCCTTTAACATCATTTGGTAAAACAATTTGGTGATTATGTAGCTTAATAGATGTAAATACAGCATCGTGGATCCGTTTAATCGGTGAAAAATATCTGCCTTTTAATAACGTATATGAAAAAAGCAGCAGGGCTACTATCCCTCCAAAACACAAAATACCGAGGGCTTTTATTAACTGTAAATGCTCCGCGGCTTTTTTTAAATCTAAGGACTTTCGTGCTTCTATTTCAGCAAGTACACTATTTATTGAAAACATGACTTTACTTTTTTCTTTTATATATACTTCACCAAACAACAAAAGCCGAGCGTTAGCAACGTTTTCTTGTCCTCCTATTTTAATTAAATCAAACGCTTGCTGCTCAATATCAATCAAAACATTTGAGCTATCCAACGCACTTTTAAAAGCGGCAACTTCATTACGGCGCGCATCATTACTTTGAATTATTTCAAGTAATGATGGCCATGACTTTTGTACAGTACGATGGGGAATTGTACTTTTAGGCGCCAAAGATAAACGTTCCCAATATATGGTCGGGTTTTCAACTGGAGAGGCAAAGCCTGTGCGTATATCAACAACATGATCAAATAACATGCGCCACTTTTCATCCATGGTTATTACGTACATTCTTGCAAACCGTGTTAATGAATCTGAGCTTGTTTTTAATTCAGTCGACATCGCAGTCAATTTTTCTAAAGCAACGAGATTTTTAGTTTGCTTCAAGTTATGCTGAAGGAATAAAACAACAATAAAAACCGACATTAGTAAAAAGGCACAAAACACGATATAGAGGATATTTAATACTTTCTTTGCAGTCATCTCATACGCTCGAATTACTTAATGCTCATATAAAAAATAGTCGTATTAAAAATATAAACAAGCTAAATACACTATAAGCATTTTTTGATGTGTTGCTGATGAAATAATAACTCATATTAAAAAAATAAATATTCTAACTATGGCTATACTTGATGAGATAATGTTAACGGGGTAATAAATGGCTAATATTTTGATTGTAGATGATATTGTGGAAAATTTACATGTTCTCCAATTAATTTTAAAATCTGAAAACCATACTGTTAGAGCTGCCACCAATGCAGCTCTGGCTTTGCAACTCGTTGAAAAAAAACGACCAGATATTATTATTACCGATATAAAAATGCCTGTTATGTCTGGTATAGAGCTATGTCAAACCCTTAAATCCAAAGACGAATCTAAACATATCCCCATTATTTTTGTAAGTGCTCAAACTGACACTGATAACATAGTGCAAGCATTAGAGGCTGGTGGCGTAGATTATTTAACAAAACCATTTCGCCCTGCCGAAATAGTCGCGCGCGTTAGTACTCAGATTAAATTAATTGAAGCTCATAATTTACGTGTAGGCCAGGAGTTATCGCACGCAATTAATCAAATGGTTGTTGGTGTTGCCCATGAAATAAACACACCTTTAGGTACAAGCATTACTGCTGTAACCCATTTAAAGAGCATCATTGAATCGCTTATGTCTAGTTATATGCACAAAACTTTATCCGCAACTCAACTAGAAGCCAAGTTAAAAGATGCAAGTGAAAGCATAACTTTATCTGAGAACAATTTGATGCGTGTAGCTGAGTTCGTTAATTTATTAAAAATGATCTCTAGAGCAAAGGGGCCTAGGAAACTTAAAAATACTAACTTAGAGAGTTTTATTAAAAATATCCTCACTCTATCTCAAGAGCTATACCATGGTCTGACGTTTAATTTACAGTTGAATATCCACCAATCAGATTTTAATCTAGATACTGAGTTATTAGCGCTCGTATTTAATAATTTAATCCAAGACTCTTTTACCCACGCACCACAAGCGGATAAGACACAGATTAATATAATTATTACTGAAAAAAATGATGGATTTGACATTCACTACTCTGATAATGGTAATGGCTTACAAGGGCTATCGATTGAGCAACTGCTAAAGCCATTCTATACGAGTAAAAGAGGTAATAGTGGGCATGTCGGGCTGAGTGCTCCCATGGTTGCAAGTATTATTTCAGGCCCACTTAATGGTAAATATCAAATAACGAGTTCAAAAAATGGTATTGAATGGGTAATAGAACTCCCCCATCTAAATGCTTAATTAAAAATCACACTAAAAGTAACGCAAGCTGCGTCAATTTTAGTGTTAATTATGTCATTATTTTTTTAAACTCAATGTGCCGGTCACACGTTTTGTACTTGTGCGGGGGGATGTTCTTTTTATGGTACTTTTAGCGACGCTTTGCGTGTTTGCAACTCGTTTTTTAAAGGTTTTTTTATTATCGAAAATCAGGTTATTTTTATTCTCATCAATTGAATGTTCTTGAGTTTTCCCTGAATCCATTATTGAGTTGTTAATCTCTGCCATTTCTAAATCGCTAAGATGGCGCCACTGCCCAACCTTTAAGCCCTTTAAAGTAACATTCATAATTCGAACACGTTTTAGCGTAACAACTTCATACCCTAAATATTCACACATTCGACGAATTTGTCGATTCAAGCCTTGGGTAAGCACTATGGTAAATTGCTGCGCACCTGTTTGAGTTACTTTACATTTTTTAGTAACAGTATCCAAAATTGGTAGGCCACCCGACATTTTACTTACAAATTGTCGATTTAGCGGCTTATCAACGGTAACAACATACTCTTTCTCGTGGTTATTACCCGCTCGAAGAATTTTATTAACGATGTCACCTTCGTTTGTTAAAAAAATCAGACCTTCTGAAGGACGATCTAACCGCCCAATTGGAAATATACGGTCGGGGTAGTTAACTGCTTTGACAATATTACTTTGAATTTTGCGTTCAGTTGTACAGGTGATCCCTACAGGCTTGTTATAAGCTATATAAGCTCGCTTAGGGACCTTTTTTAATGCTTTACCATCAATAAGAACATTATCACTCGCTGAAACTTTAACGCCCATTTCAGGGCGAATGCCATTAACAGTAACACGACCATCTTCAATATATTTATCAGCCTCTCGTCGCGAACAAAAACCGGTATCGCTAATAAATTTATTTAATCGTTTTAAGTCTGTCATGAGCCATATTCATATTAATTTCAAAGGCCGATAGTTTAAACCAGCAATAAAAATATTGCGCGGTTATTTTTCTAGATTAAGGTTATCTTTACGCAGGCTTTTTATATCAAAGCGGTAGCTAAGTTGTTCGTTATCGAGAAGGCGATAGCGGTTAAAATCTACAAAAGACCAATTATTCACATCAATAAGATACTCATATTGATTGATATTGTCTTTTGTGATCACATCAAGGTCTATTTCAATATTGGTGTTATTTTTCCAGTAATCATGGCCGTTTCTTAAATCAACCAATGTTATCAACGCCCAGCCTGCCATCATAAAGTGACCTCCAACACTTGCAGCCAATTTATCCTGCTTTATTAAGCGTAAATTATCTTTTAACCAATCAAAGCCACCAATTGAATAATTTTTCGCATTAGAAACCCCAGTGTAAGCTCCCAATGCCATTAAATCAGATGCGCTCCAAATTACGTTAGTTTTTGGATACCGTTGAATTAATTTTTTTGTCTTAGTGATAGCTTCAAGTTTTGACCAGCCCGCATAGACTGTTTGGCTTAATTGCAATTTGTTATCAGATAAATAGGCTTTTAAACCATCGCTTCTTGCATCTGACTCAGTACCATAATGCCCATTTATAGCCACAACGTGAGGCTGGCGACCTTGATTTTTAGAATGAGTGATTAATGCATCAGCCAAACCCCGGCCTGCTTTAAAATTATCATGATAAATTTCACCTAGCCAATTTTTATAACGTGCTTGTGGTTCGCCAATTGATCCCCGTTCATCGCCTGTAATTGTTTGTTCTAGAGTAATAAAATTAACGTTGTACTGCTTAAGCAAATTCATTGATTGCTCAGCCCCACCGGGGTAATTCAGCAATACTACATAGTCAGGCGTAGCGCGATATTGTAAGTATTTATTAAGCTCCGAGAGCTGAATATAACGATTGCCTTCTCCATAGATCACATCCAGGCTTATATTGTTTTGTTTTGCAGCCACCTCTGCAATACTTTGTACTTTCTCCCAAAATGGGTCCCCTTTAACTGAAGGGTTCACAAATAGTACAGAAAAAGGCTCAACAGCACTTAAGTGCAATGAAATACACGATAGAATGATAAATAAATAGCGCTTCATCTATGTCTCCAGTTTATTACTACCTCTGAGAATAGTCCCAAATAAACTAGCTAGCCAATTTACGCCAAATAAACTCCAAGGGCCCTTGGTCAAAGTAACGTCTATAAAGTACACTAAAAACGAGCTGAAATAAGGCAATTGAAGTAGCAATTAACCAATAATCAATTCGATCGAATGTCAGAACCCATTCCGGATAAAGCATTTTAAATAACATCACTAACAAAACACTTTGCATAATATACAAGGTTAAAGCCAACCGCCCAACGGATTGCAAGCCTGTAAGTAGAATCCCTTTCACTGTTACTAATTTAACCACAACATGTATAATAATTAAAGCCATGAACAAAGCTGAGAACCACGTTATAGGTTCTAAGATCGCAATATCGAATGTGCTATTTTGAGATTCTAGTAATATTCTAGTGCAGCTTAAAATCCCGGAACAAAACAGCGAAATGATTAACACTTTTTTAGGTAAACCATTTTCAAACACATTATTTTTGTAAGCATAAATACCAAGCAGCATAAGCCCTGCGGTCATCCATACGGTAATAAAAGGAAGTATCACAAGCATAAAGCCAAACATTGCCATGTTGCTCAAATACACAGAGCTTCCTGATTCACTATACGTATAAAAATGGTCTAAAAACTCAGCTGAGTCACGTGTAATAACGATTGGGGGGGATAATAAACCTAATAAAACGGTGATAACTGAACCGAGTAAAAGAAATTGAAAACCACGCTTTAATTGCATGTTACTTTCTGCGTCGAGGTATTTAATTACGACCCAACCTGCGCATGCGTAAATGAATAATATATCACCAGCCCACAGTAAAAAACCGTGAAGTAAACCAAACACGGCGAGTATTTTTAAACGCTTAGTTAAACGTGATAAATCATTATTTCGTTGCCATTGAATATATAACCCAACCCCAAAAAGAATACAAAATAGGCTCCGAAAACGTCCATCGACAAATAAGTGACTGCTCAATTTAATAACATGATCTGAAAACGGAGGTGACGCTGAAGCAACATAGCCAAATTCAAATAGCCCGAATGAATATGCATTCATATACATTAAGCCAAGCACAGCAATACCACGAATAACATCTATACTGTGATTTCGCATTGTTAAATCCTTTTAATTATATTTATGGTTGTTAGACCATTCTAAAGCATTTTTATATAAACTTGGCAGTATATCACTTGGGATATTTAATAATATTACGGCTTGCTCTAGCGCCCACCAGCTTCCAGATTCATATGCTTTAACAATTTCGAGGATATAATAAAGATTATTCTTTTCTTCCATTAACGCCGACTTGATTATGTCAGGGAAAGGTAAACGTATAAGCAACTGATCCATCGGCCTATCTAATATGGCATCCAACAATGAAAATAACCCTGTTAAGAATGCACTATTCGCATTGGCTGGTGCCACTTTTTTTGCTATCAATTCACAAAATCGCGCTCGAATTATGCACATTTTAATTAATTCATTTGGCTTACTTTGCGCTACATGGGCCGTCACTAAAAGACTGATAAACTTTTTGATATGATCATGACCCAGATACACCAATGCTTGCTTTAATGATTCTATTTCTTTTTGAACCGGGAACACCCCACTGTTTATCAACCGTAATAATTTGAAAGCAAGGGCAGTATCAAGCTGAAAAAGAGCTGCTATCGCATTAATATCAGGATTCTCTTTCATCGCTTGAGCATAGATAGACAATGCCAGCGCATGATTCATATCTATATCTTTTTGTTGGATCAACAGTGGTTTAGCAAAAAAATACCCTTGAAAATAGTCGAATCCCATTGCATGAGCAACTTTAAAATCAGCAAGCGTTTCTATTTTCTCTGCTAATAGTTTTAAATTTTTGTATTTTTTAAAGCGCACTATAAGCGATTCGATTTGGTTTAGAGGAGTGATTTGAATATCAAACTTTATCAACTTAACAAATTTCAAAAATCGATCCCATTTAGGATCATAGATAAAATCATCTAAAGCTAATGTAAACTCTTTTTTAAACAACTCTTTACATAATTGATAGTTTTCTTCTGTCGGCTCTATAGTTTCTAATAATTCAAGCACAACGTCTTGGGGGGGTAAAAAGCTGCACAAATCCATTTTTAATGAATCTGGGCCTATATTAATAAGCGCTTTCTTACCACATGTAATATGGCGAGTGCCGAAGTTTAGTTGATTTTCTACAATTAATTTGGCTGTAGCTACACTTTCGTCAATATTAGGAAAGCAATTCTTAATGCTATTACGAAATAATAACTCGTAGGCAACCACAGACTGCCGACGATTAAAAATTGCTTGCCTTGCTACAAATACTTCCACTAGTCAGCCTTTTACAGTATTTTTTATTAATCAAGCCTATAAACCAATAAAAAAAGACTAGGCCACCTTGAAATATAAACACATTATAACTAGAAAGGTGGCAAATTGCAGTACTAACAATAAAGTTTACTAATGTACTCCTGAGCGACTTTCGACCATGTAAAGCGAGCCGCCCTCGCTTGTTGCACTATATTCTGCCATTGCTTTGGCTTATGGGCCCGTAAATTAAGGGCATCTGAAAAGCAATCAATCAAGCCTTCACATTGTGTTTCAAGTGAGTTACCAGTAAAACTGAAACCCGTTTCTAAGTGATTTATCGTATCTTTAAGGCCGCCAACGCCATGAACTAAACAAGGTTGCCCAGCACGCATAGCTAACATTTGACTAATTCCACATGGCTCGAAAGAACTTGGCATTAAGAATAGATCGCCAAGCTCATAAAGGTCCTCCCCCACTTTATGTCCATACCCTTTAAGGAACAGCAAATTACAATTGCGAGCCATGGCTTCTGTCATTATCTGCTCTAATTTTTCATCCCCAGAGCCTAAAATAATCATATTGCCTTGGTGCTGTGCTAATTTTTCACAAAGATGATCAATTACATATTTATTTTGATAGGTTTGGTGTAATAACAATACCTTTTGATCAGTCAATCGGCCTACACTGGTGATCAAAGGTCCTTTATTTTTTTGTTTTTGAAAGCCTATTAATCGTTGGTGAGCAATATAAAAACTACTAACTAATGTAGTTTTTTGAGCGATCCAACCAAATAGAGTTGACTCTATTTCTTCATATAAGTCAGTTAATTGAAGTGTTGAATTTGCTTCATGAGTTGGGTACTCACAGCCATTTAAAATACCAACGACTTTATTTTCTTCTGCTCCCTTTTGTAAATCTTTCTCAAGGCCTTCACCACCGAAGAAACCATTTTCAGGTGAACTTGCAGCTAAAACTTCCAGCGCATAAGTGGGTGATACTAAATGTACTTTATCTGCAAGATTAATCGCGGTACGCATTGGATTAAAACAATGCGGGTACCTAGGATCACACAATAAATGGCCGTCATAACTTAATGATGGAAACCAAGCTTCAAGGCTCGAATCATCGCCTTTAAAAGGTCGGATCCCCTGTAAAGCTATATTATGTACTGTAAACACTGTTTTTAATTGTGAAAATGCAGTAAAACGATGATCAAACTTTAGCAATAATGCCGCGCAGGTACTATGCCAATCATGTAGGTGCAACACGTCAGGGCGTATAAATATACCTTGTAATAATGCTTCACAAACGCCAGCATTAAACAGTGCAAACTTAGTTGCATCTGTAGCGAATGGCCTACCAGGTTCGTCATTGCAATATACCGCGCCATTATGCTGACTAAAATAAGGGTGAGACAAAACTAATTGCCTTACCCCATTATCAACTGAGTTAATTTCCCATGCATGTATTTCATGAATGTAGCCTGCAAATGGCACATATAATAATCCAAGATGCTCTTTGCTCAATACGCTAAAACCATAATCAGGTATAACAACATCAACTGTTAGCCCTCTTTGTGCTAATGCTTTTGGACTATCTCTAATCACATCAGCAACACCGCCGACTTTAGCATTTGGTAACGTGTCATTTTCGGCTGCAACCATTAATACATGCATATTTTCTTTATTTCCTACAACTGATTTATTAGGGTCTTTTGACCTTTCAGGATTAAAACTCGTTCAATCTAGAGGCGATTTAATCGAGCGGGCTAAGTAAAATCGAGCAAAGCTTGTGCGTCCTGCTCACGCCTCTTACCTACATCTGTGTAGGTAACAAAGAGTTAATCGCCCCTAGGAAGAACCCTTTGGGCAGCGCATGTTTGGCATTTATACTGCGTTATCGCCGATTTATGGGGAACAACCACACTACATAGGCTCTGTCTTGCCTAAATACCAAACATACTGCTGCAAAATCAATCACGAAAGGTCAACACACCCTAGGCTAATTGCTTTTTATCACGCTCTTGGCGCTCAAGTTTTTTTGCAAGCTCAGTGAGCATATCACGGGTAACTAGTACAATACCCTTTTTAGATACTCTAAAACCATTTTCTTCATCTGCTTTACGGTCAAAACCAATCTCAACCCCTGCTGGGATCTCGCACCCGCGATCTATTATGGCACGGCGAATACGACAGTTTCGCTGTATGATGGCACCTGGCAATATAACCGACTCTTCAATTTCACAATATGAACGTATATGTACATTTGAGAACAGCAGTGATTTTCGCACAACCGAGCCCGAGATGATGCACCCGCCCGAAACGGTAGAATCAACGGCCATACCACGACGCTCATCATTATCAAAAATGAATTTTGCAGGAGGTAGTTGCTCTTGGTATGTCCAAATTGGCCATGTAGGATCATATAAATCTAGCTGAGGCTCTGGCATTACAAGCTCCATATTTGCTTCCCAAAATGAATCTAGGGTGCCCACATCTCGCCAATAAGGTTGACCTTCATGGCCTGGATCTCTAAATGGAAAAGCAAATACATTATGTTCTTCAATAATAGCAGGGATAATATCATGGCCAAAATCACGTCCAGACCCTTCATTTTCAGCATCTTTTTTTAATTGCTCAAATAAGAACTCGGTATTAAAAACATAATTCCCCATGGATGCTAAACATGTACCCGGTTTACCTGGGATTGAACTTGGTGCAGCTGGTTTTTCATCGAATCGACGAACACGCTTTTCTTCATCTACCGTCATAACACCGAATGTGTCTGCGGCTTCTTCACACGGAACTTCAATACAACATACCGTCATATCCGCACCTGTTTCCAAATGCTTAGCTAATAAACCACCGTAATCCATGCGGTATACATGATCCCCAGATAAAATCATGACATATTTTGGTAACTCATGGCGGATGATATCCATGTTTTGAAAAACAGCATCCGCAGTACCACAATACCATTCATCACCATAACGCTGTGATGCTGGTAAGATTTCAACAGACTCGCCAAGCTCTTTTTTGAAGTGTCCCCACGCGCGATTAACATGACGGATCAACGAGTGTGATTTATATTGCGTCGCAATTCCCACACGACGTATACCCGAGTTAATACAATTAGACAGTGGAAAATCGATAATCCGATGCTTGCCACCAAAATAAACCGCAGGCTTAGCCCGCCAGTTTGTTAATTCATGTAGGCGTGATCCTCTGCCACCAGCAAGAATAAGCGCATAGGTTTCCCGTGTTAAACTACTAATGTAGCGATTTGCATAACTTGGCATAATTTATCTCCGTATTAATCTAAGCTGTTACTAGTGGCTTGATTTGCCATACTAGTTGTTGTTAATGCTTCTAAATGCCAAATATCATCACTGTATTGGCTTATCGTCCTATCACTTGAGAAAACACCACTGGCTGCCGTATTTAAAATACTCATCTGTGTCCAATGCTGTTGATCTAAGTAGGCGTGCTCAACGGCACGTTGGGCGTGTACAAAGCTCTCAAAATCATGCGCTACAAGCCATGGATCATGAGGGCTTTTAATTGCATTTATAATGTCGTCAAATAATCCTGGCTCAAATAAATTGAAGTGGCCACTTTCTAGCAACTGCATTACATTAAGTAAATCAGGGGTATTATGAATTAAATGTAACGGATTATAACTTTGCTTAATACCGTCAATTTGTTCAGTTTGTGCGCCAAACAAGAAGAAATTATCAGCGCCAACAGCATCTCGAATTTCAATATTTGCACCGTCTAACGTACCAATTGTCAATGCACCATTCATCATAAATTTCATGTTACCAGTGCCCGAAGCTTCTTTTCCGGCAGTTGATATCTGTTCAGAAAGATCGGTTGCAGGACAAATAGTTTCCATGGCTGTGACGTTATAATTTGGTAAAAAGGCAACTCTTAAAAATGGCTTAGCAAGCGGGTCTTTATTTATTACATCAGCGACATTATTGATAAGTTTGATAATCCGCTTTGCCATGTAATACCCTGGTGCTGCTTTACCACCAAGTAGTACACAGCGAGGCACTAAATTAGCAGTATCACCACGGCGAATGCGGTCATAAAGGTGAATTACATGGAGGACATTAAGTAGTTGGCGTTTGTATTCGTGAATACGTTTTACATGCACATCAAACATCATACTCGTATCGAACTCAACACCGCATCGCTCTTTAACTAAATCAACTAAGCGCTGCTTATTTTCAAGCTTAACTGCTTGCCATTGTTGGTGAAATTTAGCGTCATCAAAATAACGACGTAACTGACTGATTTGTGAAAAATCACCCACCCAATTATCTCCTATTTTTTCGCCAATTAGTTTGGTTAATTTAGGGTTACAATGGGCAAGCCAGCGCCTAGGTGTGACACCGTTTGTTTTATTATTGAATTTTTCTGGCCATAACTCATAAAATGTTTTAAACAGCCCTTCTTTTAATAGTTCTGTGTGAAGTGCTGCAACACCATTGACAGAAAAGCTACCAACAATCGCTAAGTAAGCCATACGAACCTGTGGCTCAGGACCTTCTTCAATTAAAGAAAGTGCTTGTTGTTTTACCACATCCCCTGGCCACGCAAGCGCAACGTGAGCAAGAAAGCGTGCGTTAATTTCATAAATAATTTCTAAAATGCGTGGTAATAAACGTGCAAATAGTGACACCGACCATTTTTCAAGTGCTTCTGGTAATAATGTATGATTAGTATATGCCATTGTTTTGGTTGTTATTTCCCAAGCATCGTCCCAATCTAGATCATAATCATCAATTAACAGCCTCATTAATTCAGCTACGGCTATACTTGGGTGAGTGTCGTTGAGTTGGAAAACATGAAAGTCTGCAAAGTCACTAAAATCTTCACCGTGTTGTGAAACCCATACACCCATGATATCTTGCAAGCTGGCTGACGATAAAAAGTACTGTTGCCTTAAGCGTAATTCTTTACCATTTTCACTGGTATCATTGGGATACAATACCATCGTAATTTGTTCAGCAAGATTTTTGTGAGCAACCGCTTCCGAATAACTACCCGCATTAAATTCGCTTAAATCAAATTCATCCGTGGCTTCAGACTTCCATAATCTTAATGTGTTAACTATGTTATTTTTATAACCAGGAATTGGTACATCATAAGGGACAGCGAGTACATCATGTGTGTCTAGCCATTGACGATGAACACGTCCTTTTTTATCAGTATAGCTCTCTACGTGACCAAAAAATTTAATTCGTTTAGCTTGTTCTGGCGCGCTGAGTTCCCATGGATGCCCTTCACGTAACCAATTATCTGGTTGTTCAATTTGATGACCATTTTCAATTGATTGGTTAAACATGCCGTATTCGTAACGAATACCATAACCCGTTACAGGTAAAGCAAGGCTTGCACAGCTATCTAAAAAACATGCAGCTAAACGCCCTAAGCCTCCATTTCCTAGGCCAGCGTCATGCTCGGCTTCTGCCACATCTTCTATTTTGGCACAGTACTGATTGAGCGCATCCTTAACCTGATCATCTAAATCTAAATTTAGAATTGCATTACCAAGCGCACGGCCCATCAAAAACTCTAATGAGATATAAGCTGTTTTACGACGTTTTTCGCTATTCATTTGTTGCTTCGTTGCTCTGCAACGAGCTACTAAACGATCACGAATTGTCAATGCTAACGCATTATATAAATATAGTTGAGATTTACCGACTCGATCACGCCCTAAGGTATAGTAAAAATGGCGTGATAAATCATCTTCAAGCGTACTTTCATCAATTAAAGGAGCATCTTGCCATCCTTTAGCTACACACATTTGTTCACCATTATTAGCCATGACATTCGTCCTCTAAATTGGCTGTAAAAACCCAGCTGCTTTGTGCAGCAACCTCAAATTCATCCGTACTTTTGATCATTGCTTGATCAACACTCGATATCGCTAAACTCCATGTAGATAACCCATTACTCACGGGTAATTGGCATTTGACCTTCACTTTACTGGCATTCAATATAATGAGTAGTGCTGTTTTGGCCTGTAAATCCCGCAGGCTATACATTAAAAATTGCTTAGAGCCATCATGCCAATCACTTTCTTCCATCGCTTTACTTTCTTCAGAATACCAATCAACGCAAAATCGATTATCGCTGTCATGCAAAAACACACTGTGCTTAAAAACATTATGCTCTTTACGTATACTCAACACGTCGTCAATAAAACGGGTTAAACTGTGTTGACGTTGAGAGTCTTTCCAAGCTAACCAGCTGGTACGATTGTTCTGGCAGTATGCATTGTTATTACCGCCCTGCGAGTGACCCATTTCGCTGCCGGCCGACAGCATAGGAACGCCTTTAGAAAGTAATAATGTAAGAAGTAGGTTCTTTTGTTGCTGTAAGCGTAATTTGGTAATTTCTACATCATCAGTGAACCCTTCAAAACCACAATTAAACGAATAATTTGCACTATGACCATCACGGTTTTGTTCACCATTAGCTTCGTTATGTTTTTGCTCATAGCTAACGAGATCTGTTAATGTAAAGCCGTCGTGGCTAGTTATAAAGTTAATACTATTTAACGGGCCTCGTAGATTATGTTCAAACAAGTCAAATGAACCATGCAAACGCTTTGCAAGCTCAGGTAACATATTGCCTTCACCTTGCCAAAATCGTCTGACAACATCTCGATATTTATCGTTCCATTCACGCCAAGGAGCAGGAAATGCACCAAGCTGATAACCACCGGGCCCTATGTCCCAAGGCTCTGCGATAAGCTTTACTTGGCTTAAGACAGGATCTTGGTTTATTGCTTGTAAAAAGCTATGTGTTTGACTAAAACCATGAGGAGTACGCCCTAGAATAGTGGCTAAATCAAATCTAAAACCATCAACCCCCATCACTTCAACCCAATAACGCAGACTGTCTAGCACCATTTTCAAAGTATAGGGGTCATCTATATTCAACGTATTACCACAACCGGTATCGTTAATATAAACTTCTGGGTTGTTATTAATTGAACGATAATAACCGAGGTTATTTAACCCACGCCAAGACAAAATTGGACCATCACTGCCTGCTTCTGCGGTATGGTTGTATACAACATCTAAAATAACTTCAATATCTGCTTCATGTAGCTTAGTTACCATTTGCTGAAACTCTGCTACTTCGCCATTTACTAAGTAATCTTTATGCGGGGTAAAAAAATTTAAAGAGTTATAACCCCAATAGTTTTGCAAACCTTTCGCTGTTAAAAATTGTTCACTGATAAAACTATGAACAGGTAAAAGCTCTAATGTTGTTACCCCTAGCTTTCGTAAGTGTTCTATAAAACTTGCATGACTCAAGCCCAAATATGTACCTTGGAGCTGACTTGGAATTGATGGATGTCGAGCTGTCGCGCCTTTTACATGACATTCATAAATAACGGTTTTACTCCAATCATGCGCGGGCTTTTTACCTTTATAAGGCTGTAATTCAGTGACTTTAGATTTAGGCATGTCAATTGCGTTGTTTACTGCACTGAATGTTCCAATAGGCATTTGACCATAATGACGCTCACTCCATGTAAACTCACCAAATAAATCTTTTGCGTAGGGGTCTATCAATAATTTTTGGCTATTAAAGAATAAGCCTTTTTTAGGCTGATAATCGCCTTCAGCTCGATAGCCGTATAAAGTACCTGGCGCGAGTGGACTGATATATAAGCTCCAAATTCCACCTTCATTATTATTCATCGCCAATTTCAGTACTTCGGTATGCCCACTTGCATCAAACAAACATACATATAATTGCTTAGCAAAAGGTGCATAAACAGCAAAATTAACACCCGAGTCAACGACGTTTGCCCCCAACGGAGATATATGACCTTGATTTAACTCAATTGATAGGCTCATCAGACACCTTTTTTAAATAAATTGTCGCAAGCGCAGGCAAAGACAATTTAATACTATGTTGATGGCCATGACTTGCAGTCGCAACAGTACTTATTACTTGCTCCGTTAATGCTACAACATGCACTCCTGAACCAAATAACGCTTCCTCATCTGTATTTAAAATGACCTTAAACTCACCGGCACTTGGCACACCAATACAATAATCATGATAAACCGTGGGTGTTAAGTTACTGATCACGACAACATAATCGCTGGCTTTTTTAGCGAATCGAATAAAACTGAAAATACTTTGCTGTGCATTTTGGCTATCAATCCAACTAAAACCTCTTGGATCATTATCTAGTTGATGTAGCGCTGGTTCAGAGGTATATACTTTGTTAAGTTGACTAATCGTACGCTGTACACCTTGATGCGAGATATGTTCCAATAAATGCCAATCGAGTGATTGATCGTGGTTCCATTCACTGCGCTGAGCTATTTCCCCCCCCATAAACAATAGCTTTTTACCTGGATGCGCCCACATAAATGCATAATAAGCACGTAAGTTTGCAAACTTTTGCCAATCATCTCCGGGCATCTTTTCGAGTAATGAGCCTTTACCATGTACCACTTCATCGTGGCTCAAAGGTAAAACATAATTTTCACTAAAGGCATACACCATTGAAAAAGTTAATTCATGATGATGATGCTGGCGATACAAAGGATCGCGTTGCATATAATGCAAACTGTCATTCATCCAACCCATATTCCATTTATAACCAAAACCTAAGCCATCTTGATCTACTTGACGTGTAACTCCAGGCCACGCTGTTGATTCTTCTGCAACCATCATGATCCCAGGGTTATTGGCATAACTACGTAGATTAACTTGCTTTAGGCATTCAATCGCACCTAAATTCTCACGACCACCATAGCAATTTGGGATCCATTGACCTTCTTTACGGCTGTAATCTAGGTAGAGCATCGACGCTACCGCATCAACACGTAAGCCATCAATCGCAAATTCTTCAAGCCAATACATTGCATTAGCAACTAAAAAACTACGAATTTCAGGACGATCATAGTTATAGATGTATGTATTCCAATCTGGGTGAAAACCCTGGCGCGCGTCAGCATGTTCAAATAAATGCGTGCCATCAAAACAATGTAGGCCATGCGGATCACTTGGGAAATGACCGGGAACCCAGTCAATAAGCAAACCAATATTTTTTAAGTGGCATTGCTCTACAAAATATCTAAAATCATCCAAACCGCCAAATCGGCTCGTCGGTGCAAATAAACCAACCGGCTGGTATCCCCAAGAACCATCAAATGGGAATTCACTAATTGGCATTAATTGAATATGCGTGAAGCCTTGCTCAATTACATATCCAATTAAGCGCTGTGCTAATTCTCGATAATTTAAGTAACGATCCCCAGCCTCTCGCTGCCATGAGCCCAAGTGGACTTCATAAATACTAATGGGTGCATCTATTGCATTTCGCTTGACCCTTTGCGCTTGCATTTCTTTAGTCAACGCTATAGCAGTTGGACGAATTTGTAATACTGATGCTGTCCCTGGCGCTTGTTGCATTTTAAAAGCAAATGGATCAGCTTTTTCAAACACCTCACCACTTAACGTTGTAATTGCAAATTTGTAGCACTGGCCTTGTGTTAATTCAGGAATAAATAGATCCCACACACCCGATGCTGGATGAAAACGCATAAAATGCTGGCTTTTTTGCCAGTGGTTAAATTCACCAATAACAGAAACACTACTCGCATTTGGTGCCCACACGCTAAAACGCACCCCTTGTTTACCTGATAATTCAATAAAATGCGCACCAAGGTGTCGATATGCGTGCTCTAATGTCCCTTCATTAAATAAGTACATCGCGCTGTCATCAAGGCTACTTTCGAAGCTGTAAACGTCATCGCAAATAATTTCGTATTCACCATAATCAACCACAAATTGATAAGTGCCCATATCTTTACTATTAACATCTGCTATGAATAAATCTGACTCAGAGTATCGTGCGCACTCTAATCTTTGCTCACCAAGCTTTAAACTTACTTTGCCAGCGCCTGGCATGTAACAACGTACTTCACTTTTTGTTTCAGAAATTGAATGCGTTCCTAAAAAGCTAAATGGGTCTTTAAAACAACCACGCTGTAATGCATTAACTTGCGGGCCATAGTGCTGCAACGTCGATTGTTTACGAACAATACTGTTCATTTAATTAGTCCTTATGGAATTAATAGCACGCAGGAATTCACGATGACGATCGAAAATGCTTTCACTTGAATAAGTGAGCACTCTACGCCAATTAGGGTATTCCTTATCTGTCCCTGGGATATTTACAGGTAGGGTTTGATCATCTAAATCGTCTAGTTGGATAGTAAATAAACGTGCGGGTGAATGAGCTAAACTTAATGTTAGCGCTTGATAAACATCACTCACTGGGCTTTGTAAACACAGTGATTTTCCACAGTTTTCCAAGAAACGTAATAATCGCTGCCTTTCTAAGTCTCTTGCTTGTTGTTGTTGAATTAATTGCGATTCATCAATTAATTCATAGTCATATTTTAAACTCAGATCACAGCCTTGCCACCAGCCAAAAAAAGGCGGTACATCATGATTTGCAATCATCAATAATGATTGCGCTGAAAAAGAACTAACAGGTAAAAATTCACCGTCACAATCCTTTTCAAAGTAAAATAAGCCATTTGAGAAGATTGCTTTGTCAGCTAATGCAGCTTTGACTTCAGGCGGTACGACACCCAAATCTTCACCAATTACAATACATTGATTTAAATGAGATTCAATGGTTAAAACAGCTAGCAAATGTTCAAATGGATAATAAACATAACAGCCATCTTGCTGATATTGGTTGTTAAAACACCACCATAAACGACGAATAGCCATTACATGGTCAATCCGTAAGCCTCCCACGTTTTCCATATTGGCGCGGATCAATGCTCGATAATAAGCAAAGTTATTATCGCTAAGCTTAATCGGGTTAAGTGCTGGTAGCCCCCAATTTTGACCTTGTTCAGCCCAAGGATCTGGTGGCGCGCCAACATAAGCATAATCTGTAAATAAGTGTTGCTGATTAAGATACTCACTACCATCACCAGCACAGCCAACAGCTAAATCATTAATTAAACCTATGCTCATGCCACTTTCACGCGCAACCACTTGGCACTGCTTTAATTGTAGGTGGGCCTGCCACTGAAGATAGCTCGCAAACTCAAGATCATCCACTTTCAAAGTCGCGAGTGTTTCGCTATGTTGCAGACAAAAATCTGCAAATAACTGCTTACGGACACGACTTCCAGATTGACAAAAACCTTGATACAGCAACTTAAAAACAGCATATTTAAAATAATTTACAGCTGTGTAATCAATATATTGCGCCTGCTGATTAGTAACTTTAAAATCCAGAATATCTGCATTTTTCATAAAAATCGCAACTGATTCATTATCAAGATAATCTTCACATGACTCAACAGCAATATAAAGCGGGTTTAATAATGCTCGGCTATTTGGACTATAAGGGCTTGCTCGTTCTGGCTGTTCACAAAACAGTAAGTGCAATGGGTTTAATAGGATGTAATCGAGCTGGTGTGTTGCAGCTTGCTTCACTAAATCAAGCAAATCAGTAAAATCGCCTATTCCTAATCCCGCTTTATTTTTTAAACTGTAAAGTTGGATTGAAAGCCCGCTTTGTTTTTTTTCTGTTACTTGGTAACTGTGCTTTGGTGTTACCCACAATTGGGTCACTCCAGATATTTCAGCAACGTCAACACGAACATGGTGATAACCGATTGGCAGTTTAGGTAATGGACAAGCAAGTTCTAAATATTTAATACCGTTAAATATATAATCGCCAGTACATATTAAATCAGCCAAACAGACATTAATATTTTCTAGTTCAAGTTCCATGAATGAAATAACACAATGTTGCGCCAATAAACGTTGATCAATACGTATTTTGAATATTGGTTTCTCTTCGCAGACAATGCTGCAATTAGGCACTAGTTGCAGCCATTTATTTGCATCTAAGGTGACATTTAAATGTTCAACTTCAGCATTATTTGTAATATCAATCCCACAGCAACTTAGTGCCGCACCGCGAGTTTCGTCACTAAAAATAACGTGTTCACCAGTGTACTTTGTATACTCATACCCAATTCCATGCAGGTAAAAAAGCTGCGAAAGTGACTCCATAATCGCGCCTTATATACGTTGTGTATTAACTATACTATTTTCTGTTCCGAAGCTATTTGCAATGTAACCATCAGCTTGATGATCATTGTCCCAAATGCAGCCATTTACTAAATATCTAAAGTGGAACTGTTGATCACTTGGTAATCGTTGTTTGAATTTAAAACAGCGCCCTTTCTTGTTGAACTTCATATTAACGGGTTGCCAATCAGTAAACTCAGCAACAAGTTGAACTTCTTCAGCTTCCGGGTGCTGAAATTCAAATGTCACTTCAGCTTCATTTTTGGTTTTAAAAAATCGTTTGCTTAACATAGCGGGCTCCAACTAAACCTTTTGGTTAATTAATCCTTGCCACCGTGCTGTGTTCAACTACTCAACATATGCAGGGGTGTTATACGTAAAAACATTGTTTATTAGTAAATCAAAGTTATGTTTATGCTTTATGACAGTGCAATTAAAATTTAATTGCACAATTTTAGTGCAATAAATGATAAAAAACCCATCAAAAAGAAACATCGCAATGAAGATAGCAATAAACAAACCACTTTGTGGTTAATGTTCGAAATATAGCCTATAAAGTAGTTAAGAATTATTCTCAGGTAAAGTGAAAAAAATTAATGTCCTCCTTGAGTAAAAAAGCCATACACCTTATGTATTTACTCTATTTCATCATAAAAATGATCACTCCTGTACAATTGTACTCGAAATGTTTTGTCACCCGCTGTCACAAACTATATACTGAGAAAAACCTTCAATCCCTAATAATAACTTCAAAGCTGAAATGGGATCCTTATGGCTAATGTAATGACTAACTTTTTTCGTTCTTTCGGTATTGCTTTAATAGCCATTATTGTTTTTGGCTATTGCCTAAATGTATTGCTTACAAAACAAATCAACAACATCAACCCTCAGCAATCAAACATAGCTCTACGTACGTTTAAAATCGCCAATACACAGCTTGAAATGCCGCCTTGGTACAATCCGATATTGAGCGGACACCATCTAATACACAGTAATAACAACGACTATTTATTAATAAAAATTACAGAGACCGAGTTTATTACTGCCAAAGCGTCATCTGTTTTAAACGCAACACTACTATCCCCTGCCAATTTAATATTATTAATATTACTGGGCTTATGGTTAACTTGGTATTTAGGGAAGGCTCGCCAAATAAAGCGCGAACATAATGTTATTAACCAATTACACCTGCAAACACATAAATTGGTAAGTGCTTTTAATATTCAGCTTCCTCCACTTGATAATCCCACATCAGTAGCAAAATTGAGCCAAGCAATTAATGCCCTCAATAACCATGTCACTACATACGCACGAGAAACTCAAACAAGTATTTGCCAAGATAAGCTCACGCTACTGATTGATCGCCATGCTTACATCGAGCACTTAGATCGTCAGCTAAATGGCGCTGAAATAAAAAACATTAACTGTGCATTATTGTTCATTGATTTGGATGGTTTTAAACAAGTTAATGATTCATTTGGACATAGCTTTGGTGATGAAGTACTCATTCAAGTCGCCGAGCGACTTGCTAATGTTCTTCGCCACCATAAACTGAATGATTTAAATCCGACCAGTTTATTAGAACAAAATTTAGCTCGCTTAGGTGGTGATGAGTTCTCAATTTTTATTAATGAAATCGATTCTGACACTAAAACCTTAGATGTTGCTCAACACGTTTTAAATGAAATAGAACGTGACTTTGTACTCGGTAATAAAATTATAAAAATTAGTGCCAGTGTCGGTATTGCCGTTTACCCAGAAAGCGCATCAACACCCCATGCGTTATTACAAATGGCCGATGTGGCTATGTATCGGGCAAAAACAGATGGTCGTGGTATTTTTAAGGTCTATTCGCCTGAAATGGGCAACAAGATGCGTCGTTACCATTATTTATTAGAAGAGTTACGTTTAGCAATAGCGTGTCAGAATTTTCACTTATCTTTTCAGCCCATTGTTCACGTAGAAGACTGTGCAATAGATTACTTTGAAGCTCTAGTCCGTTGGGATCACCCTGTAGAAGGTGCAATATCCCCTGTTGAGTTTATTCCGATAGCAGAAGAATCTAATCTTATTTTAGAGCTTGGTGATTGGATAATGCTCGAGTCGTGTAGACAAATGTCAGCATGGCATAATGCTGGTATGCGTAAAGTAAAAATATCTGTCAATGTGTCAGGTATCCAACTTAAACATCGTCCAATTCACGAATGGGTAATGAAAAAACTAGCTAAAACAGGACTTCCACCAAGCTCCTTGATGCTAGAAATAACGGAATCAACGTTGATAACAGCCAGTGAGACTATAATTAATGAACTTGAAAAATTGCGAAAAGAAGGTGTAACCATCGCTATTGATGATTTTGGTACTGGTTTTAGCTCTTTAAGTACTCTAGCTGATTTACCAATTGATGTAATAAAAATAGATCGATTATTCATCGCACAAGCTAACGAAAACCCTAAATATAATGAAATTCTAAACTCAATCAGTGAACTAGGCACAAAATTAGGGCTTAAAATTGTTGCAGAAGGTGTTGAAGAAATAGAACAATTTGAACTAGTAAAACGTATGGGAATTAGCAGCGTACAGGGTTACCTTGTAAGTCGTCCACAGTCATCGCTAAATGTTGGTAATAAAGTTTTACAAGGTAATGTTAATCATATCGCAGCGACGGGGACCGGCGTGTGGAATCTGGAAAGTTAAATATTGACTCTAAATTTATTAGACGTAGAAATTTACACTAAAATAGATAATAATAGTTAGCAATTTAGTACTTAGACATCCTCATACATGCTTAAAAAAAGCCTATATTCACTTATCTCTATCGTATTTTTAGTTACAACTATTTCAATAAGCATTTCAATTTATACCCTATATAGTAAAAAGGCAGTGAGTGTCGATCCTAAACTAAAAGAAATTTCCGGTATTGAGTTTGATAAAGGTAATCACCTGTGGGCTATAAACGATGGTGGTGACGAAGCTAAACTTTATCGCCTAAGAGAAGATGGGTCTATCGCCAAGGAAGTACTTGTCACAAACGCAAAAAATATTGATTGGGAGGATATGACTCAAAATGACTTTGGGCACTTCTTTTTAGGTGATTTTGGCAATAATAAACAAGAGCGAAAATGGCTAACAATTTATAAAATTGAAAACCCGATTGATATAAAAACAAACACCACAGAGGCTGAAATCATAAAGTTTACGTATCCTGAACTTGATGGGAGCCCTATTGCTGCAAGTAAACGCAATTTTGATTTAGAAGCATTTGTTGCTTTTGGTCGTCATTTATATCTATTTACTAAAAATCGCACTGTTCCCTTTGATGGCATAACTAATGTATACAGAGTAGGTGATCATGCAGCTAATTTTGACGCAAAACTTGTCGGCTCTTTTAAAACCTGCACAACAATGGAAAAGCTATGTTGGATAACTTCCGCAGCACTAAGCCCTGATCGAAAAAAACTTGTATTACTTGATTCAACCAGTATTTGGTTATTCGAAAACTTCTCCGAAGATAAGTTTTTTTCCGGTGACGTATCGCGTATTGATTTAGGTATTGTTACTCAAAAAGAAGCTATTACGTTCTACGATGAAAATACCATAGTCTTCACAGACGAGGAATTTAAAGGGATCGGCGGGAATGCTTATATCATCAAGCTTGATGAAGTAAAAAAGAATAAAATAATTAGGTCTGCCTCAAGTAATAGATCAGAATAAATCGATGTCTGAACTCTTATCAGGTGAATCAATCAAGTTATCAGCAATTAGCTCCTCATAAAAACAAAGTTTATCGCGTCCATTTTCTTTTGCGTAATACAGTGCCTTATCTGCATTTTCTAATACCGTTATCGGAAAGTCATAAGGGCTGATACGCGACATACCGATACTCAGGGTCATCTTTGCTACAAATGGGAAATGAGTTGCTCTTATCATCTCAAGAAATTGACTCATCTTTTCATTAATTGATTCAAAATTAGTTGGTTCAAATACAATAACAAATTCCTCGCCACCAAAACGAAATATCAAATCGGTCGAACGAAAAAAATGACGCATTCTCTGAGCAAGTACCAGTAACACCTCGTCTCCACAGACGTGTCCGAACTTGTCATTAATACTTTTAAAGTGATCAATATCAATCATTGCAAGCCAAGATGTTGAGCTTTGCTTTAACTTCCTATGGCAATCAACCTTCGTTAACTTGTGTTGCTTTAGTACTTGTTTTTCAATGAGCTGCTTAATTTTTTTATCAAAAGTTTGACGGTTTAGCAACCCCGTTAGCTTATCTCGCTCATTTTCATGTAAAATAAATAAGTAGTTTTCAAAGATTCGACAAAAAGCGTTCAGTAATACTTGATCCGCACTTTTCAATTCGTTACACACTATTGAGATTGCGCCTATGGGTTTGTCTTGAAATGAAATTGGCAACCAGCGCTTTTCAACTCCATCATTCGACTTCACTGTGATAATACATGCAGAGCGTAAGCACGATACAAGTTCAGGTTCGGGATCATCTATTATCTGTCTTGGCCCCCAGATAAATTCTTTATCGTTAAGAGTCTGCAAAGACAAACTACGTTCAATTGTCAATTCTTCTTGGACATCCAAATCTTTATAAACAGCAATTTCTGAGCAATCAACAAACTCTTTAATTGTTGAAATAAGGCTATATTCTAGTGAATCAATGTCTCTATTTTTAGTTATTTTAATAACAGAATTTAATAAACTTTCCTGCATATGACCTCTGTATTCGAGTAACTAGCAAATTGATAATAATTTACAGAATAAAATAAGTACTGAATTAATATACCCAAACCACCTCAATATGTGAGCGTCGTTGGAATTTAAAACGATTTAGGCAAGGTATTGATTGCAAGTAATAGTGGTTTCTATTGTTAAAATCAATAACGCAGTATAAATCGTTTTAAAACCAACCCATTGGGCGTTTCACCGGCACTTACTCTCATCGTTGTTGCTTCTTAAAAGGGACTGCCATTCTTGCAAAGTAACGCCTTGACATTAGGCCCCTGTGAAACGCTGAACTCTGCATATTGAGGTGGCTTGGGTATAGTATAGTGTGTTAATACAATTTAAGCTTAAAATATTAGTAAAGTTATTTTAAGTAAAGTTTAATCCCATCCTATTTTCTCAACGGAGGTAACCCTACATATTACCGCTTAAATTTGGTCTCTAAGATAACCGATGAGGTTGTACGCTCAACGCCATCTAAATTACCAATATCATCGAGTAAATGACTTAGCTTTTCTAAATTTTGCGCTTGAACAACTGCAATTAAATCAAATTCACCGCTAATTGCATAAAGTTGTGAAATAGCGTCAATTTGCTTTAGTTCAAGATTGGTTTTTGTTGTTAGCTTTTGCTTCACTTTAATCGAAACGTGTGCCGATACCATGGCATTTAAATACGCCTCTCCATAATCAACACTGTACCCTTTAATAATGCCGCTTTCTTCGAGTTTTAGCATCCTACTTTGTACTGTAGAGCGTGACAAATTTAACGCTCTTGCTAAATCTGAAATACTCGCACGTGCGTTTGTACGTAGTATAGATAGTAATCTTTCATCTTGTTGACTAATCATTTTGGCAACACTCTTCGTTATTTTGCTTTTTATTATCGTCAATTTTAACAAAATAGCACTGCAAATTGAATCTCTGAACCATGATAATAGTAAAACAACAACTAAAGAGCTGTTTTTAAGCAGCTATATATTTTATAAATATTCGTTTTTATAACTTTTTTATAATTTACCCTCTCATATTCGTTATTTTAGGTGCGTCAAATGCAAGTAAATAGAGACTTATTCAATCATGTTATGGTTCCAAACTACAACCCGTCGGATGTTATTCCTGTTCGTGGACATGGATCACGAGTGTGGGATCAAAACGATAAAGAGTTTATTGATTTCGCCGGTGGCATAGCGGTTAATTGTTTAGGGCATTGTCACCCTGCACTTGTAAATGCTTTAAAAGAGCAAGGCGAGAAAATTTGGCATTTATCAAATGTTATGACTAATGAGCCTGCATTGCGTTTAGCAAAGAAAATTACCGATGCAACATTCGCAGACAAAGTTTATTTTGCGAACTCAGGAGCAGAAGCAAACGAAGCGGCACTCAAACTTGCTCGTCGTTTTGCGTTGGATATACATGGTGCTGACAAAACGCAAATTATCGCATTTAACAAAGGCTTTCACGGTCGTACATTTTTCACTGTAACTGTAGGTGGGCAAGCCGCCTATTCTGATGGATTTGGCCCTAAACCTGCTGCAATCGATCATTGTGACTACAATGATTTGAACGCATTTGAAGCACTTATTAGCGACAAGACATGTGCGGTTATGATGGAGCCCTTGCAAGGTGAAGGTGGTATTATTTCGCCTACAAGCGATTTTATTAAAGGTGTACGCACTTTGTGCGAAAAACACAATGCATTACTTATCTTTGATGAAGTGCAAACGGGTGTTGGCCGTACAGGGTCTCTTTATGCATACGAAGAATTAGGTGTAACCCCTGATATTTTAACAACAGCAAAAGCCCTTGGTGGGGGATTTCCAATTGGCGCAATGATCACAACAACCGACATTGCAGCACATCTAAAAATTGGTACACATGGCTCAACATATGGTGGCAACCCATTAGCTTGCGCCGTTGCAGAAGCTGCATTTGATACCGTTAATACCCCTGCTGTACTTGCTGGCGTTAAAGAACGTGAACAACTTTTTCGAGCCGGCTTTGCTCAAATCAACGAAAAATACGACGTATTTAGTGAAGTCCGTGGTAAAGGTCTATTATTAGGTGCTGTACTTAACAGTAAGTTTGAAGGACGTGCACGGGACTTTCTCGTCGCAAGTACTGAACACGGACTTATGAGTTTGGTCGCTGGTACAAACGTTATTCGGTTTACACCTTCGCTCGTGATCCCACTAGAGGATATAAAAGAAGGTTTAGCACGCTTTGAAAAAGCAGTGGCAGATGTTGTAAACGCTTAACCTAATTTAGCACCCTACATGGGTGCTAATGGAGCACTTTGAATGCAAGTATTACGTCCTATCACCGCCAACGATTTTGATGCGTTAAAGCAAATTGCAATCGAATCTGGCCATGGTTTTACATCATTGCCCGTTGATGATGCTTTATTGCTAGAAAAAATTGAACGCGCAGAAAGAAGTTTCGCGAAAAACATTACTCAGCCCCACGACGAAACTTACTTATTCGTATTAGAGGACAGTGAAACAGGGCAAGTCGTTGGCACCACAGCGATTGAGGCTGCGGTGGGTTTGAACGTGCCATTATACCATTACCATCTAGGTAAAACAGTTCACCACTCTGCAACCCTGAAAGTATATAACACAGTTGATATTTTAAGCATGTGTAATGATTACACAGGCTGCTCTGAGATTTGTACATTATTTTTACGCGAAGACAGCCGTAAAGGCTTGGCTGGACGTTTTTTATCACGTTCACGATTTTTGTTTATGGCACAGCACAGTGAACGATTTGCTGACACGATCATTGCCGAAATGCGCGGTGTAAGCGACGAAGACGGCCACTCACCTTTTTGGCAATGGCTTGAAGAACACTTTTTTAGTATTGAATTTCCTCAAGCTGATCACCTTGTTGGTTTAGGCGATAAATCGTTTATAAGTGAACTCATGCCTAAATACCCTATTTATGCCAATTTACTCAGTAAGAAAGCGCAGGCAGTGATAGGAAAAGTTCATGAGCATACAAAACCTGCACTGAAACTCCTTGAAAAAGAAGGCTTTGAACATCGTGGCTACGTTGATTTATTTGATGCTGGGCCAACCGTTGAAGCAAAGTTAGGAAATATACGCAGTGTGCGTGAATCCTTAGTGTGCCCGATATCAATTGGTGAGCTGGATCATATTAATGAACAAAGCTCCGACACACTCGCTATTTGCAACCAAGGCGTGAATGACTTCAGAGCAACGTTTACCAAACACGCTCACTATAACCATGCCAAGCACACTTTAATTATTAGCCGTGAAGTTGCAACCGCACTTAAATTAAAACAAGGGGATGCAGCGCGTTTCTTCCGCCTGTAACCTCGTAGGAGTTTATAATGAGCATTGAGACTCAAAGTACACAGTTAATCAATAACCAATGGCATGCTGGCCTAGGTCATGACTTTAATTCAATTAACCCTAGTAATGGTCAGATAATCTGGCAAGGCAAAACGGCAAGTAAAGAGCAAGTTGATGCTGCAGTAAAGTCAGCGCGTCTGGCACAATTAGCATGGGCTGAATCATCAATTGAAAATAGAATTACAATTCTTGAAAACTTCGTTGCTCAACTAAAAAAACACAGCGAAGAGTTTGCTACCATAATTGCAAGCGAGACAGGGAAACCACTTTGGGAATCGCGCACTGAAGTTGGCGCAATGGCAGGTAAAGTTGCTATTTCTATCAATGCACATAACGAACGTACGGGTACCACAGAAAACTCAATGCCAGGTGCCAAAGCATTTATTCGTCATAAACCACATGGCGTAGTCGCTATTTTTGGCCCATATAATTTTCCTGGCCATTTACCAAACGGCCATATTGTTCCAGCCATTTTAGCTGGCAATACGGTGGTATTTAAACCCTCAGAGCTGACGCCTTTAGTCGCGCAATACACGCTCTGTTTATGGTTAAAAGCAGGTTTGCCAGCAGGTGTCATTAACCTTGTCCAAGGTGAAGTGCAAACAGGTATAGCACTTGCGAGCCATCAAGATACTGACGGTTTATTTTTTACTGGTAGTTCAAACACAGGCCATTTATTGCATAAACAATTTGCAGGTCACCCTGGCAAGATTTTAGCATTAGAAATGGGTGGCAATAACCCCCTTATCATTAAAGGTGTAGCTGATGTAAGTGCCGCAGTCCATGACATCATTCAATCAGGGTTTATTACTTCTGGCCAGCGCTGCACCTGCGCGCGTCGTGTGTTTATTGAAAACACACCAAATGGCGATGCCATTTTAGAAAAACTGATCACCGCCACTAAACAAATTAATGTAGCGGATAGTTTTAGTGAAGATCAACCCTTTATGGGCGCTATGATCAGCGAAAAAGCAGCGTTAGGTATGGTGGCCGCTCAGCAGCAGCTATTATCGATGGGTGCCAAGTCACTCGTTACACTTGCTCATTTAAAGTCAGGAACAGGATTTGTAAGCCCAGGTATTATTGATGTAACCAACGTGGCTGATATCCCTGATGAAGAACACTTTGGACCATTAATTAAAGTTTACCGTTATAACGATTTTGACAGTGCTATTAGTGAAGCGAACAATACGTCATTTGGTTTATCTGCTGGTCTATTAAGTGATTCACGTGATGACTATGATCATTTTTTAAAGCGTATTCGCGCTGGAATTGTTAACTGGAACCGCCCAATTACAGGTGCATCCAGTGCGGCACCTTTTGGTGGTATTGGTGCCAGCGGTAACCACAGAGCAAGCGCCTATTATGCAGCAGATTACTGCTCATATCCTGTTGCATCAGTTGAAGCATCACAGGTTAATCTACCTACAACCCTTGCGCCGGGCTTAATCATCGAATAATCAGCCTGTGGCGTAACGGCCACAGTAACCAAATTAAGGAATTAAAAATGCACACAAATGTAAATACTCTTTTTGACAACTTATGGCAAAACTACCTTGCAGTCACTCCTTCAGCTGTAAAAGTACATGAATTACTTGGATCAACGCAAAAAGATGATGTGATCAATGATCATATTGCGCTTCGTACCTTTAACCATGAAAAAATTGGGCTTGAAAAACTAGCAGCTCATTTTCTAGCGGTAGGTTACAAAGAATGCGGTGAATACCACTTCGAAGCTAAAAAACTATACGCCAAACATTATGAACACACTGATCCAAAACAGCCAAAAGTATTTATCTCTGAGCTGCTAGTAGAAAAGTGCTCCACTGAATTGCAAAATATCGTCAACGAGATGGTTGCAAACATCGACGAAAGCGTTGTTACCGGCGATAATTTTTTATATTCGGGTACTCATTGGCAAGTTGACGCTGATACCTACAAGGCATTATTAGCTGAGAGTGAATACGCAGCATGGATGTCAGCATGGGGTTACCGTGCAAACCACTTTACCGTAAACATCAATGAGCTTGCCAAGTTTGATAACATTGAAGATGTAAACCAAGCACTTAAAGACGCAGGTTTTGCACTTAATACCTCAGGCGGGGAAATAAAAGGTTCACCTGCTGTACTATTAGAGCAATCATCAACGCTTGCTGATGACTTTGAGGTTGAATTTAGTGACACAAAAATGAGCGTTCCGAGTTGTTTTTATGAGTTTGCTATTCGTTATGCTAAGCCTAATGGTGAGCTTTATACCGGCTTTGTTGCCGCCTCAGCAGATAAAATATTTGAAAGTACTAACGCGCGTTAATAAAATAATGCGGCTTGCTAAATTATTTACATAAAAGCTGAACTAAGGCCCTACAATTTTTGTAAGGCCTTTTTGTAATACATACTAATTAGTTAAGTTGTTCAATTATTTAACCGATTGATGTAATAAATTCATCACAAAAATAGCGGTTTATAATCATTCTCTAATTGTTCAAATGACAGGTTACCTATAAAACGGCCAAAACTAAGCCACGTTGCCAAACCTCTTAAATCTTTAAAGTGCGGTGGCACAAACTTAGGTGATTCTATTACGCCTAAATCATGCAACTGGGAAATCAATCTAAAGTCATCTATCGAAATTTTACCGACTAACAATAATGGTAATTGATCAATACGACCAAGCTGTATTGCTACACGTATTAAATTATAAACCAGTACAAACCCTTTTATATATGCGATGTCTTTTGTAAAGGGTAATCCTGTCGCTGTACTGCCTCTAAATACGCGTTGTGCCAGGGTATAGCTTTCATCCTTGCTTAAACCTTGCGCAACGTAATCTCGATAAATATCAACAAACTCAGCGCCATCAATCACCTTAGTCACCGCTTGAATGCGGTTTACTAGCTTCGCTAAACGACGCGGTGTTGATTTAAGCGTGATGATCTCAGTTAAAACAGCAAGCCCTTCTTGGGTCACGGTAGAGCTGGGTGTCCCTTTGCTTAAACATGTTAAATAAGGCTGAGCTAAGCCATTTTGTGTGGTGCCAACATGGATCCACCCTTCATGAACTTCTAAAATATCTAGCTCACGTTGTGAAAACTTCACGTCTTGATTCAGCTTAATATTGTTAGCGCCCGCAGCGGCGTCACTGACGATCCCATCGCTAATCATCACCTCAACATCGATACCTGGCATGCTTAATTTCACTTGCTCAGCAAGAATTTTAACCGCTTCATCGGCATCAATATTCTTAGGGTCATCAGGTAAAATGTCCGCAGAAAGTAAGTTTTTAAGAGGCAACTCGAGCATATTTGCAAGCTCTGATAATGATGGCTCCCCCGCATGAAATAAATCTTTTGGATGCCCAAATAACTCGACAGATAAGTCATGGAACTCAGGTGTGCCTCTGTATTCAAGCATACTCAGTACTGTTTTATATTCAGTACACATTTTGCTCATGTATTGCGCTATCGGGTTTAATTGCCCGAGCTGGCTGATAATATTACGATTTAAATCAGAAAATGCTTGACGTAAATCACTCGGGACAAAGCCTAAATCACGTTGTTGGTAATAGGCTCTATCTACGAGCGGATTCTTTTGACACTTTTGTCTGAAAAACTCTTCTTTTACGCTTTTATCCCAATTAATGGCATCTAAAATACGTATCGGTGTTTGCAGCGCGATTAATCGATCTGATAACTCCCGAGTTTTAAGTAATAACGCCTTATCTATCATGCTCTAAGCTCAGTGGGGTATGAGCCTTGAGCATAGGATAGTTTTTCGTATATTCAAAGCAAATTATTACTGCTTTAGCATATTAATTGGGCTTGAAAAGTCAGTAACTCGCTGTATTACTTTAGCGTCTTTATAGAGTAATAAAGTAGGAACTTGACTCACTTCATTGGAAATAAATAAGTCATTCCCATGATCTATATAAAGTGGATGAAGCACTTTAAATTTTTCTACGTACTCAGCCACAGCGGCTTCATCCGTCCATAGTTGACTCACTCTCGCCTCTGTATCTATTCCCTGCGCCGTTAAGGCATTTATTTGCTCTTGTGCTGCAATACAGTTTTTTGCCATCTTTGGGCGAGTATCCGCTAAATACCAGTCGCACCAAGTCGCTGTATATAAAACGGCTTTTAAGCCTTTGTCTGGAATGGTGAGAGTAAGCGCTACTTTTTGACTCTCTTTATCCAATAAGCGTGGCTTTTCAACAACACCATCATGAGATAGTAATCGTAGTGTGTTATCAAGTGCTTTGTCAGCATCATGCCCTTGAAAAATCACTCTCCCCGTTTTATCCAGTAATACATGAAAAGGCGTACCTCTAAACTCATAGTGTTTCGCGACTTTAGCGGTATCATCAGTCATAATCGGCATTGTTAAATTAAAGCGTTTTTTAACAGCCTCCACAGCACTCGGATCATCATTGAGGTCGATATTAATTGCTATCGTATCAACTGACTCCCCATATTGTTCATATGCATGCTGAAAATGCGGCATTTGTTCCATACACGGTTTACACCACGTAGCCCAGAATTTTAGATACACAGGTTTTTTACCTATAATTTGGTTTAGTTCAAAGAGTTCGCCCTGTTGGTTTTTTAAAGTCAGGCTTGATTCATTTGCCTGTGTAGTTGCACTGCCTAAACATAAAAATAACCATAACGCTGTAACGTATATATATTTCATCTTTGTCATCCCTAAAATAAAAACACTTTAGCATAGCAACTTAAGAGCTAACTTGTAATTTTGCGACATTTTCAGTGACTTTAATTCGATGGTTTAAACTAAATGTTATGCCCATACGTAGTGATTAATAGATCAACAAATAATTTGGAGTAGCAATGAAAAATGACATTGATGGCAAACAAGTACTTGCGGTATATGAGCGAATTATTCAACGTGGTGAGATTACTGAAGAAGGCAAATACTATATGGGGTTAACAGCGTTTTCTGATATTGATGGGTACACGGTTTATTTAAAAGGCAGTGGTGTAACGCTGAGATTTGGGTTTCACAATACTTACCATCTTGATTATGAGCACGACAAGCATAAAGATGACTTTCTTAAAAAAATCATTAACATCTTTAATGAGGAATAATTGTGTACCCAACTCGTCCTCGCCGTAAGCGTCGTACAGAAAATAAAAATGGTAGCGCATTTATAAATAATGTAATTGAACGTTTGCGTGAAGATCCGAGCAAGTTAGATATTATCCGAAAAAACTTGGATGAATATCGCCAGCAACGTTTTCTCAAACGTGGTTTTTTATTAGCTATCGAAAGATTTGATTGGGTATTTGAGGCCTCAAATAATGTTGATGATATATGTGAGCAGATATTAGCTGATGACTATATAGGCAACAGATTACGTCGTTACCCTTTGTTATTTAAAGGTGTTCGCTAACATTAGGGGTAATTTAACGTACTAAGTAAGTAAGTCACCGTTTATAGGTGATACTAAACGTAAAAAATGATAGATTGCGGCAATTTTAAAATTTTGAGAACCAGCTATGTCAAAAGTTGTCGACACTGCGAATTCAACACCGCCTGAAAAACAATCGGGGTTATTTAACCGATTTTTAGCAACCGTTGAGTTTATGGGGAATATGTTACCCCACCCTATCACCTTATTTGCGATGTTTTGTGTAGCCATCGTTGTTTTTAGTGGCATCGCCGACTGGTTTGGCTTAAGTGCGATTGATCCGCGTCCAATTGGATCTGCAGGGCGTGATCCTGATGGTGTTATTGAAGTGGTCAGTTTACTAAGTGCTGAAGGTTTACAACGCATAGTGACCGGGTTAGTAACTAATTTTACAAGCTTTGCCCCTTTAGGGACTGTGCTTGTGGCCTTACTTGGTGTAAGTGTTGCTGAGCATTCAGGGCTTTTATCTGCTGCAATGCGCGGCATGGTTATGGGTGCTTCAAAACGTTTAGTTACTTTTATGGTAGTTTTTGCGGCTATTTTATCCAACACCGCATCAGAGCTTGGTTACGTTGTTTTAATTCCGCTCGCTGCAATGATATTTCACAGCTTAGGCCGTCACCCTTTAGCGGGCCTTGCTGCCGCTTTTGCCGGTGTTTCCGGTGGTTACAGTGCCAACTTATTATTAGGAACAATTGATCCGTTACTTGCAGGTATCACCACACCAGCTGCACAAATGATCGATCCTACTTATCAAGTTGGCGCAGAAGCTAACTGGTATTTCATGATGATTTCGGTTTTACTTATCGCAGTTCTAGGTACCTTAGTCACCGAAAAAATTGTTGAACCACGCCTTGGTAAATACAACCCTGACGATGCAAGTGCAGATTTAGAGCAAAATAATATTCAAGGTTTAACAGCTGTTGAAAAGTCAGGCTTAAAATGGGCAGGGTTTTCTTTATTAGTTGTATCACTATTATTAGCGTGGACTATTGTGCCTGCTGATGGCATTTTGCGTAATCCAGAAACGGGTCTAGTAACACAATCACCATTTTTAAAAGGGATTGTCGTATTTATATTTGTTACTTTTGGTATACCTGGGTTTGTGTATGGTCGTGTTGTCGGCACCATGAAAAATGATAAAGATGTCATTGATGCTATGAGCAAAAGCATGAGTTCAATGGGCATGTACATTGTATTGGTATTCTTTGCAGCACAATTCGTCGCATTTTTTAAATGGACAAATTTAGGCACTATTTTAGCAATCAATGGCGCTGCTATGTTACAAGCGCTTAATCTGACTGGCCCCGAGGTATTCGTACTCTTTATTTTTATGTGTGCTTTAGTTAATTTAAGTTTAGGCTCTTCATCGGCGCAATGGGCCGTTACCGCCCCTATTTTTGTACCAATGCTTATGTTAATTGGTTATGCACCAGAGACAATTCAAGCCGCGTACCGTATTGGTGACTCAGTTACTAATTTAATCACACCAATGATGAGTTACTTTGGACTCATACTCGCGGTAGCCACTAAGTATAAAAAAGACATGGGAATTGGTACACTCGTCGCTACGATGCTGCCATATAGCATGATATTCTTTGTTGGTTGGGTCGCCTTGTTCTATCTGTGGGTCTTTGTTCTAGGCTTACCTGTTGGGCCTGACTCACCCATTTATTATACTCCTTAATAATATTTTAATAATGTCAGCACCCGCTGGCATTATTACATTTATACCTACCAAATGAGGCCTCAACTATGAAAGCACTTTTTCTCATCTTATTTACTTGCTGTTTATTAAGTACACCTTGCATAGCAGAACAAAAAAATCCTCAAGTAATTGAGTTAATAAAGCTAAACAATTTCGCTAACCCTCAAGAAAATATTTATACCTCAGGGCAGCCGACACAAGCACAGCTTTCGCAACTTGCTGACAAAGGGGTAAAGCATATTATAAACCTACGCGGTAAAAATGAAACCCAGTGGGATGAAGAAGATGTTGTAAATACACTTGGTTTGCAATACGCGGCATTACCAATAACTTCAAAGGCTGATATAAATGTTACAAACGCTATTTTATTACAGAAATTGCTAAATGAAACATCATCTGAGGCAACTTTAGTGCATTGTGCCAGCAGCAATCGTGTCGGTGCCCTTGTTGCTGTATACCATGCAACTGAGCTTAAACTGCCCATTGAGCAAGCAATAGCAATCGGTAAGCAATGGGGTTTAAAAAGTTTAGAATCGGTTGTCACAGATGAAGTTACCCGCTATCAAAACACGCTAATACAAAAATAATAAACGGAGGGTAATAATTAGTTGTTTTAATTATAAATCTCGATTGTTAAACTCACCCCAACTTACTTAAATGGATTTAAAAATGAAAAAAATTCTACTTTTACTTGCTCTATTTTGTTCCTCTGCTCAAGCAATTGAATTTCAAAAATACCCTATTCTTTTAGAGTCATCCAGTGGCGAACATGTAACGATCATTGAAAGC
Source organism: Pseudoalteromonas sp. NEC-BIFX-2020_015 (assembly GCF_012952265.1). NCBI lineage: Bacteria > Pseudomonadati > Pseudomonadota > Gammaproteobacteria > Alteromonadales > Pseudoalteromonadaceae > Pseudoalteromonas > Pseudoalteromonas sp. NEC-BIFX-2020_015. The sequence goes on from NZ_JABCJL010000009.1 coordinate 102,458, forward strand.
CGAGATAAGTCTCAGGCTTTAATTAAAGTGGTCGGTGTTAATAGCCCAATTGATGAAGTCGTTTTTTTAACAGACTTAAAACCTCACGGCAGTATTGAAGCTTATAAATACACTTTTGATGGTGAACAACGCGCTTTAATCACAAAAGGAAAAAGCTATAGCTGTTGCAACTACACGCTATATTTGCCGAATACACGACAAGGTATTTACTTATCCGAACTAAAAGATAAACGCTCAACAGCTATTTCTGAAGATGTATATGCGCAATATCAGGCACAACAAGAACAAGGTATACAACTAAAATTGGCTAAGTTTGATCGTGACAATAGTATTAAACAATCACAAATAGCATTAACGGCTGCAACCAAAGAACTTAATAAGCTTTGCGGTAAAAACATTACAACAACAGTCAATTGGCAAGAACTTGATGATAAAATACTGCAGACCTACGCTGTCGGTGCTTATTGCGCTCAAATTGCAACAAGCTTGGCGCAACAATGTAAAAAACAACCTGCATTTAAAGCGAAAGCACAGCGGTTTGGACAAATTTCATGTGAGTTTGCTGATGAATTAAAGCTACGCCACACCGATACGTTAATTCAATTTAAAACAGCACCAAAAGCCCCAAATCAGGCTCAGTTTGTTGAAGCATATTTACGTAATTTATAAGTTTATTCCCCAGTTTAAAAACTGGGGAAAGCTTACAATTTTTTTGAAGCGTCTGCTAAAGAGAGTTTCCCAAACATAATTTCCAGCATTAAGTTTATTCGCTCAGCTGCATCACCAAACTTGCCTGTATGCAATGTACTTGGGGCTTCATAAGATACTTTTGAGACTCTTTGACCTTTATAAAAAGCCTCAATTTCTGCTCGACTTAAAAATAGTGCAAGATCCCAATTCCAGTAGCCAACATATTCTATCGTTAGCTCTTCAGGGTTGTGCTCGACACCTTCTTGTTTAACAACATAGTTAATTTTATTTGTATCCATCCAGCCTTCAATTGCACTTTGAAATCCATCACGTGTTTCTTTATCATTAATTACAAGTACTTTAGGGTTCTGTGCGAGTACCTCAACCGGTAAAGGATCACCCGAAAACTTAGGACTAACACACCCTGTCAATATTAAAGCCATAAAAATGACTATTGGAAATATTACATTTTTCATTCTTGATCTCTATAAATTTAAAGCTGCCATGCATAGCTAAGCTTTGTAAAAAACGTACGTTGATTTCGCTCTAAACTTTTCAGTGAATCATTTTGATAACCTTTATCAGAATACCCTAAGTAAAACAGTGTTTGAGCGTTGATCTTGTAGGAATAAATTAGCTGGTTACCTAACTCTCGATTCGTCTGATTGACAGCAAAATAATAGGCCTCTTTATTACGGTCAATATCTTCGAATTGCATAACCAATTTAAGCATAGAGCGCATATTAAATTTATAATAAATACGTAGATCAGTTTGGTTTGCGGTATAAATACGCTCGCCATTTTGAGCATTCAAACGACTATAGCTATGCTCTAATTGCACTTGCCAATGGTCATTAATATCCCAAGTAAACTCAGGTTCAATGGCCAGTAACTCACCTAGCTGCTCATTGCTATAATCTATTTTACTGCCAAATTCACTGTATAATGTTAAACGAATGTCATTAGTTGGATTAAACCCACCGTACACAAAACCAATGTTTTGGTTATAAAACTCATCATAATAATTTTCATTTCGGTGGGTTAAACCAAATTGTAAAAATGACTGTAACTGTCCATTTAATTCAACAACTGCTTCATATTCTTCTTCAAGTAAGCGGCCATCAAGTGCCCATGATTTATCCCAATCAGCTTCATATGAATATTCTGTTATGATGTTATCAGCATCGAGATACCAGGTTTGACCGCCCCCTAGATTTACTTTTTTGTAATCAACTTTTGCTTGGTAACCTAAATCAGTACGGTAATCTTCACCCACGTGCTCGTAACTTGCATATAACTCATAATCACGTTTTTCTCGTGTAAATTCAATTTTATAGGCTTGATCTGATTGATCTTGCTTTAAATTATATTTATCAACAAGGTAAGTCGAATTCTTCGTGTCTGCGGTAGCAACTTGGTACATTAAACTATCGGTTTGGTTAAACCAGTAACTACCATCAAGAGACAATACCGTATTATGATAATCAGCTGATTCACGATGGGTAGTCATTACGCCAATGGTACCTTGTTCGCCTATATCATATTGATAACGCCCTACTGAGGCTTTTGATTTACCCCCTAAGTTAGCAAAACCTGAACCTTGATTTGTTGGTAATAACACACTGGTATTTTCATCATCAGCATACATAAAACCATAGCTATGGTTATTGGTTTTGCCTGTTATTTTTGCGCCAATTTCAGGCTCTGCAATAGTACGGGTATAAAGTAATTCAAATAGACTACTCTTAAAATAAGATGCGCCATCTAAAAAGAAGGGGCGCTTTTCAGCAACATAAATTGAATAGGTGGTGTTTACATCCAGCTCTAACTCATCCGCTTCCACTTGTGAAAAATCAGGGTTAATTGTTGCATTGATCACCGCATCTTGCGTGACCCCCCAGCGTAAATCTAAACCTGCTTCAGTCTCAATATCCCCGTCATTCCAGTCACCTGGGACTGACTCTTTAACATCATGGCGAAGTGCGGTAAATGTTGGTGTTACTTGAATGTTTTTACTGGGTTCCATGGCATTAAAACCAGTGATTTTGTCAAATTGGCAAAAGCTGCATTTAGTATCACGGTCAAATCCGACGTTCGACATTTGGTACGTCACGTCACGTGGATAATTTCGCCACGCAGCAAAGCTCCATGTCATATCTGCTTTATTTTTTGGAAATCGTAATGCAGTAAATGGAATTCGCATTTCTACCACATAACCTTGCTCGGTAATTTGACCGGCACTATCCCAAATTGCATTCCAAGATGGGTCTTCACTCCAGCCATCTGTATCAGTCATACGCATATCTGCTTGGGCACCCAGCGGATTTACATAAAACTCATAGCCTGTACGTTCATCATTGAATGTATCAATCATTATTGCGACATTATCGTCAGACCATAAAGTATCTCGGTCTCTTAATGCTGCACGTATTTGACTCGGATCATTATCGTATGCAATAAAACCAACATATAGATAGCTGCCATCTTCATACAAATATGCATCGGTTTTTACCGGAGGTGTGCCTTTTTCGTTGGGTTCATTTTGATACTGCAGAGCAACTAATGTAGCTTGCTGCCAATGGGGTTCATTTAATTGTCCATCAAGATCGATACTTTGCTCAATATGGGCCAAATTAAATTGTTGCTTTTCTGCTACGCTAAAAAAGCTACTTAATGTCAGTACGACAAAGAATACCTGTGTATTTATTGATTTTAGAAGCTGCATAAACATCCGTTTAGAATCAGATTACTCATCAGGAGTAAATTAACCTAGAAAGTTTAATTCAAGCAGGGTCATTTGTTAATAGTTAAATTAAATAAATGTTATTAATAATTAATAAATTGGAGGTGAAATAGAATTTAAATTAACTTTCGATTAATTTTAGTTTGTTTGCAACGCCATTCCAGGTGTCTGCATCATCTGGTGCGGGTTTAACTTCAGTTATTCTCGGCCACACAAGTGCAAGTTCAGCATTGAGTTCCGTAAAATCTTTTTGCGATTCGGGTAATTCATCTTCTTGATATATTGCTTCAGCAGGACACTCAGGTACACATAAACCACAATCTATACAATCAATTGGACTAATTGCTAAAAAGTTAGGCCCCTCATAAAACGCATCCGCAGGGCATACTGATACACAGTCCGTGTATTTACATTTAATGCAGTTTTCAGTGACTACAAATGCCATATTCTTACTATGCCTATATTTACTCAACAACAGCGCTGGATCATACCCAACGCTTGAAAAAATACAATAAATAATCACTGCCATCGCAGCTTAAATTAACGTAAAATACGCGCCATTGTGAGCGGTTCGCCAAAGTGACTGCTAAGACACCTAATAGAGATTAAATATGATACGTTTAACAGAAATAAAACTGCCTCTTGAGCATAGCGAAGACGCAATTGAACAAGCTATTATTACCAAGCTTGCCATTAATGCAGATCAACTTCACAGTTTTAACGTCTTTAAACGTGGTTACGACGCACGAAAAAAAACCGCAATCTTACTCATTTATACCCTTGATATTGTCGTTGATAATGAAGAGCAGCTACTCGACAAGTTTGCAAAAGATCAACACGTTAAAGTCGCACCTGATACCAGCTATAAGTTTGTAGGTAAGGCACCTTCCACAATCCAAGAGCGTCCTGTTGTTATTGGTTTTGGGCCTTGTGGTTTATTTGCAGGCTTGATATTGGCACAAATGGGCTTCAAACCTATTATATTAGAACGCGGTAAAGAAGTACGCGAACGCACAAAAGATACATTTGGTTTTTGGCGTAAACGTACTTTAAATACGGAGTCAAATGTACAATTTGGTGAAGGCGGCGCAGGTACATTCTCTGATGGCAAACTATATAGCCAAGTAAAAGATCCAAAGCATTATGGTCGAAAAGTAATTACTGAATTTGTAACAGCAGGTGCACCAGAGGAAATTTTGTACGTAAGCAAACCTCATATCGGTACCTTTAAACTCGTTACCATGATTGAAAAAATGCGTGCAAGCATTGAAGCGCTTGGCGGTGAAATTCGTTTTAGCACCCGTGTCGATGATATTTTACTAGAAGACGGTCAAGTTACCGGTCTTAAACTTTCATCAGGCGAGCAACTCAATACTCGTCATGTTGTGCTTGCTGTGGGTCACAGTGCCCGTGATACTTTTCAAATGGTGCATGACAAAGGTATTTACGTTGAAGCAAAACCATTTTCTGTTGGCTTTAGAATTGAGCATAAGCAATCAATGATTGATGAATGCCGTTTTGGTACGAATGCGGGCAATCCAATTCTTGGTTCAGCTGATTATAAACTTGTACATCATTGCGACAATGGCCGGACTGTTTACAGCTTTTGTATGTGCCCGGGTGGAACTGTGGTTGCTGCAACATCAGAGAAAGGTCGCGTTGTTACCAATGGCATGAGCCAATATTCACGTAGTGAACGCAATGCAAACAGCGCTATCGTTGTGGGCATTTCCCCCGATGAAGATTTCCCAGGGCACCCACTAGCTGGCATTGATTTGCAGCGCAAACTCGAAGAACAAGCATACGAGTTAGGTGGCAGTAATTATGACGCACCTGCACAATTAATTGGTGACTTCTTAAAAGGGAAAGACTCAAGTACATTAGGAGATGTTAAACCTTCGTATACTCCAGGCATTAAGCTAACTGATTTAGCAAAAGTGCTACCACGTTTTGCAATTGACGCCATCCGTGAAGCAATCCCTGCATTTAACAAGCAAATTCGTGGTTTTTCCACTAATGATGGATTATTGACGGGTGTTGAAACACGCACTTCATCACCTATTTGCATCAAACGGGATAAGAGTATGCAAAGCATTAATACCCTAGGCTTATATCCTGCCGGTGAGGGTGCGGGCTACGCAGGTGGTATTCTTTCCGCAGGTATTGATGGGATAAAAGCAGCCGAAGCTTTAGCATTATCAATGATTGAGAAAAACACATAACCAAGTTTTTGGCTTAATTTGATGTAAGCCCCACAAGTTGGGGCTTTTTTATGCCCATATTTTAAGTAATACCAATCGTGTTAAGTTACTGACCAATTATAGCGACAGATAAATGGAGTGATAACAAGGCATAAATTTTGACATGGTGTTGTTCTCGGCAATTGCTCCTGCATTGCTCTACCTCCTGCATCCATGCAGTCGTACATGAAAATTTATAACGCAGTTAGCGCTTTATTTAGCTCGCTAGGATGGTTAAATATTTAAGTCGATTGGTATAAGAGTAACAAAAAAGCCTGAGTAAACTCAGGCTTTATCACTTTGTGTACTTTTAATATTACTTTTTCAAAGCAAGCTTTTCGCCTTTAAGGCTTTTACGTACACCTGAAATACGCGAACGGTTTTTTGCACGAGCTTCACCCGTTGCTTGACCAGAGACTTTATTACTGCGCGAACGACGTAAATGAGACGGTTTTTTACCAATTTTATCAATTAGTACTTCACGGTTACTTACTTTATAACCTGGTAAGTATTCACGCTCAATTTTTTGACCTATTAGGGTTTCAATTTCGAATAAAGTATTTTCTTCTTCACGGCTTACAAACGAAATTGCTTCACCTTGATTACCAGCACGGCCAGTACGGCCAATGCGATGTACGTAATCTTCTGCAAGCCATGGTAAATCAATATTAATCACACGCGGTAAACCATCGATGTCGATACCTCGCGCGGCCACTTCAGTTGCTACGAGCACGCGAACTTTACCCGCTTTAAAATCACTTAATGCGCGACGACGATTACCTTGCGTCTTATCACCATGACATACAGCCGCAGGAATACCATCAAGATTAAGTTCTTTGACTAACTCGTCAGCTGTGTCTTTCATATTTACAAACACAAGCACTTGCTGCCAGTTCTTTTTCCCAACAAGTTCAGATAGTAATTCTTGCTTACGGCGCTCTTCTACTGGGTAAACAACGTGATGTACAGTTGCTGCAGTGCTGTTTGTTTGATCAACGCGCACAATTTCCGCTTGCTTTAACACTTTACTTGCAAACTGCTTAATTGCCGCTGGGAATGTAGCCGAAAATAATAATATTTGGCGCTCATCAGCACAGGCATTGATCACGGTTTGCATATCACCAATAAAGCCCATATCAAGCATACGGTCAGCTTCATCAAGAACTAAATGCTTAACCTGAGCAAGGCTCAAGTTACCAAGGCGAATATGATCAAGTAAACGACCCGGAGTAGCAACTACGACATCTACCCCCTCTTTTAGACCATTCGCTTGACCTGCTATGTTAACACCGCCGAAAAGGCAAACGGTTTTAAGAGCAGTATACTTAGCAAAATCTTTAAAATTATTGGCTATTTGCTCTGCAAGCTCACGAGTAGGAGCTAATACTAATGCACGCGGTGCATTTGTTGGCGTATGCTCAACTTCAGATAATTTTTGAATAATAGGTAGAGCAAATGCAGCTGTTTTACCTGTGCCTGTTTGGGCACTGGCTAAAACATCTTTGCCTTTACGCACTGCTGGAATAGCATTACGTTGAATGGGCGTAAGGGTGTGATAGTTAAGTTCATCTAACGCCTGAAGAAGTTCAGGGGCAAAACTAAAAGATTTAAAATTCATGCTGTATAACCTGCGGCCACATTATCAAGGGTCGCAAATTATACAGCAATTTGAAGTAAGCAGTTAGTTATAACTTAACTAAAGTGCCTTTTAATGCCACACCGGCCATAATTGTGCCCGCGCCGCATTCATATTCAGTGCTACTAATGAATTTACGTTTTTTATAATACGACTGAATATTAACAACCGCATTCATCCCCTCTTTCACAGCACGTTGCTGTAGTGCTTTTAGCGCACTAAGCATCACCCATTCGCATGCTTCAGCATCAGATTTACCAAATGCATTGGTTTTTTTATTACTGATCACTTCACCGTATTTACTGCTTTCTTTGCTGTAGCTTTGATCTGCAAAATACAATGGAATATCTAATAAAGCATCCTTTGCTTTACTGCTTTCTAGCAGTTGTTGAATTGGGTATTTAGTTATATCGTCACGCGCTTCAACAGCTGTTGTTATTAAAGTAGTCGCCAATAACAGAGCGCTATAAACTATTTTCATCTTTATTTTCCTTGTTGAGTATAAAATTTCCATGCAACACCAAAACCAACTGATACATTACTATCTTGTTTAATTAAAGGACTACGTTGCTGTTTACTATCTGCTAAGTGGTGATATTTCACAAATCCACCCAGCCAATATTTTTTAGTATCAAAATTTACCCCTAAAGATAAATCTGTACCTGAATATCCTGAACCAACGGTAAATTCACTGCGATCTATACGGCTATTTAACGCTGATATACCATAGAAATAATTTAAATAACGACTATCAGCGAAATTTACATTCGCTCGGATAGTGGTGGTTATTTCATAATTATCACCCGTTAACAAAAGGGTTTCAAAATAAACACTCGGCCCATACCGCCACCCAGCATTTGTCAGTGAACTAAAATCCGTCGCCATTGCTTTACGAGTAAATAAACCAACATATAACTGTTCTTCAGCTTTAGGTGACCCTAGTAAGTAGTAATTTAATGAAGGACCGAGTTCAAAAACCCAATCAAGGTCTTCCATCCCTTCTCGTGCCTGGTTATCTTTACTATCAACCGCTAAACTAACCCCTGCTGAAATATCTAAATGCAATTTATCATGTTGCCATAAATACCCAGTTAGGTTATTACGATCTAAATCTAACTCATCACTTTGATAACGGATATAGGGCACTGGCAATATATATTGCTCACTTTGATCTGAGCCTAAATAATGGGGGATATCAGCCGCAAAAACGCCACCACCAATTTCCAGCTTAGAAGCGGATAAAACAGCACCACTAAATAGAGTAAACAATAATAGTAGCCAGCGCATTTTATTCACCTTTAAAACGCTTAAAAATAAGTGATGTATTAATCCCACCAAATGCAAAGTTATTACTCATTACATAATTAGTGTGTATCTCACGACCTTGCTCAGTGATGTAATCAAGCGGGGCACATTCACTGTCAATCTCTGTTAAATTGATCGTTGGGGCAAACCAATTATCGCTCATCATATTAATACTTGCCCACGCTTCAATCGCGCCGCATGCACCTAAAGTATGCCCCAAGTAACTTTTAAGCGAGCTAATTGGTTTTGTACCTAAAGCATTAAAAGTTGCATGAGATTCTGCAATATCACCTCGATCAGTTGATGTTCCATGGGCACTTACATAACCAATTTCATCCGCAGATAAATCAGCATCCTGTAACGCCATTTCAATCGCTAATTGCATTGTAGATGCAGTCGGCTGAGTGACATGCTGACCGTCAGAGTTACAACCAAAGCCAACTATTTCAGCTAAAATTGTCGCACCACGCGCTTTTGCATGTTCATATTCTTCTAAAATAAGCGTAGACGCGCCTTCACCTATAACTAACCCATCACGGTTTTTATCAAACGGACGCGGTGTCATTTTGGGTGTGTCATTTTGCGTGCTGGTAGCATAAAGTGTATCAAATACAGCAGCTTCAGTAACACATAGTTCCTCAGCACCACCAGCAACCATTAGCTTTTGGCGACCAAACTTGATTGCTTCATAGGCATAACCGATGCCTTGTGAGCCAGAGGTACACGCTGAACTAGTAGTAATAACACGTCCTTTAAGGCCAAAAAACACCCCTACATTTACAGGAGCCGTATGCGCCATCATTTGAATATAACTGGTTGCCGTTACACCATTCATAGAGCCAGTTTCCATCATCCGACCAAATGACACCAGCGGTTCAGTTGAGCCGATTGACGAACCATACGATACACCGGTTGAGCCATCAGTAAGCGAGGGGTGTTCTAATAATTTAGCTTGTTCAAGTGCACGTTCTGTCGCAACGGTCGACATCAACGATACTCGTCCCATCGAACGTACTTTTTTACGTGAATAATGTGCAGGGCGACTAAAATTTTCAACTGGGGCAGCGAGATTAGTATTCAAACCATCTATGTATTCCCAGCTTTTCATCTGCTTAACGGCATTTTCGCCTTTTACTAAAGCAGCCTTAAACTCATCCCAGTTATCACCAAGCGCAGTGATTGACGCCATACCTGTTACTACTACACGTTTCATTACGCCATTCCACCATTAACTTGAAGTACCTGACGAGTAATATAACTTGCTCCATCAGACATTAAAAATGCAACAGCTGCTGCAACTTCATCAGCGCTTCCCATGCGGTTCGCTGGGATCATTTTAGTCATTTCTGCAATTGGAAGGTCATCAGTCATACCCGTATCAATTAAACCAGGCGCGACACAATTTACGGTAATTTTACGTTTTGCTAATTCAACTGCCAACGCTTTTGATGCACCAATCACGCCCGCTTTTGATGCACTATAATTGACTTGCCCACGATTGCCTGCAACACCAGAGACTGATGACATAGCAACAATACGGCCACCTTTACGGGTGCGGACCATTGGCATAACCAGTGGATGAAGCACATTATAAAAACCATCTAGGTTAGTGTGGATAACACTGTCCCATTCATCATCAGTCATTGCTGGAAAGGCCGTATCCGCAGTAATGCCTGCATTACAGACTACACCATAAAAAGCACCATGTTGCTCAACATAATCATCAAGTACCGCTTTTGCAATCGCTCTATCGGCTACATCGAATTGCAGAATATCAACATTAACACCTAATGCGCTGATCTCAATTTTTACTTGCTCCGCTGCCTCTATGCCTGAACGACAATGTAAGCTAATATCAAAGCCATCTTTGGCCAGTTGCAAAGCCACCGCTTTACCAATACCTTTACTTGAACCTGTGACTAATACACGTCGTGACATTACAGTTGCTCCGCTAAAAATTGTTCTGGATTTTCAGGTTGAAAAACATTTATTTTGGCATCAACTAAAATGCTATTGCCTTCTCGAATCACACATTCAAACGCGCTTAAACCATTGGGTTCGCTATAAAGTTTTGTGACATCAATTGTAAGCTTACTGCCTAGTTTAAAACCATTACAATGTATTTTATATTTGCGACTACTCACTAAAAAGCCTATCGCGACTATCGCACCACTATCTATTTGATTGGCATTAGCATATGCGGCAATCGATTGCGCCATATATTCAATACCAACATGACTTGGCACTGTTTGTGATTGTGGATTATAAAAATTACTGTCTGGGGTAATCGTTACCGAGCAACGACCACTCTCTTCGTCGTAGCTATCTAAGCTATCAATTAAAATCATCGGTGCGGTGTGCGGTAATACATCTTCAATTTGGTGAACGGTCATAACTATAATCCGATTAATACACTAACGTTATTGCCGCCAAACGCAAAAGAGTTTGACAAGCACGTGGTTATTTTAGTTGGGTGTTGAGTTCCTACTGCAACAAGGTTGATTGCGGGTAAACTCTCATCTTGTTGGCCATCCCATATATGAGGTGCATAATCAGAACCACCTATTAATAGCCAACATAGCCCAACTTCAGTTGCACCTGCTGCGCCTAATGTATGACCAATCATTCCTTTTGAAGAACTGCATGGCGTATTTTTACCAAACACTGTCGCTACAGCAATGGCTTCCATTTCATCATTTTTTGGTGTTGCTGTACCGTGTAAGTTGACATAATCAACATCACCCGCTTGATAAGATGCAGCATTAAGTGCAGCGGTCATCGCCGCCGCCGCGCCCTCCCCTTGTGGGTGCGGCGCTGACATATGATGCGCATCACTTGACTCACCTACACCTAATAATTTTACTCGCCCTTGTTTTTGTACGATGCACAACGCCGCAGCTTCACCTAAATTAATACCATCGCGGTTACGGCTCGATGGATTAGATACACCCGCAGAAGTTGATGCTAAAGCAGAAAAACCGTTGACGGTCATACCGCATAAGCTGTCAACACCACCAACAATAGCGGCATCCGCGAGGCCTGATGCAATCATTTCTTGAGCTGTCGCAAAGGCCTTTGCACTTGAAGAGCACGCCGTTGAAAGGGTTAACGCGATACCTTGCAATCCCAGTTCACTACAAATGAACTGTGCCAGGTTATCCATTTCCTGCTGCTGATAATGATATTCGCTTGGGAATTCTCCCTGCGCGTGACGAGCTTTCATTGCCTGCTCACCTTGAGCAATCCCTGAAGTACTCGTACCTACAATAACGGCAATACGCTGGGCGCCATATTGCTGTTTAAGCTCTGCAATTGGATCTGCGAGTTGCGCGATGGCAAGTGCTGCTAATTGGTTATTACGGGTTTGAAACTCGATCGCCCTATCATTCAATGTTGGTAACTCACCTTGCACGGCCCCAACAAAAATAGGGCCTTCGTTTAACAAAGTATCATTACTAACAATTCCTGACTGATTGCCAGCTAATAAGTTACGCTTGATACTTTGATTATCTCGCCCTAAGGCATTGATCATGGCGTAATGACTGATAAATAGCGGTTGCTGCATATTAATATTCTTCTAATCTTTCTATTTTTAAGCGGTACTTTTGCTCAAACTCAATTAACTGAGTCAGAGCACCAGTATACGTTATTTCACGAACCAAGATTTCATTGCGATAGAACCGGCGCGTTACTTGACCATCAACAGTGAGCTCAACGACTCTACAGTGCTCATTTATTGATTGTTCAAGTGAAGTTAATGGCCAAAATGCACTTTGCATATCGTAAATAATTTTTTTGCCATCAAGATCAATTTCTAAAGTATTGCTCGTTATTAATTGCTGAGTATGCGTATCAAACTGTAACTGTGTAAGCGGCACTCCCTCAAAACTTAAAGCAGCAACACTGATCATTGGTTTAACAAACTCTGTAGATACCAACATCGACTGTTCAACTACGCCTGAGAACTCAAATTTCTCTAACCACCCGCCATTATTAAGTTCCGTAGGGACTGGCATTAGCTCAAACATCGCCGTATTTTGCACTGGTGTATACGCCATTTGACACGCACTTAATAACCATATTACTGAGGTTATAAGTACTATTTTCAAATGATTATTAACCTGTATTTTTAACACTCGCATTTAAACGACAGCAGTGTCTTGTGCTGCATTATCTGGCTCACATATTTGTTCTAAAATACGTAAACCCCGTGCAGTATTTTTAACGAATGGGTTTGTTTTATCCCATGCATAACCGGCTAAAATTGAGCAAATCATGGCTTTGACATCAGGTTGCCCATCCGCGAAAAAAATCACAGACTGTAAACTGGTGTCATACCACGAATTTACAAAATACTTAAATACCGTGATCCCTTCACGCAGCGGCACTTCATATTCATTTTGCCAATCAACGTCTTCGCCTTGTAATTGCTTTACGACTAATTCACTCGCTTGTACCGCAGAACGAAGTGCAATTGTTACACCAGATGAAAAGACCGGGTCCAAAAACTCGCCAGCATTTCCTAGCAATGCAAACTTATCACCATGTAAATGCTTTACGTTCGCGGAGTAGCCACCAATAGTGCGCACTTGAGCAATAATTTCAGCATCGGCTAACAATGTTGATAAGTTATCGTCTTCATGGATGAAGTTAAGTAAAGTTTGCTCAAGGCTTTGATCTGGTTTTTCTATTTGCGCTGTTTCACCTACAACACCCACACTGACAGTACTATCACCAAATGGGATCAACCAATACCATATATCAGGGATCTCAGGATGGACGGTGATCAATATTTTATTGCGGTCAAACTTAGGGCAATCAATGTTATCTTTAAAATGAGTAAAGATTGCTTTTCGTGGTGACAGTTCGCTTGGCTCTTCTAGATCAAGTAAACGAGGAAGCACACGGCCAAAACCACTGCCATCTAAAGTGAAGCGAGCGGTTATTTTGCTCTGCTGTTGTGTTTTTAAATCAACAACATCAAGACAAGTCCCACTATCATCTGCAGTAAAGTTCGTTACATTTTGCCCAAAACGAATGGTTGCGCCTTGCTTTATTGCTTCTTCTGCGAGCAAATTATCAAATTCAGCTCGCTTAACTTGATAAGTCGTGCCTGGGCCTTCACTAAATTTTTCTTCAAAATTAAAGTTAGTGTGGTGACCACTGCGATAAAAGGCAGCCCCATTTTTAAATTGAAAGCCAAGTTTATCTGCATTATCAAGTAACGCGTCAAGCATATTAGCTTGGCGTAAATAATCCATCGATTGAGGTAATAAGCTTTCACCAATAGAGAAACGAGGAAATTCATCTCGTTCAATTAAACACACACTCAAACCATGTTGCATTAATAAACATGCGGCAACTGTCCCCGATGGGCCAGCACCTATGATAGTTACATCAAAATCTGTCGATGTCATTAAATATTCCTTTTCGAAACAAGAGCAAGACGCGGAGAAATAGTAAACACTACCACCACGCCTATAAATACTGTAAAACCAAACTGACTAACAGCTGGCGTTGAACTAACGATTAAAATTGCAAAGACCAGCAGTGAACTCAGTGCTGATATAAGCGTGGTCAAAGTGATTTTTTCACAATGACCATGCTCCGCATAAAATACACAATAATCTAAGCCTAAGGCGAGGATCAGTATCCCTGCTACATAATTAAACACACTTAAACTACCAAAAAACAAGGCACTCATAGCTAACGCAATTATCATTGCTATTACTGGTCGGCTCACCGCTGTAATGGCATTAATAAAGCCATAGCGTAGCCAAAAAACCAACATTGCAGCAATCAGAGCTAATGCGTAAATAAGAATTAAATGATGCCTAAACTGCCCTATTTGCTTACCTACGGCTGATACTTTATCAACAAAAACAACATCGCTGTAGTTATTTAATATACGGTCAATTTCTTTAGAGTCATTAATGCCTTTGAGCTTAATAACACTGTAAAATCGACCATTAATTTGTAGCCATTGGTCATTAAATAAAGCTGCAACTTGGCTTTTTTGCCATGTCGTAAAATCCAATTGTTTATAATCACTCGGTGTACTACCAACGACTAGCCCAAGCACCGTATTGAGCTGCTCGAATAAGCCTGACTGCTGTGCATTTTTTACTAATTGCTGTGATTGTATTTGCGTAGCAATCGAAGGTAGCCACTGGCTAATACTAGCGTAAGCACTCAACACTCCTTGTTGTTGTAATTGAGTAAGTGGCTCTATCAATTGCTCAGAGCGTTGCAGTGTTTGTTCAGGTGTATCACCTGCAATTAAAATATAGGGGCTATCCCACTGCGCATTTAATATTGTTGTGATTTGCTGTTGCTGTGATATTAAATCAGCTGAGCTTTGATAAAACGTACGCGGATCGTCCACGTTTTCGACCAGACTTAGTCCCCCAAGTAGCAGGACTAATAAAGCGATTTGCCAACGCCCATTTACACGTTTTTTTACCAGAATCTTCTGCCAACAATTTAACCGTGTAATAAAGCCTGGGATAGCGGTTGGTTTTTTTACTATAAAACCGGCCAAACTCGGATAGACAAGTAATACCGTAAGTAATGCTCCCAATAAACCGGCCATAGTAAACACGGCAATTTGTTGAAATAAGCTCAATGGGGTAAAAACTAAAATTAAGTAACCTGCGGTCGTGGTAATAAAACCAAGTAATAACGAGCTGCGAATACTTAATAATGGGTTGCTGCGATTTAATTTGCTAAAGCGTAATTCACTTAAAGCATGAAAACTGTAATCCGCAGCAATACCAATTAAAGTGACCGCAAACACTAACGTCAATATATTCACTTCAGTGAAAAATAAGCGCAATGCACTATAGCCGTATAACATACTGACTGAAATCACAAATAGCGTACACAAAACACTCAATGCGCTACGATAGATTGCTAAAATCAATAGCAAGGTTGCAATAATGGAAATGCCGCCAAACACCTTCATCTCAGTTTGAGCACTGTTACTGGCATTAGCAGTAAAAAAAGCAGCACCCGTCGCAAGATAGTGAACACCAGTTGTATGCTCTTTGTTTTGCTGCTTTAGTTCTGCAATTTTTGTCGCTATGTCATTTGCAATATTTAGATCTAAGCCAGTCCCCGCACTCACAAAATTAACTAGTACATAATAAATAGATGCGCCAGCTTGGTTCGTCTGTTGGGCAATCAAATAGCCCTGATCATTTTTAAGTCCCGTCGTGGGCAAATTTTGTTGATTAAAAAAATCAGCTAAACTCAAACTTGGATCAATTTCAAGGGTCGAGGCAACCCAAGGGGATCCCATTTCATTTAGTAAACTAAATTGATACGTGAAGACATCATCGGCACTGCCACTGCTGAGCACATTTTTATAAGCATTACTTACAAACGCATGTTGATAAGGGATGTAGTCTTTTACTATCGAGTCGAGCTGGGGTAATGATCCAAATCTAAGATTGACAGTAATGCCATTAATTGTACGAAGTGATGCAGCTGCTTGCTCTGCATATTCAATTGCGTTATCACGCTTCTCATGAGCAACGAGTAACACGTGCTGACGTAAATGCTGTTGCTCAATTCGCTCACTGACCACGCGAATATCGTCACTTTGCTCAACTGTAAAAATCTGATTAATATCTGCAACAACAGAAAATGACTTAAACAAGCACAAATAGATTAAGCCCGCGATAAGAAGCAGTAACTGTATTAGCCAAAGTACTAACTTTGTACGAGAACTTATCGATTTAATGGGTGAGTTTGACGGCATTCATGTCACCTTCGGTAAGCTCCTTGCTTGTGATCTGCATGCTAATGTGAGTTTCATTTTTCTGCTGATCAGTGATCACAATACGTCGATGATTCTCATCCGCCGAACATAACTCTACCACTGCAAATAAAAGAGCCACATCATCAAGCTTAGGTATTAACTTATAGCACTGTTCAATCGCTGTTATTTTCCAATCATGTTCGTCAATTTCACCACTGAGTAATTTTGCAAGCAAACGATTGAGCTGTTTGTCTTTAGTAACTGTTTGATATGCTTTCTCAGTGTTTAAACGGCGATAAATACCACTGGGCAATAATAACATCTCACTGCTCACAGGGTCTATTGTGTGCCAATAAACATGTTGTTCATAAATAACAAATTCACCTTGTGATTTAATTGCTCGCTTCAAAAATGTAAAATGCTTCGCTTGACTAAATTGCCCCTTGCCCTGCTTTACTTCAAAGTTACTAAAGTCGTTAGCAAGTGTGTGTCCGCTCAGTAACAAAGCACATAACAAGAGGCATTGCGTAAGTTTACCCAACATAAGTAAGCACTTTATCAGTCAGGGCTGCAGGGGATTCAAATTGCAGCTCTTGGGTTTCTATATCAACTGCAACTTGGATTGTATACGCTTTATTGAGTATCTTATTCGTATCTAAACATTCTATGCGGTAATCTATTTTGATCCGCGTTTCAAATTCCATCAAATCGGCATGGATACGAATATGTGAGCCAAACTTAGCCGATGCAACATACTTTAACCGCATATCAACAATCGGCCACATATAGCCTGACTCTTCCATCGCAATGTAGTTGTAACCTATTTTATCGAGTAATACACAGCGTGCATCCTCAATATATTTTACATAGTTTCCGTGCCAAACAATGCGCATAGGATCAACATCATAAAACGGCACAACCATGTCTAGATAAGCACTGACTATTGCGTAGGATTTTTTCATAATTAACCTTTAGCTGTTGGATACAAAGCCCAGCGTTGCGTCTGAATATACTCAATCGTTTGACGAAGTAACTTATCAGTTGGACGATCTTCTTCTAGTAAATCACAAAAACTAGCTACATCATCAATCATTGTGGTGATCTCTGGATTAAGTGCTGCGGCATCTATTTCGTTATTTAAAATGCGAATGCGCACACCTTGTACGGCAGCCAGTAATGTTGCGGCTAATACTTGCTCTGTTAGTTGTAAAATACGTAAGCAATCACGCGCTGCAATTGTCCCCATACTTACTTTATCTTGATTGTGACACTCAGTAGAACGAGAAAATACACTCGCAGGCATTGTTAACTTAAGTGCTTCAGCAGTCCATGCAGAACAACCAATTTGTATTGCTTTAAAACCATGGTTGATAAAGCGGCGTTCGCTAGATGCTGCACTCAAATTAGACGGTAAACCGTGGTTCATTTTCACATCAACTAACGTTGCTATTTGACGATCCGCTAAATCAGCTAAGTTTGCTACGCAATTTTTCATTGAGTCCATTGCCATCGCAATGTGACCACCATAAAAATGACCGCCATGCAGCACATGCTCTCCAATACCATCGATGATAGGATTGTCATTGGCGCTATTTAGTTCATTTTCGATCATGCTGCGTAACCACGGCAGGCTATCTTCAAGCACGCCTATTACATGTGGTGCACAGCGAATTGAGTAACGATCTTGTAATCGATGCGAGTTACGTGGATGCTCAACATGGTTTAAATCATGTTGGATACGACTTGCAACATTTTGTTGACCTGGGTGAGGCTTAACACTAAATAAGATATCATCAAAATGATTACTGTTGCCTTTAAGTGCAATGCTTGATAAGGCAGTAATACGCGTCATTAAGCGGCTAGCGTACTCACTGCGGTCATATGCTTGACATGCAAGTGCGGTCATAACAGCCGTACCATTCATGATTGCCAAGCCTTCTTTAGGACGCAGTGTAATTGCTTTTAAGCCTTCAGCAGCAAATGCCTCCAACGAATTAACAACTTGATCTTTATAGTAAGTATCACGCTCACCTATTAAGCTGCCTGCAACATATGACAGTGGTGTTAAATCGCCGCTTGCGCCTACAGAACCTTCTTGTGGGATCACAGGTATAATATCTCGGTTGATCATTTCAACCAGTAATTTTAGTAAATCCCAGCTAACACCTGAATACCCTTGCGATAATGACGCTAAACGCGCTGCTAAAATTAGTTTACCCTGCTCAGGTGTAAAAAAGTCACCTAGCCCACAACCATGAAAGCGTGTTAAATGCATTGGTAATTCATGCACTAACGACAATGGGATCTCCACTGTGCAAGAGTCGCCATAACCGGTAGTTACACCATAAATATGGCCTTCTTCAGCAAGTAATTTGTCTAAAAAGGCCACTGCAGAATCAATTTTTTCTGCAAAATGGCTATCACCTGAAAGCGCCACGGCACGATCACCTTTAACAACACTAATAATATCTTCAATTGTTAAACGGCCTGCGCCAAATAATAGGTTGTTTGATTTATTATTTTCCATTTACTTCATTCTCCAGATATTTAGCTAGGCTTTGAATCTTTGTCGGTGGCTTTTTGCCAAAAATTAAAAAAATTGTACCATTGATACGGTGCTTTTTTACAATAAAACTCTAAACGCTGTGCGAACTTAGTCGCCATCGATTGAAAGTAGGCTTGACGCTCTTTACGTTTAACTTTAATGGGGTCAGCAAACTTCTCTATATACGTTTTATAGCGCCCTTGTTCGTTAATACAAAACATTAAGAACACTGGGCATTCCATGATATTTGCTAATGCAAAAGGACCCACCGCAAACGGGGCTTCTTCACCTAAAAATGGAGCATGATGCACACTGTTAGGATTATTAACTGAAGTACGGTCTGCAAAAATAATAACCGCTTCACCGTCATCTAATTTTTGCTTTAACTTAATTGTATCATCTGGACCAAAGTTATTGATATGAATAAAATTAATTGCTGCATCTTGGTTTACTTTTTTCAAAAAATTGTTGAATGATGGAGTATGCTCGTTATATGTAATCACATTGAGTGGACGTTTATTATCCCCCATACTGAAAATAGCACGGCAAATTTCCATATTCCCTAAGTGCGCACTAAAAATAACGGCACCTTTAGCGTCAAGTAATTGCTGATAACCTTCTGGTGTGGCTATTTCCAAGTCTTTAATGTTCACTTTGCCAAGCCATGCATCAAACTTATCTAAAATTGCCATTCCAAATGAAAAATACAGTTTAAAGCCTTGCTTAAAGCGTGCCCAGCCAGTGCGTTTATTTTCACCCATACTGGTATTGAGATTATCAAGATAATGCCAAATGGCTTGGCGTGATAAACGCCCTGTGACATAGAAATAAAACATAACGGGTGTTAAAACAATTTTAAACAGCCATTTACCAAATACTTTATAAATAAATACCAGTACTTCAATACCAAACATTGAACCGCGCTCTTTAAGCTGTGACCAATGAAATGGTTTTTCCGTTTTGTCCTGTGGTATTTTTGTTTGCTCAGACACGCATAATCCCTATTTAAATTTATTTGCTATTAATCGCGGTAAACGCCATAGCATGCCACATACCAAGCGCGTGTGCATTTTTGAAATCAACACGTTATCGTCCCACACATTAAAATGAGATACGCCATTTTCAGGGTAATGAACCTTGGTTTTAATAAATTCAACCGGTGTGCCTTGCCAAAACAGTTTGACCATCACCTCTATGTCAAAATCCATTTTATACCCCAGCTTAGTGCTGCTGATCAGCTGACTATAGGCAGCGAGTGGGTAAATACGAAAACCACACATAGTATCTTTGAGCGCAAAGGATAAAGTTTCTATATAGACCCAAAAGTGAGTAATAAAACGTCCATAGTAGCGCCCTTTTGAAATAGACTCATCGTATATAGGCTGCCCACTTACCAATGCATTTGGCTGAAATTTCGAGCGAACAATGAGCTGTTCAACATCATTTAAGTCATGCTGGCCATCGGCATCAACTTGGATTGCGTGGCTCCAACCAGCTTCATACGCATGCGCTAAGCCGGTTTGCACTGCAGCCCCTTTACCGCCATTTTCGGTGCGGCGTACTAAAGTTACTAACGCAAACTGGGCATCAATTTGCTCAAGAATTCGCTGAGTTTTTTCATTGCTTCCATCATCAACCAAGATAATCGGCAACTTAAAATTAGCTAAAGCAATGATCGTATCGAGGATCACTAAATCGTGATTGTAATTAGGGATCACAAATCCATATTGGCTTGGCATTATCAGTTACTCTTATTCATCAGCAAGGACAACTTTACCAGATGCATGTTGGCCATGCTCTGAGCTGTAACTGAAGCTATATTTAGTGTCTTTAATTTTTTTAAGTAGTAAATCTACTTGATAATTAGGCTGCACAATAATTTGAAATTTCAACGCATCAACCGAGATCACTTCTTGGGGATCTACATTTAAATATTTGTTTAAGTAATGCATTACCCAGTCAAGTTGTGCAACACCTGGCAAAATAGCAGCTTGAGTAAAGTGACCTTGAAAATAATATAAATTTTCAGGAATTAATAAACGCAATTGCACATGCTCAGGGCTTTGCTCTATTACGTCACAAATCGGTTTGTATACAAAATCAGTCAAACAACTTCTCCAATTGCGTTTTCTCAAGTTTGCCTTGTGTGTTGTAAGGCAAAACTGATAAATAGCGAAACTTGCGCGGGATCACTAGTGGCTCAAAAAAGGCCTTTAAATGATTTTTTAAAGCCTGCGAAAATTTAAACTTACCTTGCTCTGCTAATGCAATTTCACCTTGTTCGGTTAACACTAACACCGCACCAATTTCACTACGTTTTTGTTGTTGGGTATTTTCAAGCAGCAATATATAGCATTCATCAACCCACTGATATTCATTAATGCGTTGCGTGATCTCATCTAAAGAACAGCGTTTTTCTTCAATTTTGACAACTCGGTCAGCGCGGCCTAATAAATTAAAGTGGCCACTATCAAGTAACTCCACTCGATCATCCGTTTTGTACCACTGTCCGCCATCCACATAAGGTGATGAAATAATTAACTGCTGTAAATCATCACGCTTTATTTTTATTGGGCTAAATGCTTGCCATATTGATGATAAACTTTGTTGCCGCCAAGCAATACCTCCTGTTTCGGTACTGCCGAGCACTTCAATAGGCGCATGCGTTAATTGTTCTTGTAACAGTTGCGCAGCACCACTTTGCAAAGGCCCACCTGATGAAAAGCAACTACGCAATTTCTCTTTTACGGGTATAAGCACATTGTCTTGTACTAAACGATGATAATAAGCGGGGCTGCTAATTAAAGTAAAATCCTGTACATCTGCGCTTTTACCATTAAGTTCAATAAAGTGAAGCAAGTGCTCAGGGTATTCAAAGCTTTTTAAACAAACATCTCGGCCTGAATATAACGGCCAAAGTAATTTAAATAATAAGCCATATATATGTTGGTGTGATACCGTTGCTACAATCACAGTATCTTTAAGTGTTTCGCCAAACTGGGCTTGCAGTACATCCACTTCTTGTATCAACTGCTTGAAGGTCTTATCTATCGCTTTTGGCTTACCTGATGATCCTGAAGTAAAGAAACGAATTACAGTGGCTTCATTAATTTCAATATCAGTAATATGCTTACTCTTTATTTCTCCAGAAAATGTTACTTTAGCAGGTGCTAAACGTGTATCTCCTGTAAATTCATCAGCATGGTTAAGGCATTGTGTAAGCTGTTCAGGCTGGCCATTTTGCGGTAAAACAATCGACTTATCTGCCACCAACAATGCAAAAAATAGTACACTAAATTGATAACTATCAGCATCAAACAACAGCCAGGTTTGTGCCGATTGCGCAGAAAACTGTTCAGCGTGTGCAATTACCTGTTGCTGCCACATCGCGAAATCATGATTATCACCATAAAAATAGGAGTTATTAGTCGGCCATTTCATTTGCTTTATTTTTTGCCTTTTGCCATTTTCTTATTATTAATTCTATTGCCATGACTAATCCCATTAACAGATACGAGATCAAACCATTGTAGGTTAACCATACTTTCGGATCTGGGTGAAACACCGTTGCGGTAGCGATCACACCGTTAATGATAAAAAAGCCACACCACACTTTCGTCACTACACGCGTATACTTCTTGCCATGTGCATCAAGGGTTTCGAATTTTCCTGCAATAATTTCTACAACGCTTGGTGGCTTATAAAGTGAATAAGCAAATACAGCTAAAAAGCAGCTATTGATCACCACGGGATAAAACTTAAGTGCTAATTCTGAATTGGCAAACGTGGCAAATAATAATAATCCAAGCCCACTAATTGTCATTACATGAAAATGCGGGATTGTTGCTTTGCTATCCTTTACTAACCAGTGTCGCAGCAGTAATACCACTGCAAACACCCCGCCAACCAATGCAGGCTCACTAAATTGCAGACCAAAATACACCACTAAGGGGTATAATAACAGCAACCCAGCCAGTAGCGCTTTTTTCATTAAGCGTCTGCTATCATTAGCTTTTCTACAGCATCAATCACATCTTGCACAGTACGCACTTGTTTAAAATCGTTAGGTTCGATTTTTTTACCTGTTTGCTCACGTAGTTTTACTACTAAATCAACGGCATCAATACTATCAAGATCTAAATCTTCATATAAGTTTGCGGTGCGGGTAATGTCTTCTGCGTCAATTTCAAAATATTCTTGCAGAATTTCGCTTAACATTGCGAAAATTTTATCACCGTTATTCATGTTTTCATTACTCATAGTTACTTCCAAACAATACAGTTTTAGAACTGCAATAAATTATGCCCGTGTTGAGGCAATAAAATCACACAAGGTTTTAACCGAGTAAAAATGTTTTTTACTATCATCGGTATTGCCATCGATTTTCACATCGTATGCTTTTTTAATAGCTACACCTAATTCCAATGCATCAATTGAATCTAGTCCTAAGCCATCAACAAATAATGCTTCTTCGTCGTTAATATCTGCTGCTTCAATATCTTCAAGATCTAACGTTTCGATGATAAGTTGTTTTACTTCAGTGCTTAAATCACTCATGTTTTGATTTTTCCTCGTTAAAATAAGCTTGTAAA
This sequence comes from Pseudoalteromonas sp. NEC-BIFX-2020_015, assembly GCF_012952265.1. Taxonomy (NCBI): domain Bacteria; kingdom Pseudomonadati; phylum Pseudomonadota; class Gammaproteobacteria; order Alteromonadales; family Pseudoalteromonadaceae; genus Pseudoalteromonas; species Pseudoalteromonas sp. NEC-BIFX-2020_015. Next base: position 125,971 of record NZ_JABCJL010000009.1, read on the forward strand.
TCACGCGTTAACTGCCTGACGCTATTAGATAATTGTTCGCAGTGTAAATAAGGTTCAATTAAATAAGGGGGCAGTACACGCATTTTGAAAGTAAAACGGCGATCAGTAACCTGATACCATTTTTGACCTTTCGTTAATGTGACTGGACTGACATCTATCAGTACTGGCAACATATCTACTTCAGTACGAAGCGCGATATTGGCTGCGCCACGTTTAAATTTCCATGTATTTCCAGGGGTACTTCTCGTCCCTTCAGGGAATACAATAAGATTGTTACCGCGAGCAAAACTTTGTTGGCATTGCCCTAAAAAATAATCAGGATCTGCATCATTATTTATATAACCGGTGGCTTTAACAACGCCTTTGAGAAAAGGGTTTTTCCATAAATCAGCTTTAACCACGCAATCAGCATGACGTACAATAGAAATGAGCACAACCACATCAATTAAGGATGGGTGATTAGCAATAATCAACTGTCCTTTCGCGTGTTTTATTTCATCAAGCTTATCGATGTCTAATCGTAGTATGCCGACTAAGCGCATATAACCTACAAAAAACTTAAATGAGTAATGTACCGCAGTGCGTGCGGCTTGATTACGCTGATTGATATCACGATAAATTAACCGTTGGATTGAAAACACCAAAATAGACAGTACCAAACCACCGCCACTAAATAAGGCAAACGCACTGCCTGTGGCAAATACGCGATATATTTTTATCCATTTTGCTTTCATGAACGCGTTAACTGCCACTTATAACGTTTAGAACAAGTAGAAAGTTGTTGCTGTTGTGAGAAGTAAAACTTTAAAAAATCCAGCGCCTGTAGTTGTAGGTTTTCGGCTGATTGCACATTATCATGGCCAACACATTCAATACTATAATTATCTACACTATCGCTAGCTTCAATTAATAAGCCGACGGCAATATTATCAGCGTGTTGCTGTACGTAATTCTGATAATGCTCAGGGACGGCTTGATCACTGTATACGTATAAAATACGTTTATATTTACGGGTATGTAGTTTAGCAACTGCATCTACTAAGCCCATAAAAAAGCTATCTTCGCCCGCTGATACAGCGCTTAACGGGGCTTTATTACCTGTGTAAATACTAAACAAACCACCCACAGCATTATGGACTGATAGGCCAAAGTGCGTTGGCGAAAGTGCTTCTTTACTCGCGACATCTGCTATTAATTTACTTGTTTTATGTAAGTCACCATGACGAGATGAAAAAACACTGGGAATTTCATGTTGATACGTATCACTTGCAGTTAAAGCGCAGTGTAATGTCAGTTTGGCAAACGCACTTAAGCGTCGACGCTGCATTGCAGGTATCTGTTTTAATTCAGGAAGAGTTAACGTTTTCGCCTGTATGCTGACGTTGTTTGCAAAAGCCTGCCAATCTTCAAGGCAAGTTTTACCATCGCCCCAAGCGATACATTTTTTTATGGCAAATTTCAACGTAACAGTCCTTATTACAAAGGTGGTGACAAAAAGAGGCTAAATTCTACAGTTGTGCTACCGCTGATTCAAGGAAAACCCGCAGAAACGTTCGCGTTAGCTGGAAAAACCATCATTTTCTATGATTTTAACCCAACATTGGCGTACTTTCTCGTCTTCTTGCCACACGACGACTACACCGTGATCGATTAAGTTTGAACCCATATCAGCTTCAGCTAATACCTGGTTTTTGACCATCGCCTGCTCACTGCTGCCTAAAAATATATTGGGGCCATCTATCCCAAATGTATTTGCAAGGTAATAATTAGCTGCATTACCCACACTTGCAACAAAGCTTAATGGTTTTATAGCCTGCGCGTTGTGCATATCTCGTAGCATTGACTGCATTAGTTCGCTTGAAAAATAATCAGCGCAACTATATAAACCACAACGTTTACTGAGCTGGATGTCACCTTTAGCTCGATGAACAGCAAGTAAAGCAATTAATGTAAACGCATCCATTCTACGTACAACTAAACCGGTTTCTTGCTTTACTTGTTGTCGTAAGCTTTTTATATCTAAACTCTTTTCAAAGCTAATATGACTCGTTGCTAATTCTTTCATTCGTTAACCCTTGTAACGCTGTAATACTAACGCAGCATTATTACCGCCAAAACCAAAGTAATTAAACAAAACAGTATCCACGTTATTAAAGTGTGCGCCATGATAAAACGGCCACATTAGCTCATCTTCACTATGCGTATAACTTGGTGGCGTATAACTTCCTAGCTCTAAACATTTAACAAATAGCGCAATTTCTATCGCGCCGCATGCGCCAAGGGTATGGCCTGTATAAGGTTTAAACGCAATGATAGGCGGTAATTGTTTTGCTGATATTTGGTCAGTAGTTAATGAATCACGAATAAATAGCGATGAGAGTGCATTACACTCTGCTTCATCATTCCCAAGCGTCGCTGTGCCATGCACTTTAATTAAATCAATATCGTCACATGTAATATTTGTTTGCGTTAAGCACTCATTTATCACATGCGCTATATGGCTACCATCTTCTTTAGTCATGGTTAGACTGTATGTATCACACGATGATGCACCACCAAGAACTCGCAAATTATATTGATCAGTGGGTGTTGAGGATAAGTATAACGCACCAAGGCCTTCACCTAAAATGAGCCCGGAACGCCCTTTTGCAAATGCAGCTAATCCTGTCGCGCTGATCAAATCTAACGATTTAAATCCTTCAACCGTAAGCGGATTGTAAAACTCGCAACCAATAACTAGTGCGTGCTCAATTTTTCCTTGTGCTATTAACCGTGTGGCATATAAACAAGCATTAGCACTGGCAGTACATGCTGTACTGAAAGTAAACTCAAGCTCGTTCAAACCATAACGCTTGACCAGCTCTTGGCTTATTTTATCCGTTTTTGATAACCATAATGTATCTTCAGCTCCGAGCTCAACGGCACTAATATCAAGAGATGTTGATCCCAAAAATAGACTGGTTTTTGCAAGTTCGTCAGCTGACAACTGTAATTTCTTAAAAAGTGGTAAAAGCAAGGTGTCAAAATGCGCCAAAATACCAAAGAAATCATTACAGCTAATTTCATCACGGAATGATTTAAATCCAACACGCGTACCTTCTTGCGTGGTTATTTGGCTACTTTTTTCACAGCCTAATGACGCCGATAGCACGTCGCTGGCATTTAAATACACATCCCGTAAAGTCATTACTTTTCACGCTCACGAACAATAAAATCGGCTATAGTATCAATAGACTGTAAATGCTTTCGCGTTTCTTTTGAGCCTTCAACTTTAATTCCAAAATGCTGTTTAAGCACAAGCGATAGTTGCAGAGCATCAAGTGAATCTAAATTGATACGTGATTGACTACCAAACAATGGCTCTGAGTCAATAATATCTGCGGGTTCAAAATCATCTTCCTTATCGCACTCAGTAATGATTAACTGTTTCAATTGTAGTTTTAGCTCTGCTAATTCCATGTCAAATTCCTCATTTTTTTATTAAATGTCCATAATGCGGCAGTAAAGCATAACAATGAAAAACCCCAAAGTGATGCACTATATTGCCAAAAAGTGTGATCAATCGATTCACTCATAAGCTGTCGTAATAATTGCGCTGACCAGTACATAGGCGAGCCATTAGCAAGTGCGGCTAAATTATCTGGCATAATTTCCAGCGGTACCATAAAACCACTCAATGCGGCTAAAATAATATTTACCCCACCGCCTACAACAATTGCTTGCTCGTAACTCGATACCAAACTTGCCAATAGCAAGGCAAATGCGATGGCCGTACAACTGACGGTTATAAAGGTCAGTATGCTATAAAGCAGCCCATGCAAAGATAAAAGTGGTAAATCTAAACAATACGGGATCACAATACAGCCAATCAGCGCAAGTAACCCTCCTTGTACTATACTCACCAACACATATGCACACGCCTTATTATAAAAGTAACGAGCCATACTAATAGGGTAAGTTTTTAATCTAACTAAAGTCCCATTATTGCGTTCATTAATAAACGTCAATGAAATGGGCAGCACAATGAAGTAGATACCAAATACCCACCATGCGGGCACACTATTTAATGCGGGGTTATCGAGTGCCTTGATAGATTGTTGCGCTAATAAATAGCTGACATCTGAAGCAGTTATAATCTGACTTATTTGCTCATTGAGGGGCAAATCGACATCTAAATCACCAGTATCTAACATATACAGATACAATTTTAATTGCGCTAAGCTGGCTTTTACTTTTTCAGTCATCAGCATGCGAGTTTGTGGCGCGAGCTCATCACTAATTTCCAGCGTTAGTTGGCTCGTGCCTTGTCGCATTAAAATTAACTGATCAAATTTAGGAGCAATCGTCAGTGTGCTTTGTTTAGTTTGAGTAATAGGTGAACTTGGCACTATAAAACCTTGTGCTTTTAATAGTTCAATTAAAACATTGCTATGTTTGCTGTAGGCTTTTCCAATGACACTTAACGATAAATTAGACTGCATATTCTGTTGTGATTGGCTACTTGCCATCGTCATTATCACCATAAATAAAATCGGCATCAGTAATAACACGGCTAAACTATGCAGATCATTTGCTATTAAGCGTGCTTCTTTTTTTACTGTATGGATTAGCATAATGGCTCCGCAAATAGGTCACGATAAAGCTGCTCAATATGATTGTCTGAAAACGACAATGCTTTAATATCATCACTTAATTGGCCGAGTGCACTAAACGCAGCGCCGAGTTGTTCACTATTATTAATAACCAACTGATAGTGATTACCTTCAAGCGTCACTAGCTGCTGACTAAAAAGCGTGCTTTGAGTGTTTAATAACGGCTTAAATGTAGAAAAACTCAAAGAGAGCTTCTCGCTATTTAATGCTTCACGGGCAACAACCTTTCCACCGCGTAAAAATACCACGTCATCGCATAGCTGAGCCACCTCATGCAATAAGTGGGATGTATACACTAACGTTTTCCCTTGGCGTTTTAAATCGAGTAAAAGCGTAATTATTGCATCTCGAGATAATGGGTCTATCCCTACGGTAGGTTCATCTAAAAAGATAATATCAGGCTGTTTACTCAAAGCTATGGCAATATTTAAACGACGCTTATATCCCCCCGATAACGTACCTGCGGTTTTATTAACAACCTCTTCAAGGTTACATAGTTTAATAGCTGATCCAATATGCTCGGCATGTAAGTGGCGGTTTTTTTCGCTAATAGAAACAAAGAAAGCTAAATTATCATACACACTTAACTCATGATAAAACGCAAAATCTTGCGGCACTAAAGCCACTTTTTGTGCAATTGCTTGAGTCAAACCGTACTGTTTATAAAATGGGTAGTTTATAGCACCTGTTTGCGCCATTAATAAACCCGTCATTAAAGAAATTAAAGTCGATTTACCTGCACCATTTGGCCCTAAAATAGCAGTACAACTGCCTTTAATTAAACTAAGCGACACGTTATCGATACTCAAAGGAGCATTTTGCTTATAACCAAAGCTAACGTTTTCTAACGTCAACATAACCGGTTTTACATGCGCCATAACTTTACCTGCTCCATTGTCACATCCTTGTTATGATTTTTGACCACTTTAAACATCGTTATCATTTATTATAAACTTTGTGCCAGCGAGAACGCTTCGCCTATTGCCCGTTGTAAATCCAATTTTTCAGCTTTTAATGCACCACCAATAAAGCTAACTGGAATCAATAACTGGCTAAGCTGTTGTTGATATTCAGGGAGTACAGATTGCTGACCACTGCAATTAACAATATGATCAACGTCCAATAGTCGCTCACGTTTACGCACACTTAAGTGTAGCCCTTGAGCATTTATCTTTTGATAATTCACCGCAGCAAGCATTTTTACACCTTGTTGCTTTAAATGCTCACGATGGATCCACCCTGTGGTTTTACCTAAATCAGCACCGTGTTTGCGTAGCTTACGCTGCAGTAAGTAAACCTCATTAGCCGCTGTAGATTTGCCTGCTTTATCTTTTATCCCGCCTGGGTAAGTAACACTAAGATCGATCCCCCACTGATGAGTAAATTGATCAGCATCCGTCTCATCACTTTCATTAAGAGGTAACAGCTTCGTGTTTTTAACCATATTATTTGCAGTTATAAATGTCGCTACATCAAATCCAATGCCACCGGCACCAATAATGGCGACTTTTGAGCCCAGTTTGACTTCACCATTAAGTACTTGCTGATAACCTACAACGTTTGACTGTTCAATTCCCTCAATATTCGGCGTAGCTCCTTTAACACCAGTGGCAATCACACAGTGGTCAAATTCAGATAAAGTTGCTATATCGGCACTGTTTTGCAAATGAATTACAACATTGAGATTTGCTAAGCGACTTTTAAAATAACGCAGGGTTTCTTTAAACTCTTCTTTGCCTGGTACATTCGCTGCTAATAATAGCTGCCCGCCCAATTGGGCGGTTTGTTCAAATAATGTAACCTGATGTCCTCGCTCCGCACTATATATAGCACAAGCCATACCAGCAGCTCCGCCACCAACGATAGCTATATTTTTTATCATCTTGGCTGGTTTTATAGGCATTAATGTTTCATTGCAAGCCCGTGGATTCACAATACAAGAAGCAGGCAAGTTAACAAAAATATTATCTAAACAAGCCTGATTACATGCTATGCATGTATTTATTTGTTCGCTTTGCCCTGCAAAGGCTTTAGCCACAAATTGACTATCCGCTAAAAATGGCCGCGCCATCGAGATAAAGTCAGCGTGTCCATCCACTAACAATTGTTCTGCAACTTCAGGTGTGTTAATTCGATTACTCGTAATAACAGGCACTGACACCGCAGCTTTTAGGCGTTGGCTTAATGATGAAAATAGCGCTCTTGGTACACTGGTTGCAATTGTAGGAATACGTGACTCGTGCCAACCGATACCCGAATTAAGCATATCAACACCTGCACTTTCTAATGCGTGTGCTAATTGCAGCACTTCGTTAAACGTACTGCCATCGGCCACTAAATCAAGTAATGATAAACGAAAGATTAGAATAAAATCATCACCAAGCGCAGCACGAACGCGCGCGACTATGCAAACAGCAAAACGAATACGGTTTTCATAACACCCACCCCATTGATCATCACGATGGTTAGTCGCTTTGACTATGAACTGATTGATTAAATATCCTTCCGATCCCATAATTTCAACACCATCATACCCTGCTTGTTTTGCAAGCTTGGCGCACAGTACAAAATCATCAATTTGTTTTTCAATTTGTTCATGTGTTAATTCTGCAGGTGTATAAGGGCTAATAGGCGCTTGGATAGCTGAAGGCGCAACTTGTTTAGGATGATAACCATAGCGTCCTGCATGCAATATTTGCATGCAAATTTTAGTACCGTGGGACTTAACAGCCTCGGTAATAAGCTGATGATGTGCAACCGCAGTTGATGAATCTAAGACACTGCGATTTGGTGCTAAAATACCTTCTGGATTTGGTGAAATTCCACCAGTGATAATTAGTCCAACTTGCCCGTGTGCCCGCTCGCCATAAAAAGCGGCTAAACGCTCAAATCCCTGAGGAAGCTCTTCTAGATTAGTATGCATAGAACCCATCACTACACGATTTTTCAGTGTAGTGGAACCTAATTGGAAAGGCGTAAATAAATGGTTATATAACATGAAAACAACACAATTGTGGTACAAAACCGCGCTAGAGTAACAAGCTTTAATTATGACTGCAAAATTTACTGTTATATTTTAACATTCGCAGCAAAATCAGCATACTTTATATCCATAAATGAAAAATAGGCCTTGTTGTCCCCTTCTTCGGCGATTATCATTATAGCCACGCAGATGACATCTAATCTGCATTTTCTTCTTTTAAACAAGGAATGATTATGTTTTCATTAAAGTCGTTATTAATAGGATTAAGTTTAGTTACATTATCAAGTTCTGCCTTTGCTTTAACTTCCACTGAGCAACGTGATTACGATCGCCTAATATCAGGTGATTTAAGCCAGCTGACAATGGCAGCACAATCTATAGTTGCAAACAATATTTCAAATACGCAAGTGCTTGATGTACTTGCAGAGTTTGTTGCACAAAATTACCTTAGCGCACCTGATTATCAGCTAGACTCAATAGCATGGGCATGTAGAGCACTTGGTGAGTCTGATAGTGCACGATACCGTGATTTACTTTATCGTGTAATTAAAAGTGACGCTCATAAGAAGGTACGTAAACACGCTAAAAAGTCGTATAAGCGTCTTCCAAAAAGTCCTGTTGAACAATACACCATCGGCAGTATTAATTTAGAGCAACTCCAAGCCCTTCCAAAAAAAGCGATACAATCTCGAAGTATTGAAGAACAAGCTTTACTAGACATTTCCCATGGTAATGTTCTTGAAATAAAACGTTTAGCTCAAGATTACGCAATAAGAAGTGATGCATCACAACAGGTAACCGATACTTTAGCTGAGTATTTTGCGCAAAATTACCAGCAAGCTCGTAAACAACAATACGATACATTAGCGTGGGTATGTAAAGGATTAGCAAGAAACACAGATGGTCGCTATAAAAGACTAATTGAAGACGCCGCGCAAAATAGCTCAGTACGTGCATTACGCAAACATTGCCCAGCACATATCAAAGGAAAAGGCCCCTATTACCAAGTAGGCACACTTAATTTAGAAGAAATAGCAAAGCAATTTAACTAACCTTACCTCAGGTTAAATAATACCAAACATAAAAGACGCCGCGAATTAGCGGCGTCTTTTATTATTAACTTTTACCTTAATCGCTTCATCTTGTGTCAATTGAAGTACACAATCTTCAGGTTCTGGTTGGCCCATCATTAAACTTGGATTATTTGAAAAGCCTACAGGCTCACGCGGAACCGAGTTTGCAGCAAGGTCTAGTTCCCCATTAGCATTTAAATCTTGAAAAAAACGAACGCAATACTTTCCCACGGGTAAATCTTCAACCGTAACATCGTGTACAGCCGCGGACACTGGTAGTTGCTGTGTTGTGATCACCGCCAACGTATCCCAAGAACCCTCGCTATCATTACAATCAAGAACTTGATAATGAAGGTTACCTTCTTGCTGTTTGAATTTAGCGAATGAAATAGCCAGCGAGATACGGTCTGAATTAGCTAAAAGCTGACCAGAAAACAGCATAGGCATCATTAAAATAACCATTATTTTCATCATGTAAACATCCATTTATATGGTTTGATTTTTGATAGTTATGTATAATAGCGAACTTTTAGGACGTTAGGAAAGGTAAAAGGATGCGCAAGGTCCTCGTTATTCATTATTCACAAACGGGTCAACTGACTAATATTACAGAATCAATTGTCACTCCTTTACGTGCCAATGAAGCTATAACTGTTGATTATTTGAATTTAAAACCAAGTACCCCATTCCCATTCCCATGGCCTTTTTTGACATTTTTTCATATATTTCCTGAATGCGTAAAAATGACTCCCCAGCCTATGGAAGTCGTTGAGCCTGCACATGATGACTATGATTTAATTATTTTAACTTACCAAGTCTGGTTTTTATCTCCATCATTACCTATTTCATCATTTATGCAGTCAGAGCAAGCACAACGACTACTTAACAATAAACCTGTCATTACCGTCATTGGCTGTCGTGGTATGTGGTTAAGTGCACAAGAAAAAATGAAGCAGCTACTAAAAAATGTAAATGCTAATTTAATCGATAATGTCGTGCTTAGCGATGAATGCGGAACTGGTTTTAGCTTCTTAGCAACGCCTCTTTGGATGTTCTCCGGCAAGAAAAAGTCAGTTTCGTGGGTACCTGCAGCAGGGGTAGCGGAGCATGAAATTAAAGCTGCCAGTCGTTTTGGTGTTGCGATAGAAAATGCATTACACGCACTGCAAGATAAACAATACTTACAACAACCTGTATTAAAAGGCCTTGGCGCCGTTAAAGTAAATGAAAAGTTTATTGCAAGTGAGCGTGTTGGCCAACACAGCTTTCGCATTTGGAGTAAAATCCTCAGTACGCTTGGCCCAATGCACTCAACGCGGCGCAGTTGTGGGCTATTGATCTATGTGTTATTTTTGCTGACCTTAATTATTACTGTAGTACCAATTACTGCAATAATAAAAAAATTAATCACCCCCTTAACTAGAAAAAGAATTGCCAAGCAAAAAGCCTATTTTGCCGAGCCATCAGGAGAGTAGTTGTACGTTATGGAAAATGCTGTATACATAAACAACTTGCATGCTGTATTGCCTAATGAAGCTGTTAGTAATAAAGAAATGGAAGTTGTATTAGGTGAAGTTGGAGGGCAGCGCTCCCGCGCTAAACCAGTCATTTTACGTAGTAATCAAATTAAAAACCGCTACTACGCCATCGACCCTCAAACAGGCGAGTATAATTATACCAATGCCTCTTTAGCTGCAGACGCAATACGTGGTTTATTTTCAATTGATGGTACCCGACTAGAGCAACTGGACTGTTTAGTTGCAAGTACCTCGATGGCCGATCAAATCATGCCTAATCACGGTGTTATGGTCCATGGTGAACTTAAAAACCCAAGCCTTGAGGTTGTCTCAACTGCGGGGATTTGTTTGTGTGGTATGACTGCACTTAAATACGCCTACCTAAATGTTAAAGCAGGCGAAAGCCAACACAGCGCCGTTGTTGCAAGTGAATTAGCATCAAATGTAATGCATTCCCGAAATTTTAGTGCTGAGAGTGATTACAAAGTAGACATGCTGGATCAAAAACCTGAAATTGCTTTTGAAAAAGACTTTCTACGTTGGATGCTTTCTGATGGTGCAGGTGCTGCATTATTAAGTAACCAAGCAAATCCTACCGGTTTATCTTTGCGCATCGATTGGATTGATATTATCTCCTATGCAGATCAGCTAGAAGCGTGTATGTACGCTGGCGCTGAAAAAATCGATGGGCAACTTAAAAGCTGGACCCGTTATGACTCTAAAGAACGAGAACAACAGTCAATTTTATCAGTCAAACAAGATGTAAAACTACTTAACGAAAACATTGTAAAATACACTGTTGAAGATGCCCTAAGTAAAATAGCTAAAAAACGTGCACTTACGGCCACTGATTACGACTTTTTCTTACCGCACTATTCTTCAGGTTACTTTCGTGAGCGTTTATTTGATGGCCTAAGTAACATCGACTTTCAAATTCCATTTGAAAAATGGTTTACGAATTTAACTGAAAAGGGTAATACGGGCTCTGCGTCAATTTTCATTATGCTGGACGAGTTATTTAAGTCAGGGCGATTGACTGACGGTCAAAAATTACTGTGTTACGTGCCAGAAAGTGGGCGTTTTTCAAGTGCATTTATGCAATTAACCGTAGTTAGTCGATAGTTAAGAGCACTTTATGAAAAAAGATGACGTACCTCAAGATAATAGTAAAAGCTACCAAGGCCAAAACAAGTTACTTTACGCTGTAGATGATAGCGGTCATTATCAAGGGGTTAAATCATCTGGTTGGGAAATCGAAAGTTTTGCAACCCAGTTAGCTGTTGATGATTTAAATGAACAAACCGCGCAAGCTCTTGAGCAAGCATTGCGCGGTGAAATTTCACCACTGGCATATCATATGCTAGCAAGGCGCTTTGATATTGCGACCCTTGCTGGCGCCAGTGGTTTTTTCCAATGGCAAATCAAACGCCATTTACGCCCCGCAATTTTTGCCAAATTGTCTGATAAAAACATAAACCGCTATTGCGATACGCTAAAAATTAGCCGTGACGCCTTACTTTCATTGCCTTCACAATAACGAACTCTTCATGCCTGACATTATTTTACCGATTAACCACCAGCAATCATCACATTGTGAAACTGGTGTTGTAGCCACTCTTTTACAAAGTAAAGGCATTGATATGAGCGAGCCAATGGCTTTTGGCCTCGCTTCGGCCCTCACTTTTGCTTATTTACCTTTTGTAAAAATAAGTGGTATGCCGCTTATTGCTTATCGCATGCCACCAAAAACAATCATAAAAAAGGTATGTAAAAAACTAAATATTGACCTTGAAACACGAAAATTTTCAAACCCAGATGTAGGAATGCAAGTACTCGATGACGAACTTGCCAAAGGTAACTTAGTTGGCCTGCAGAGTTCTGTTTATTGGTTGCCCTATTTCCCTGAAGATATGCGTTTTCATTTTAATGCGCATAACTTAGTGGTATACGGTAAAAATGAACAAGGTGAATACTTGATCAGCGATCCTGTATTTGAACACCCTGTCACCTGCGCTGCAGAGGATTTAAAAAATGCCCGTTTTGCCAAGGGGGCTTTGGCAGCCAAAGGACTCATGTATGTGATCCGCAGCACGCCAACTCACACACAGCTTGAACACGTTATTAAACCAGCCATTAAAAAAACCGCAAAAATGATGAACGGCTTAGTATTGCCTTATTTTGGTCTAAAAGGCATTCGTCATATGGCGAAACAAATTCGTCAGTTAGATAAAAAGCCACCTAAATATGCCCGCCTTTATCTAGCTCACATTGTGCGTATGCAAGAAGAGATAGGCACCGGTGGTGCTGGATTTAGATTTATGTATGCGAGCTTTTTAGAGCAAGCCGCACAGCTCACTCAAACCCCTGCTCTTAATCAATGCGCTGAACACACAACATTAGTAGGTGACTTATGGCGAGAGTTCGCTATGGATGCCGTTAAATATTGTAAAAAACGGGGTGACATCAGCTTAGACGATATAGCCAATAAGCTCGAACAAGTCGCTGAGCAAGAAGCTAAGCTGAGTAAATTACTCATTGGAGCAGTAGCCTAAAACAAAAAAGTCACCCAAGGGTGACTTTTTAAGCTCAGTAATAGACTGTTTTAGCCTATCACTAAATCCTTAGTAACTAATGGTACCGCGATATCACCAACAAAATCGTCAACTGATAATGCATTTATAAGAGTAACGCCCTGCGTTTGTTGCTCGTCATTAAGTGGTACATACGGTAATCTAAATACAGGTTTAACCGCCCCTGTCATCATCAATGCCGTATTAATCGCTATTGGGTTTGGCTCACAGAATAACCAGTCGATCAAAGGCTGTAATGATTGATTTAAATTGTCGTTTTGGGTATCCATTAATTCTCGGAACAAACCAGGGATCAAATTAGAAGTTACTGAAATAACGCCATGTGCACCAAACTTATGGCGAGCGTCATGTGCTTCATCATCATTACCAGACCAACATGCAATACCTTGCTGTTCATAATGGCTAACACGCTCATTACCACCACACTCTTTTACACCAATAAAGTTTTCGTGTTGAGCTAAAGGCTCCATAATGTCAGGCGTTAAATCTTGCCCTGTGCGACCGGCTACGTTATAAATAAACGCAGGTCCAATCGCTAATACACGTTTAAAATGCTCTTTTACGCCAGCCAGTGATGTACGCCCGTAATAAGGGTTAATTTGCAATGCAGCATCCATACCACTTGCAAAGCCATATTCAGTGGCTTTAACTGCCTCACGGGTATTATTGCTGCCTGTATTGCCCACTATAATCAACTTACCTGAGTACTTATTAACGCTGTGTGCAATCAGCATTAAATGCTCTTCCCAGTTCATTAACTGGCCTTCGCCCGTTGTGCCACCAACAACAATGCCATCAACACCGGCAGCTATTTGCTGTTCAACTAAAAAATCGTACGTGGCTAAATCAATTTCACCAGTACGAAGATACGGCGTTTTAATTGCTGTAATAAGACTTGCTTGCTTAATTTGTTCTAGGGAGCGCATAAAAAAATATTCTTAAAAAAACTTGCCGTATTTGTATCATAAAAGCGGGCATTTTCCGAGTATTGGGGCACTAATTTATTAAATAACTTGTGTTATTCAGGTGCATAGGCCAAAATAAACAACTGTATAAATAGACAGTATATTTTATTTTTTAACCTTGAGTGCACTTTTATGCGTTTATCACGATTTTTAGCAACCCACTTTTACCATAGCGAAGAGCTTTGTCATGCTTTAGCTATCGATGAAGACACTCTTGCCAATTGGCAACAAAATGGGTTATTCCCAAAACCTAGTTATTGTATAAAAAATCAGCTTAGTTGCAGTTCCTATTCAGGGTTATATGAATGTGAAGAATATGACGATTATTACCCACGAGGTTGTGTTAATTGGGGGCAAGGTTTAGCAAAACAAAAAATAGAATCATCTAGCCATGCTTTTAATTATTTTGCACAACAGTACACAGCAAGCTTAACTAAATTAGCGCAACAAGGATTTGAGTTTAATGAAGAGTTGTTTGGCTGTGAACTTGAAGAACATTTGCAGCAAGTATGGCAACAGTTTTTATGTAGTAAATACGGCGTATTAACACAAAACGGATTAATTGACGAAATGGCCGCCGTCGATATAGGCCGGCTAATCGTAGACGACATAACTGAGCTGCGCACTAAAGCAAACCTAACACAAGATGAGCGCATAAAACTACACCCTGCATTAAAGTTACTTAACCGTGCCCTGAGTCACGGCGCTGATCACGAAAAGCAACAAACACTGCGCACACGGTATATAGATGCCTTGGTACTTAAATATGATTTATCAGTCAAGTAACGATTAACACTGACGACAATCAAATCAAACACCGCATAAATGCTATATGAGGCTCATTCGAGTACAGTATTTTCAAACAAGGTATTAATTGAATAGCTAAGTATGTAATAATCTCAATACATCAGGGAGTTATACCTATTGCATTAAATTAGTGAGCCGTTATTAAATAACGCAGTTTATGAGTTATTTAATTCACTAGCATGATCATTATTTTAATAAAATGGATATTAGTAGCGCTGTTTAACTTAAAAGCGGCCTACTTTAATGTGGGTTAGTGTTTATTTATGGCTTTTTTAATTACGATTTTTCTTAGTTCTTTTTTACTCTTTCAAATTCAGCCAATCTTAGCAAAAATGGCATTACCAATTTTTGGTGGAGGAGCGGCAATTTGGACAGCTTGCATGCTGTTTTTCCAGCTTTTCCTGCTTTTAGGTTATCTATATTCACACTGTTTAACTCGGTTATCTAAATTAAATCATCAAGTGAGCATTCACTGTACTTTAATTGCCCTTAGTTTACTTTCGTTACCCATTACTTCATTTACAAAAAGCACAATTTTTGAATGGCAAACCCCACAGCTTGAGATCATATTTTCATTATTGCTTAGTATTGGGTTTCCCTATTTTTTATTGTCAGCGACAGCGCCATTAATTCAAAAATGGTATAGCACAATAGAAATTAATAAAGAGCCGTATCGACTATATTCATTGTCTAACTTAGCGTCATTATTAGCACTGTTATCATACCCATTTGTTATTGAGCCAATATTTAATACAACATTACAAGCAAACATATGGTCGACCTTGTACACCTTATTTGCAGTATTTATGCTTTTAAGTGGGTATCGGCTTTACAATACACAGACTACTAACAGTGAAAATACAGCTGAAAATACCGCCGTCGAAAAACCAATTAAGGTAAGTAGAATACTGTTATGGTTGTTGCTATCTGCTACGAGTGTGACAGTGATGGTCTCAACAACTAACGCAATGACTATCAATATACCGCCAACGCCTTTTCTATGGATACTTCCCCTGTGTATTTATTTGCTTAGTTATATAATTTGTTTTAATACCGAAAAATGGTATGTACGTAAGTACTGGTTAACCTTATTTTGTGGTTGTTCAATCGCGTCATTATTGATGTTTTTTATTGGCACACAATTTAATATTATTACTCAAATTGTTATTTATACTTTAATTTTATTCTCTGCTTGTATGCTATGCCATGGTGAGTTATTTAGCCTAAAACCAAAAAAGCACGCGCTTACTTGGTTTTACTTAATTATGGCGCTAGGTGGAGTTGTAGGCAGCGCATTCACCTCCATTATTGCTGAGTATTTGTTTACTCAATACTACGAGTTTCTCATTGCAATCGTACTTGTTTATCTGCTTTTTTGTTGGTCTGTTTATTCACAGCAAAATACGGCTTCATTAAGTAAGCAACTAAAAAAGCACAATATGCACCTTATGCTAATGGCTGCGATTGCTTTGACCTTATTTGGTGGATACTTTTTAAAACTCAATAACCTGTATAACCAAGAAGATATATATACGAGCCGTAATTTTTACGGCACATTAACGGTTAAAGATTTTACAAACACTGAGCAGCCAGTACGCATGCTGTTTGATGGCTCTACATCACATGGCACACAGTTATTATCAACAGATAACACAATCCCTACTAGTTATTACCGCGAGAATACCGGTGTATCATTAGCATTACAGCACTTCAAAAATGAAACTACAAAAGTTGGCATTATAGGGCTAGGCACGGGCACACTAGCAAGCTACGGAAATGCGGGTGATGAATATGTATTTTACGAATTAAACCCGCATGTTGAGATTGCAGCAAATCGCTATTTTAGTTACTTATCAGCCTCCAAAGCAGATGTCTCTGTGCGCTTGGGCGATGCGAGGATCACATTACAAAAAGAACTTAGACAACAAGGTAGCCAGCGATACCAGGTTTTAATCGTTGATGCATTTTCCAGTGACTCTATTCCAGTTCACTTACTGACCTTAGAGGCCTTTGAACTGTATTGGCAGCACTTAGAGAACGACGGTTTACTGGTGCTGCATATTTCTAATAACCACCTTGATTTATTACCATTAGTAGCCACCTTATCTGAAAAAACGGGCATGCAAATGCAGCATTTTTATTCCGCCTCCGATGATGAAAATGAACATACGGCAGAATGGGTAGTGGTTACCAATAACCAAGACTTTTATCTTGATAATTCGATTAAAAAACGCGCCACTTATTTTAGTTTGAATAAAGAGCAGCGTATTTTATGGACTGACTCATATTCTAATCTTATTTCTATCATTAAGTTTTAGGTAAAGAATATGTAGCCGCTATAAGCCTAAGTTTAGCACCACAGTGGGTTCATATATTATTTAGGTCATGTTTAGTGCTTGCTGCTCTGCTCAAGGCGTGGGATCATATTTAGAGAATTTACATATTTGATACAACAATTCTAAAAGCGCTATGCATAATATAATAAGACCACGGATCAAAACATATGAGCTATTTACTACCTGCATTACTTTACTAGCTGACATTTTCGGTTCACTTCGAACTACCATATGAATATGCTCTTCTGGTATTTCTAACTCAATTATATCAATGTCATAGTCGTTGACCAATCTTTTTAATAATTGCTTTCACCTCTGTTCTATAAGGCTCTGAGAACACTTTATGTCGATATTGAGGTATCCTCACTAAATGGCACATGATCCTAAAAGCGTGATGCGTATTTCTTTGGAGCTCTATGTAGAGAGACCAAAGACTCCAAACCAATAATGGATTGGTTTGAAATAAAGTCTTGGGATATTCCATCAAGACCATTTGTTACAATGATCAAAACCGTAACATATCTAGGCCGTGTTGACCTTTCGTGATTGATTTTTCAGCAGTCTATTTAGTATTTAGGCAAGGCAGCGCCTATTGTGTGTGGTTGTTCCCCATAAATAGGCGATAACGCAGTATAAATTCTAAACATGTGCTGTCTAAAGGGTTCTTCCTAGGGGCGATTAACTCTTTGTTGCCTACATGGATGTAGGTAAGGGGTGTGAGCAGGACGCGGAAGCTTTGCTCGGTTTTTACTTAGCCCGCTAGGTTAAAAACCTCGCGCCGCGATTAAATCGCCCCTAGGTTGAACAAATATCAATCCACAAAGGTCAACACGCCCTAATAATAGTATAAAATTAAATCGTTATTAACTTTGCCCGAATCCTCAATCCAACTTTCAAACTGCACCTTTTGGTCAACGGAAATGTCACAACTATTAATGTTTTTCAGTGCCTTACTGAAGTCCTTTCGCTCTAAGGAAAAAACTACTGGAAAGTCATCGGGTAAGCCAATTTTAATTTTCCCTTCCCGGTCAATCTTATACATCTTGAATTCATCATAATCGTAAAATACGTCGACAGCGTCACTCGGATACCAACTATTATTATTTAATTTCACCCCAAATACTTGAATAATACGCTCGATCACATACCAATGCTTAGTGCAATTTTCGGCTATTTGAGGGGTACCTCCATTTAAAAACAAGCTCAATATATCCTCAGCGGGAAGCCAGCCATCTTCTATTTCAAATTGGTCATCTAGGCCAGCCAATGATGACTTAAGTATTCCAAACATTACTTCATATGAACCTTTTTTTGCATTTTTAGGTCCTAGAATGCTTGAAAGAAGGTCAAGATCCATTCTAAAAGGAATCACTCCATATCCCATAAATATTCCCTATAATCACTAGTTAGTTGTTTATAATAACAAAGTTAAAAAAAATTGGCATCCCCTTAAATAAAACTCAGTCGAGCAAAGAACTTAACCACCCACTCTTACTCATTACTGACATCTAAAGCAAAAAACAAGATAGCCACTCTAATTGTCGCATAGAAATGATCGGCGTACACAGCGAGAAATACAGTGATAGTATTTTGTATCAACCAAACTTATTTGACGATTTTTACAATTACCATACACCACCTGTTTGTTTTTCATACTAATTAAAAGCTAGTGAAAATATAACCTTTAGAATGGGTGTCATCGTTGTTTGTCGTTACCATTGCCATACATCACTCTGTTTGCTTTTCACACTAATTTAAAATAAGTAAAAAATATGAAGAATACAAACTTTAGGATGGATGTTACCTTTGATCCTTTCTCCAATATCTATTGTGATACCCCGCTTTTTTCTAAAGACAAACAAGTCAAATATTTAGACAATTCTTCAGTTTGAGTATAGGTGCCTTTTTAACTCAGTTGCTTAGACATAAGTTGTGGCGACTACTTGACTATGCGCACGTCACCAAGTATCGTAATAGGAACAATTTCCATTTGCATTAAATGAAAGGAAGTATATAAGTGGGACTAAATACAGAAGCATACATGGCAAATAATCTAAACAACAACGAATCAATCTCCTGCTTTAAAAAGCGACATAAGCATTACTCTCTAGCATTAGCTGTTGCCGCAGCATTCTCAGGGCAAGCATTTGCAACTCAAGAAATTACAGAGAAAAAAAACGAGAATCAAAACATCGAAGTCATTGAGGTCAAGGCCTCAATATTTAGTAGCCAAAACCCTACTCCAATCCCTCTGACAGCCAAAGAGTTGCCACAGTCTGTTAGTAGTATCTCACGTGAGTTAATGGATTTAAGTGGTATTACCGATATTAACGACGTTATGCTGAATGTTCCTGGTGTTAATGTCACTCAATATGATAGCCAACGACCACTTTATTTCGCCCGAGGTTTTCAAATCACCGACTTCCAAGTCGATGGAATTCCTACTTTTAGTGGTTCAACTAATCAAGAGTACGATACGTCATTATATCAACAAATCGAAGTGATCCGCGGTGCCAATGGATTACTCAGCGGTGTTGGTTCACCTTCCGCCACTGTAAATATGATACGTAAACGTCCAAAACGAGAGTTCGACGCTTCAGTATCCGCTGGCATTGGTTCATGGGATAGACGCCGTGGTGTTGCCGATGTTTCAATCCCACTAACTAAAGATGGTAGTGTTCGAAGCCGATTAGTCGTCGCTTACCAAGATTCTGATAGTTATCTAAACCGATACCAAGAAAACAAAATAGCCATGATGGGCATTGTTGAAGCCGAGATATCTCACAATACAACTGTATCGCTAGGTTACCAAAATCAAGATAATAATCCTGAGGGAACCACATGGGGCACTATCCCAATCTTCGCCAGTGATGGTAAGGAGGCAAAACTACCTGTGACCTCAAGCTACGCCCCAAAATGGACAAAGTGGCAACGTGAGTCAGCAACTGTATTTGCTGATATTGAACATCATTTCAACGACTACTGGAAACTACGAGGAGCATTAAACCACACTAAGGGTGATGTAAATAGTTTACGAGTTTATGCTTCTGGTTTCCCCGACCGAAAAACTGGCGAAGGCTTAATATTACGAGGCGCTGTTGGCTTTACAGAAGACACTCGGGATAGCTTAGACTTGTACCTCACAGGTAATTACACCTTACTAGATCGTGAACATGACATTATGTTTGGCGCTAACATCAGCCAGACAGAATCGACAAGCTTAGGCTATACCTCACTATCTGGTTGGTCTTACAATGTACCTGATGCATGGGACTTCAATGGCGAGGCACCTTCCCCAAGCTATACAAAAACGGGCGCATACCGAACAAGTGAGACTGATCAATACGGTTTTTATGCAGCCTCGAGGTTTCGGGTAACCGACTTGTTGTCACTGGTCGGCGGGGCGCGTATTAGTTACTGGGAAACTGGAACTGACAACTACGATACTAGCGCGTCCTATGTTAGTACGACTGGTGACTATAAAGTTAGTAACGAGATTACTCCATACGTCGGGATTGTTTATGAACTAACACCATCAACCAGCCTGTACGCTAGCTACACAGATATTTTCACGCCACAAAACAGCAAAGATAAAAACAATAACTTACTTGCGCCAGTGCTGGGAAGTAACTTAGAGGCTGGTATTAAAAGTGAACTTTATGACGGTCAGCTAATGGCAACGTTTGCAGTTTTTAATGCCAAACAAGATAACTACGGTGTACGTGATTTAACGCAACCTGATTACTCACTACCCGATGGTAGCTCAGCTTATAAAGGGGTTGATGGCACAGAAAGTAAAGGGATAGAAATTAGCTTAAGCGGCCATATAACCCCAGACTGGATCGTAAATGCTGGTTATAGTTATGTGGACACAACTCGTAATGAAAATGATCGTATCTGGACTAACCTGCCCGAGCACTCAGCACAGCTTTCAACTCACTATCAGTTCTCTGGTACTTTAGAGCAGCTAAATATTGGCGCAGGCATCAATTGGCAAAGTGAGATCACCGGGTATTCTGTAAACCACCCACTGTTCGTCGAAGGTGTCACTCATCAACAAGATGCTTACATGCTGATTAATCTATATGCCAACTGGCGCTTTAACAAATCGTTGGATGCTACGTTCAGCGCCACGAACGTAACCGATGAGACTTATTGGGCAAATATTGATTTTGCAAATTACGGGGAGCCTCAAAACATAAACTTTACGCTGAAATGGGTATATTAATAATACGATAGCAATCAACGTATTATTAATCGCAATCAAAGACCAATAAAAAGTAAAGGGCTACATAATGATTCTATAGAGTCTATTTGTAGCCCTTATATTATTTAATTTTGGCTCAAATTAAATAAATAGAGACATATGAGCGATTCCCAATCGGCCAGTATAAGAGCACTAAATACGAAGTAGATACCTATTCCAAAACAGCGATTTAATCAAAGAATTTAATATCTTTGGTCACATTAGTACTGTTTGACTGTTGGACTAAAATCAGAAAAACAATAGCTTTGTTATTTAGTCTTGACTTTAGTTAGTCAGCATACGGCTATTAATTGTGATATCACAAGTGTTTAGACAGGTACGGCTTCTATCTATTAAAGTGCTGGAAAACACATATGTCCTACAGTGATTCAACTTATCTAACGATATTGAAAAACAAGGGATCAGCGCAGCTAAAATTTGCGGTGGAAAGTTAATTTTAGCTGTTTGCTGTCCAGCTCAGTGCGTATTATTAGCTGTATGCTGCACCATAACTTATTGCTGCTATTATAAAAAAGAACAGCCATGACAAGTGCTTACCTCGAGTAAATAAAAATGAAACAAGACAGCCATCTAAATTTAACAAACACAACCGTTCCACTAAATTTACTTTTTAGGTTATGAATTTATCTTTTACTACTGCGTTACTTTCATTTCACCCATTAAATGAGCTATTTTTACTTTTAAGCCTAAATTACGCGCATGAAAATGACTGCATAATTGCAGTGTTAACTTTTAACTAAGGACTTTTAACTTTATACCAGCAGATTTCACAGTTACCTATATTCGCTCGTCGTTTAATGTGTAACACAAGACGTAAGTTTACACGCCTTGTGTTATGATTTTAAAACAAACGTTGATCATACAAAGCAATTTTATAACTCATTCTCTGAGCAATAATTTTCATAATGCACTCTATGATTCACTGCTTTGTTATAATTGCTGCTGGCTAAACTTCGCGTATAATACCGGCAACACAAATAATGTTAAAAACGTTGCCGTAAATAAACCACCTACAATCACCGTCGCTAATGGTTTTTGAATTTCAGCCCCAATCCCTGTCGATAACAACATTGGGATCAACCCTAGAGCTGATGTTAATGCCGTCATTAATACTGGGCGTAATCGCGACAATGCACCATTAAATGCAGCCTCGTTTAAGCTATCTCCCGCTTTAACACGGT
Source organism: Pseudoalteromonas sp. NEC-BIFX-2020_015 (assembly GCF_012952265.1). NCBI lineage: Bacteria > Pseudomonadati > Pseudomonadota > Gammaproteobacteria > Alteromonadales > Pseudoalteromonadaceae > Pseudoalteromonas > Pseudoalteromonas sp. NEC-BIFX-2020_015. The sequence continues at coordinate 148,343 of NZ_JABCJL010000009.1, forward strand.
TATTAATACTTTCGACCATCACGACACCATTAAGTACTGCAACTCCGAACAAGGTTATAAAACCTACAGAGCTTGGGACAGACAAATATTGCCCTGAAATATATAAAGCAACAACGCCACCAATAACAGCTAAAGGTACGTTAACTAAGATCAGTAAAGCTTGGCTGATTGAACCAAAAGCAAAATAAAGCAGTAAAGCAATTAATGCCAAAGAAATAGGCACAACTATTGATAAACGCTGTTGTGCTCGTTGCTGATTTTCAAATTGGCCACCAATATTCACCCCATAACCGGGAGGAAGTTCAACTTGCTGTGCAATAACACTGCGAATATCTTCAACTACCGAGCCCATATCGCGCCCTAGTACATTGGCTTGAATAACTACGCGGCGTTGTACATCATCTCGGCGAACTTGTGGTGGGCCAGATTCAATTTGAACGCTTGCAACATCACCCACTCTGACGATAGCGCCACTAGGTGATGACAAGCGTAAATCTTCTATTGATTCTGGCGAATCACGAAATTGCTTAGCAATCCGTACATAAATATCATAGCGTTCATTAGCATTGATAATTTGTCCTGCCGATGTGCCACCAATCCCCTGCTGCACGATCGACATTAAATCGCCTACAGATAATCCATAACGAGACAACGCTTGGCGGTTTGGTTTGATCACTAACTGCGCTTCACCTGCAATTTGTTCCATTGCCACATCTTTTGCACCAGCAACACCTTTTACCGCTTGTTCTATTTCTTGCCCTTTCGTCACGAGCACATCTAAATCGGCCCCAAATAGCTTGATCGCTAATTGCGCTTTAACACCAGATAGTAGCTCATCAACACGGGTTGCAATTGGCTGTGAGAAGTTAAAGAGTAAACCTGGGAACTGCTCTAATTTTTGCTCCATAAGCACTTGTAATTGCGCACGGTTACTAGCCGATTGCCATTCACTCACCGGTTTTAAGCCAAGATAAATTTCTATATTGTTTACAGGCTCCGGATCACCTCCCACTTCAGGGCGACCCACTCGGCTTAAGGCATACTCAACTTCAGAAAACTCTAACAGTATTGCTTCAAGCTTTGGAGCAACCATAAGTGCAGTTTCAAGACTGGCTGAAGGCGCAAGCGTAACGCGTAAGTTGATAGTGCCTTCTTCTAATTCAGGCACAAACTCAGTCCCTAATTGTGGTATCAACACGGCTGCAATGACAACTAACCCAGTCGCAGCACATATAACTGTTTTACGAGCACTCATCGCCCAACGTAAGCTTACTTTATAAGCGTTATCTAATGGCTCAAGTATTACACTACGCCTAACGGTCACGCCTTTAGAAAATAAATACACAGCCATAGCAGGAACGATAACAAGCGCGACTATTACAGCTGCAATAATTGCTAACATAATGCTTATCGCCATTGGCTGGAATAACTTAGCCTCCACCCCTTCAAAGCTAAACAGTGGCATAAAAACAACTAAGATAATTAATGCCGCAAAAAATACCGGTCTTGCAACTTCTTTAGCAGCTAGCGTGATCAAATCGGCAGCTGAGTGCTGCGTTTGCGTATCGTCAGCATGCTTAGTTAAATGGCGAAAAATATTTTCAACCATAACCACAGAGCCATCCACCAGCATACCGATTGCCACTGCAATGCCACCTAGTGACATTAAATTCGCAGATAAGCCTAACCACGCCATAACGCACAATGCCATTCCAATTGAAATAGGGATCGACAGTAACACCAACAGAGTCGCGCGAAGGTTCATCAAAAACAACGCCAACACCACAACAATAAAAATGAATGCGAGTAACAGTGCATCAACTACTGTATCAACCGCTTTGGTGATCAAATCAGCTTGGTCGTATAATGGTTCAAACGTCACCCCTTCTGGTAATGCCTGATTAATCAACTCAATACGCGAACTTATCCCATCAATTGTTTGTTTGGTATTTGCACCAATACGTTTTAATACAACCCCCGTTACAACTTCACCTAATGATTGAATATTTCCTTGAGCATCTTTTTTACTCATTGTTGCAGCACCTTGGCGGATCTCACTGCCTAGCGATACCTGTGCGACATCTGCGATTGTGATCACTTTACCATCAATGGTTTTTAATGGTGTTTGTGCAATTTCTTGCAGCCCTTTGGAGCCTGCATTAAACAACCCTGTACCACGAATAACGAGTTGCTCTTGGCCGCGGTTCATATACCAACCACCCACATTGGTATTATTTTCTTCAAGTGCTGTAACAACTTGCTGCTGCTCTAATTGGTAAGCCAACAACTTATTTGGATTAAGATTTACTTGATATTGACGAACATCACCACCGAACGACAACACTTCAGTCACCCCATCCACCGGTAATATTAGTAACTTTACAATCCAATCGTTTAAGCTTCGCAGCGCCATACTATCAAGGCCTGATTCAGGAGATGCCGCCAATAAGTATTGGTAAACTTGACCAAGTCCAGAAGTATTTGGCCCCATTTCTGGCAAACCTATACCATCAGGGATCAACTCTTTCGCAGCTTGTAAACGCTCGAACACTAATTGACGAGCAAAATAAATATCAACCCCTTCTTTAAATACAACAGTCACACCCGATAAACCCGTTTTAGAAATAGAACGAACTTGCTCTACATCGGGTAATGCATACATTACTGCTTCTATTGGGTACGTTATTAACTGCTCGACTTCAACGGCCGCTAAACCAGGTGCTTCAGTATTTACAGCGACTTGCACATTGGTAACATCAGGAAACGCATCAAGATTTAGTTTTGGGATCACTAATGCGCTCATGGCAATCAACACACACAACGCTAACAATACCAATAATCTGTTAGCGATAGCGCTATCTATTATTTTATTAAACATACTGTTAGCTCCTAATGGTTATGCGGATCAAAGCCGCCTTTAGCTTGCTCTGATGCAACAAAAAATGCCCCTTCAGTCACTACTTTGGTGCCCTCTGCTAACCCTTTAATTTCACGAAAGTCAGCAAACTTTTGGCCTAATTCAACTTCTGTTGAAATAAGCTCACCATCTTCGTCTTGCACAAATACCGCCCAATCACCATCGGGGTTTCTAAGCAGTGCTTGCTCTGGTACAGCTAATACTTTTTGATCCGTTGAGAATGAAAAATACACATCACTGAACATGCCCGGGTGTAATACGTGTTGGCCATTTTGAACACTTAAACGTACAACTCGTGAACGAGTGACTTGATCGATAGTATGAGCTTCTTGGATCACTGTTGCTGGATATGATCGTTGATTAACTTTCACTTTAGCGATTGCTCCCTTAGCAATTTCAATGACTTGATTTGCAGATAATTGCGCTTCTACCCAAAGTAAACTTTCATCCGCTATAAGCATTAACTCAATACCAGCATCAACACGTTGTCCTTGAGAAAAGCTATCACTCAGTATCGCTCCTGATGTACCAGCATATAGCGTATATTCACCAAGTTTTTTTGCAGGAATTGATGCACTTTCTGCTATCGCTTGTTTCGACAAACCAAATGCAACTAATTGGCTGTGAGCCACTTCAAATTCAGCCTTAGCAGTGAGCATACGCTTCTCACTTACGGTGCCTTTGCCCATTTTCTGAACGCGTTGCCATTCTGCTTTTGTTAACCGATAAGTCGTTTGTGCACTGGCAACATCAGCACTAAATAAAGTGACAAGCGGTGCGCCAGCTTTAATATGCTGCCCTAAAGTAGCATGGCGTTTGACCACAATTGAATCGACTCTTGGTGACAGTACATAACTACTATAACCATTTGCTTTGATTTCGCCTGGTGCATAAAGCTGTGACTGATAACTGCGCTTAGTTAAAGTACTCACCCGTACATTGGCTAAGCGCATTTGTGTTGGTGTTAAGCGCACAGCGCCTTCTTGCTCATGTTCTTCACCTTCACTTGGCTCAACCTCACTTTTTTCATGCTCATGACCCGCGGCTTCTTGATGTTCCTCTTCATTCTTATGTTTGGCTTTATCAGGTGCATGCTCATGCATTTCTTTTAATTGTGCTTCACTATGCTTATGACCTAATTTAGTATGATCAACGTCTTCAGGCTCAACAGTTGCTGCCTGAGCAAAACTGCTAAAAATAAACGCAAGGGCAGGAAAAGTTACATTTAAACGTTTCATAGTGCTGTTCCATTTGTAAGAGTACGAGAGAAAGTAGTAATAAATTGACTAAGTTGGCCGCTTTGCGTTAACCAGTTAACGCTCGCTAATTGACTTTGCTGAACAATTTCAATACCCGAAAGTAACCCTGAGCTACGTTGTTGACGCATAGTTAGGTACTGGGCAGTACTAATATCTCCACTACGCCATTGTTGCTCAATCAGTACTAGACTACTGTCTGCATTATTTTGATTAATTGCTTGCCAACGTTTAACACGCTGCGAATATGCTTGCATAACTTCTTTACTGGCTTGTGCTTGAAATGTCATTGCGCGTTGCACTGCGCGATATTCAGCCTCTTTAGACAGAGCTAATGATTCAACAGACTGATATTCATCACTAAAGTCATTGACTATGTTTAATGGCATTGAGAAGTTTAAAGATACAATACTGTCATCACCATTTTTACCGGCTGAAATACCCACTGTAGGTTTGACAGCTCGCTCAGCTTTGAGAACTTGCACTTGCTGGCGTTGCTGTTGCCATTGTAATTTAGCAAGCATCAATTGTGGGTGCAGGTTCACACTATCACTCTCTATATTGAGTTTGAAACCTGCTAATAAACGTTCAGGTGAAAGTGAATTTCCTTCTTTCCAACTAGGTAAAATAGCTTTAACCGCTAATTTAGCATCAGCATAGGCACTCGCTTGCTGAGCCGTTTTATTAAGGATTTCAGACCATGAATATAAAGCTAATTGTTCATCAAGCTGGCCGACTTCACCTGACTCTCGACGCTGTTTAATAATGGCAACTAAACGTTCTAGTTGTAATTCTTGCTCTTGTGCTAGTTCAAAAGCAGCCTTACTACTTCGCCAATTAATTAATGCGGTTAACGCTTGCTCTACAAGTGTAAGGTAAACTAGCTGCATACTTTGTTGTTCAGCTAATAAAGATATCTCCGCGGCTGCTACTTGGGCCTCTTGTTGATCGTTAATATCAAACGTTTGACTAAAACCAATACTGAAATTGTTATCGTCCCCTTCCTTTTCGATACTCGAATCAAAGCTTGGGTTATAAATACCATACTGTGCGGCGCGAACAGCAGCTTCGCCACTGTGTAATTGTTGATAGGCAGCTTGTATTTTTGGATGCTGATTTAGATGGTTCAATAACCAATTTAAATCATTAGATTTCTGGGTCGGACTTGCTAAAACAACAGGCGCAACAAAAATAGCTACACACACGCAGGCAAACCCAAGTGGTTTTTTTAAGTTCATAAATTGTACTCATACTAAAAAAATCGATGACCAACTCGCGTGGTCTGAAAAAATTAACTTAGTAAGTGAACAATTGGAGGACGTAAATCAGGGGTGATTAAACGTGAAATGAATGTGTCTTGCACTGAGGTAATAGCGGCATAGCTTGGTAATAAAGCACTATTTTCCCATACTTGTGAGAACAAAACTGGGATATGACAAACATGGCAGTGCGATTCATCAGCGTTATCAGCAATGGCTTGCTCTAATTGAAAGTGCTCTTCTTGATGTAACTCATGATCATTGTTAGCAATACAATGAGTATCTAACTGTGCTTGTTGATTAAGTAACTGGGCTGCATTTTTAATCACATGATTATAATCAGCCACATCAAAACTATCCAGCAATGGCTGAAGTAGTAAAAAGGCTAATAATAACAACACTGACTGTTTCAAATACATACCCAAAAAAGTAATTAAATATAACCATACCAGAACTTAACCACACTGCAAAGCCAAGATGAGTTTTTTATAATCAAATACGACTTTCAACTGCTAGCTAATTTTCACATGCTATTTTAGTATGAATATCACCAATATTATGAATATCAACAATATTTTAAATAGAGTACTGTTTTGTATGGCACATAATCATGCTCATAATAACGATGATAAAAGTAATCGTCAGCTAAGTGTAGCGGTCTTCATTAACGTGCTACTCACTATTGCCCAAGTTGTTGGAGGGGTTGTCTCAGGTAGTTTATCTTTGATCGCTGATGCACTTCACAACTTAAGCGATGCAGCCGCCATATTCATCGCCTTAGTTGCCCGAAAAATTGGTAATAAACCCGCCAATAATTCATATCACTTTGGCTATATACCCAAACCACCTCAAGATGGCTTGGATATAAACGCGCAGAAATATTAGCAACGCTACTAAACAGCACAACGTTAATTATCATCGGCGGTTTTTTAATAATTAAAGCCATAGAAAATTACTTTAACCCCAGCCCTATCGATGGCTGGATTGTGGTTTGGGTGGCTGCTTAGTTATCAGGATAAATCCACGACCTACAGCAAATCATAACTCTATGGATGTTACTTTGTTGTCGGGATAAATCCACGACCTACAGCAAATCATAACTCTATGGATGTTACTGTGTTGTCGGGATAAATCCACGACCTACGCAAATCATAACTCTATGGATGTTACTGTGTTGTCGGGATAAATCCGCGACCTACAGCAAATCATAACTCTATGGATGTTACTTTGTTGTCGGGATAAATCCACGACCTACAGCAAACCATAACTCTATGGATGTTACTTTGTTGTCGGGATAAATCCACGACCTACAGCAAATCATAACTCTATGGATGTTACTTAGTTGTCGGGGTAAATCCACGACCTATAACAGTAAGCAGCTTTGAAATGTATGCCAATAAAACAGCTAACATAGTAGCCGTGAGAGTGGCGGTTGCTACACTGTAAACTAAGCCTAGTGACACTCCCCAACTATTCACTGCAATTATAACGGCTAAAATAACGCAAGCGTAACCACCGCATCTAAGTGCCAAAACAGTGCGCTTGGTTGGGCGCGATGTATGCTGAAATACCTGACTAAAATGCCGAGGGATTGAAAGGCTTAATAATGCAAAACCAATTAGTTGCAGCAGTATTTGTGCTAAAATCAACATATTTAAAAAACCTCTATTTTATATATTTAAATGCAATCTAAATGGCTATTTTACTCGTGTGTTTTTGTAGTAATACGGCTGAAAAAGCGAAACACGCGGAAAAAAGCAGCATGCTTAAGTCAAAACCAAGCATTAGCCAATCTCCTTTTTGTGCACTTAAAAGCAAGTTGTGCTCTGTAGTTAACATATTACATAGGGGTATAAATGCGTAGAGCGCTGCCGCTACCCACAGCATATTTTGCCAAGCTTTATCTGCAACTCTTAGGGCACAAAAAACCCCACACAATGCAAAAGCGATAAATAAACTGTGCATTTCCCATTCAGCGCGGTCAGGCATTGCTGACGGTAATAAGCGATTACTTAAAAAATAACAGGCTATGGCAATGGGCAAGCCAACAATCACAGCGGCATTGAGTTTATCTATTACGTTAATCAATCTCGTTTGCTGTTTTTTACGCTTATTAACCCAAATAATCATGCCTGTTGCTATCATTCCTGCGCCTAATAGCCCTGATATAAAATACAGCCAGCGTAGGTAAGTACCTGCAAATAGTCCTTCGTGTAAATGTTCTAATATGTCATATACTTGTGCAGCGCTATGAGTTTTACCTATTGATTGCGCTATTTGTACCCGTTCATTAACTATGCGATAGGTGATCAGAGTTGCAAACTCGATCCCTTCATTCGCATCAAGCCATACCTCAAAGCTTGGTTGCGATGTATGTCGATCAATTAACCCTAGATAACTTATAGCTTGATTTTTATAACGTACTTTGGCGTCTTTTAGCGCTGTTTCAAGGGATAAATCAGCTGTATTTAATTCAATAAATTGTTGTTGCTGATCTTCTACTTGAAACAGATCATAAAACTGACGATGTATTTTTTTACCCTCCCCATAGGTTGCATCAATCACGGGCGCAAACGATATGCCCATTAATAAAACAAGCCCGCTGTAAGTGATCATTAAATGAAAAGGTAATGGCAGTACACTAAAAATATTATGTATATCTAACCACGCTCTTAGTCCTTTGCCTGTTCGAAAGGTAAAAAATTCAATAAAAATCTTTTTATGGATGATCACTCCCGTCACTAAAGCTATCAACATAAACAAGGTTGCTAGGCTGGTCACAAGATAGCCAACCATAATGGGCACGTAATGTAAGTTATAATGCAAGCGGTATAAGGTTTCTCCCCCGCTTGTTTCTCGACTCGAAATAGCGTTATTAGTGTAAGGATCAAGGTTTTTTTCGTGCCATTGCCTTGGTATATCTAACTCAGTATTTGCTAACTGTAACCACGAAATGTCGATATGTGGATCACGTATGGATGGGTAACTGATATACCACTGTACTCCATCACCTGCTAACGAGTTTAGTTGCTGTTGTGCCTTATTGAGTATAGTAAAGTCATCTATTGGTGTATTAACAATGGCTATTTCAGGCTTCATCCAGCGATCGATTTCATTCTCGAAATAGCCGGCACTGCCTGTTACAAATATAAAAAATAGTAGCCAGCCAAAGGCAAAGCCCGCCCATGTATGTAACCAACTCATTGATTGCCTAAACCTGGGTTTCATAACACCGCAATCCCATTTAAATGACGAACAAAGCAGTACATTAAAATACAAAGAGCAAATACGCTGATACCTGCGCGCAGGGTTGTTTTAGTGGCAAATACATAAAGTACGGTTACGGTATAGATAATAAAACTCAGCATTAAGGCGCTCACAATGGAGTTTATAATGTCGCCAGGTAAAAGAAGTGCAACGAGTATTGCGCTCAAAGCTGCTAATACATAACCTCCAACCAGGGCAATAAGCACTCGACAAGTTATATTTAAGGCAGCAAGGTGTTTTGTTGTAAGGTTCATATAAAGACCAAAAAAGTATACTCAAGTGACGATAAGATGTAAGTTTAACTTTTCACAGGGGCTTAAAATCTAGGCGTTAATTTGCAACAATACATTGCCTTAATCGCCCTCTTTAATTCCACTTGAAACTTACATCTGAGGTGGCTTGAGTATATAAAGAACTTAAATAGCTACGCTCTTTAAGTTCTAATTACACTAAAATTAAAATTTATATGAAACGCTTAGACGAATATCTCGCCCTCGCTCTTTAATTCCAACAACATTTTCATAACCAGTGATACTTCCATAATCGGCAACACTGCCGTGACTTATGTAAGATTCATCCAATAAATTTTGTACTGATAAATCAAACCTAAGATTATTAAGTGGCTCATAAGTAATGTAGGCATCAACAACGTCGTAGCCTGGTTTATTGATTGTCTCTAGCTGAGTAACCCACTCTAATTCCATTGACCGATAGAATACGTCAATATCATTCAAACTAGCGACATGGTTATAGCTCATACCGAGTTTAATTTGCTCACTCAGATCGTAGTTAAAATTTATGTTAAATGAATCTGCAGCAGAGTTACCTAAGCCACCAAATTCATAAGCTGACATGTCAACACCATCTAACACAACTGTGCTATAACCTGATGGGTCATTTGCATCAGGCCAAACAAATGGGGCATTATTTAATTCAACATTATTGTGGTTATAACTAACGATAACGTCAAAGTCACCCGCTTGATAACCGGCCACCAGCTCAATACCATTTGTTTCTAAATCACCGATATTTTCATAGAAAACACCTTCTCGGCCTTTAAATTTATCAAATACCACACCGTTAATTACGCTTAAATAAGCGGATGCTTCAAATAACCAAGTCCCGTCGTTATAAATTAAACCCAACTCGGTGTTCTCAACATCTTCAGCTGATAGGTTTTCATTATGACTGAGCTCACCCACAGTAAAGGCATCGGCAACTTGTCTGCCACGTAATGCTTGTGCGTAACCCGCCGACAGTTTTAGTGAATCTGTAAAGCTGTATTCAAAGCCAATATTACCGCTAAAGCCATCTTGTTTATCTGTTGAAAAGCTATCAATTGATGTAACCGGCTTGCCATTGGCATCGGTTTCAACAACCCACTTACCCTCTACTTTTATCCAATTAGCTTCAATACCATCGTGATCAAGTTCATAAGCATCGTAACGCGCACCAAAACTCAATATTAATTCGTCGCTAATTTGCCAATGATCTTGCGCGTATACACCTGTTACTGTGCCTTTTTCATCAAAAACACCCCCAAACTCTTCATAAGAGGATGAATGAACTTTATCAACTTTTTGTTCAACTCCATACGTAATTGAATGATCACCTATGTCACTGGTATTACGAATATCAAAGCCGGTGGTTTGTATTGATGCATCCCATGTAAAAAGCTCTCGCTTAAACGATGACTCTGTTTGGTACAAAGTCGTTTCAAGGTTAACAAGGCTGTTTAAATACCAAGCATGGTTTAAAACAAGGGTTTCTCGCTCACCCCATGATTCAAATAATGGATCGCCTTTTAATGGCGCCCAGTTTGTCTGCTTACCAAATTCACCTTCTTCTTTGCGAATTTCATAACTAAGGGTAAGGTCTTGATTATCTGTTAGATCAGCACTAATTTTTATAAAACCTAACTCTTGATCTGATGCTGTACCATAAAGCTCTTCCCCATCGCCATCATCCATGTTATTTCGGCTTACATTAACGTACGACGCTAATACACCAATAGAGTCCGTTACTTTGCCGTATAAAGAAACGCTTTCTTTATGCCCGTCATTTGAGAAATAATTAGCTTTGATCATGCCACCAAATTGCTCACCATTGGCTAGCATGTCGTCAGCATTTTTGGTTTTAAAGCGAATTGCACCGCCCACTGCGCCGGTTCCCGATGTAGCTTCACCGGCGCCCGCTTGCACTTGTACACTGCGAAGTAATTCAGGCTCTATGGCAACACGGCCTATATGATGAAATAAAGTACTCGTTTGTGGCGCGCCATCAACTGTTACATTCACCATTGAGTCTTCCATACCGCGTACAAATATTTTTTGGGCAATGCCTAATGAGCCACCGATAGTAACGGAAGGGGTATGACGAAAAATGTCACCTAAATCATTTGCTTGGTAGTTTTCTAATTCAGTAGGTGTGATCTCTGAATTTGTTGTTGCACCAACAACTGTGATTTTTTCAATCTTTTTGGTTTTTTTCTCGCTAAGAGCTTCCTCAGCATAAACATTAGCGCTACAAAGTGCAGCCAAAATGGCACTGGCAATACTGGTTTTTAAACGTACTTTTCTAGTTGATACAGATGACATGACTTATATCTCAAATAACTGATGAATGCTTAAGTAAGAATTATTACCATTTAAGCGTTGTAAGGATACGACTTTTACAATTGTTACATTTAAGAAATAGGAATCATTATCAAAACCTTTAGACCTCCTTGTGATTGATTTTCTGAACGCACATCAGCTCTTACACTCGCTAAATGCCGCTTAGCAAGCGCTAAACCTAACCCAAAGCTGTCATTTTCTGCCATGCGTGAGTTATCAATACGAAAAAAAGGATCAAATACTCTTTGCAAATATTGCTCTTCAATACCGGGGCCTTGATCAATCACTTCAATACAATAATGAGTCGCCTCTTTTGCTATCTTGATTTGTACGAGCTTACCCGATGGTGTAAAGCGCAGCGCATTACGGATGATATTCTCAATAGCAGGGCATAAAGCCCTATGACTACTGTTGTTAACTACCGCATTATTTGGCGACTCTACAATAATGCGACGATCAGGAAATTCAAACTTAGCGTCTTCAACAAGTACATCGAGTAAATCAACTAAATCAACGTCTTCTTGCTTAATAATCGGTTTTTCGTTTTCTAACCACGCGAGTGTGAGCGTATCTTCAACCAATTTACGAATATGATGGGACTCACGTGTTATGCGCCCTAGGTGCTGCTGAGCATTATTTAAATCAAAACTATTTACTGCAATATCTAAACGTGTAAGTGGGGTGCGTAATTCATGAGATAAGTCCGATATTAATTGCCGTTGACTGGCAATAAGCTCACCAATTTGGCTCGCCATTTGATCAAATGTAGACGCTAAGTGAGATAGTTCATCCTTACGATGTCCTAAATGCTTGCCAACTCTGACTTTAAAGTTACCCTTGCTAAAGGCCGAGGTCGCTTTATCTAATTGCTGTAATGGGGTAATTATGTGTCGGTAAAGTATCACGGATAAAACAACTAAAACGGCCATAGGCATCAAAACTTGCAGTATAAACTTTATTGTAAGCCAGTAAGTTCCTGGGCGCATTCGTTCAGGCAGTTTAATGAGCAAACTCGCATTTGTTTGGCTAAAAGGTAGCTCCATGATTGGGTTTACTTCAAAATACAAATGTATTTTCCAATCAATGCTTCTTCCAAAGTGGTAGCCACCTACAATATCTTTTTCGATTTGTTCTCCCGCTATATGCACGGCATTAAAACTAGCAACAGATACCCATGTTTGTTCTTGTGCTTGTAAATTTTCTAACCATTGCACTAAATCCTCATGTTGATCTGATAAATAAAGCTGCTCAGCCTGTTTACTCCACTGTTTTAACTGCTCGCGATGTTGCTCGGCAATAAAACTCATGCTCTCTTCTGTTTTTAAAGTCAGTGCATGCAGTAGGTAAAAAAAAGCAACCAAGCCGGTTGCTAAAATAAGGCATAGTTTCCAGAGAATTTTGCGATTCATTTAAAACAATACCCTTTTCCGTGAACCGTCTGTAAGCGCTCGCCAAGCCAATTTGCTTCGTTGAGTTTTCGCCTTACGCGACTTAAGTGCATATCAATACTGCGATCGTATGCGCCTAACTTTTTATTTAATACTGCCTGATACAAATCAGCTTTACTGACTATTTTGTTTTGCTGCGACACCAGCTCCCACAGTAACTTAAATTGTATTGGCGTAAATTCAATTTCGTTCTCGTTTACAAAAATGCTTTGTTTTGCCGTATTAAGTGTGAGGCCATCAATACTTATCTCAAAGTGGTTGTTAGCAGGAGTATAGGACGAGCTACGCCTGAGGATACTTTCGATTCTCAGTAATAACTCTTGGGTGTTAAATGGTTTAGCCACATAGTCATCGGCACCATGAGTTAGCCCTAAAATACGCTCTTCTTCAGCGCCTTTTGCCGATACCATGATCACTGGTTGTTGGCTGCTCTCACGTAAAATTTTAAGTAATGATACACCATCAAGTTTGGGGAGCATTTTGTCTAACAATATCAGCTGATGCTGTTGTGACTGCGCAAGCTTTAACCCTGTTTCGCCATCAAAGCATTGTTCAACTAAATAGCCTGACTTTTCGAGTAGATCAGCCAAATAATTACTTAAGGTGTTATCGTCTTCAATTAATAAAACTTTTATTTTTGCCATAAACACACCGCTTAAAATGGTAACGATAATAATTAGTGTTATAAATGGTATGCTATCTGCCCCTATAAAGTAAACACACCGTATAACTATCGGCGATTCTTTTAATTCTAATCGGCGCTATATTTTGGGGTCGCTTGGGTATACACGGCTATGTTAAATACGTTTTTATGAATGTCTAGGTAGGTAATACGTTCAAACCGTTTTTTAATTGTGGTACTTCTTATGCTTGTACAGAGCTTTATACCCAAGCCACCTCAAGGTGCAGAATTCAGCGTTTCACCGAGGCTTAATATCAAGGCGTTACTTTGTAGGAATGGCCGCCCCTTTTAAGAAGGAACAACGATGAGAGTAATTCGCTGTGAAAAGCCCAACGGTTTGGTTTAAAAGCGATTTATACTGCGTTATTGATTTTAACAATAGAACCACTATTACTTGCAATCAATGCCTTGCCTAAATCGGTTTTAATTCCAACGACGCTCGCATCTTGAGGTGGTTTGGCTATATTAGCTGTCATCGCGCATGCAAGAAGACGTAAACAAAGTAACAACCGATTACTCTGATCAAGCCGACAACAGCGCGGCAAACTGGCAAGTACACTTAAAATTTAACAATAAAGGCTTACTAATCTGTTTGATAATAAGCTTCCCAATCTTTTGGCGCAGGGTACTGCTGCTTATACTCGTGTAAATCAAACTCACTGGCATACTTAAGGTAAACGTCAAAGTAATCAGAAAGGTATGATTCCCCATCTCCCATTCGCCAAAATAAACTGTCTGAGTCAGCATATTCAGAGTATTTTAGCCAAGGCGGTAGCGGTGGTGAAAACTGCAATTCATTTTCGAATCTTTGTATCAACATTTCCTCCCACTCTTTTTTATGTTTGAGGTAAGCATGCCAATCTTCTACCGACACGCCATCTGGTGGTTCAATTTTTTCTGAAGTCATACCAAATCCTGATAATAATTCTGCATTAGCCATTAATTAATGGCGCAATTGGTAGCACTGTAATTCAAATCGACATTCATTTCTATGTTCTGGACAACAACAAAATAGACAAGCCCTACGCCCCCCATAATGTTGGGCTCATTTTTTGAATCAACCGGCGCATAAAACGCCATATCTGTGTTGCACTTTGAGCAAATAGACTCTTTGGACCTTGTACAAAACAAGGATAACTACCAAGTAAAGTTGCATAATCGTTCAAACATCCAGCTCTGTCGAGCGGTTTGCATACAGCTTAACCCACCAATTTATATGAAAAGATAGTTCACTTAATACTACTCACTTAGATTCAGATCATGATTGCTGGGGGGATGAATTTATTACCCGAAGTTGAGGCTATTTAGCAAATACGTTGTTTATCTAAGTGCCCTGCTAAACATGTAGCAGCTAACGCTGCACTGCAAATTATTGCGCCGATCCATGCGGTGTCTTGCAATGTTTGGGTTTCAACAACGTGTCCACCAACAACTGAGCCCAAAGCAATGCCAATGTTAAAAGCGGCAATATTCAAACCGACAGCGACATCTATCGCTTTTGGTGTATCTTGCTCCGCTATTTTTACAACATGCAATTGCAATCCAGGAACATTACCAAAAGCAAATGCGCCCCATACTAATACGGTGATCACAACAAGCAACGGGGAGTTCATTGTAAATGTCAGTGCTAATAAGGTAATGCTTAAACCTAAAAATAAAACTTTAAGTGCTTTAATAGGCCCATATTTATCTGCAAGTTTACCACCCCACACATTCCCTACAGCAACCGACACACCATAGCCCAGCATGATAAAACCAACAAATGAGGCAGCAAAACCAGCATGTTGTTGTAAAATTGGGGCAAGAAAAGTAAATGCAGTAAAGGTCCCACCATAACCTAAAATGGTCATTGTATAAGCCAGTAGTAAACGTGGCTTAAGTAATACTTGTAGTTGATCTTTTACCTTTGTTGGTATTACTTGATCAAGCGTGTTGGGGACTAAAATTGCACTACCAATTAATGCAATCAAACCCAACAATGAGACCATCAAAAAAGTGGATCTCCAGCCAAACACTTGGCCTACCCACGTCCCTAAAGGCACCCCTGTTACTAATGCTACCGTTAATCCGGTAAACATAATAGCAATTGCGCTGGCTTGTTTTTCTTTACTCACTAAGCTCGTTGCCATCATAGAGCCTATCGAAAAAAATACGCCATGAGCCAAACCAGTTAAAACTCGCGCTGCGATTAAAGTTTCATAGCTTGGGGCTTGCCAAGCAACTATATTGCCTATGACAAATAATGCCATCAAACTCGTAAGTACTGTTTTTCGCTTCCAGCGACCTGTTACTGCCGTTAACACGGGTGCGCCAATTGCGACACCCACTGCGTATAAGCTCACTAAAAGCCCTGCAGATGGCAAACTAACACCAAGATCGTCTGCAATAATAGGGATTAAACCTACTATTACGAATTCTGTTGTTCCAATTGCAAATGCGCTTAACGTAAGCGCCCATAAAGCGAGTGGCATACTGTAATGTCCTATCGGGTATTGAAGATAAATAGTAAGAGCCCAGTGTGAACGAATTAACAGTTGTGAAAAATAGCATTAGTGGCAAAATACATTTGTTATATTTGCAAATATAAGGCAGCCCAATGAGTGTTAAATCAAAAACTGAAGATCTAGAAGCTTTTGTAACTGTGGTTGATTGCGGCAGTTTTTCTCGGGCAGCCGTTTTATTAGATCAACATATTGCTAAAGTATCCCGTGCGATAACGCGTCTTGAAACAAGCTTAGAATGCGCTTTATTAAGTCGTACAACACGGCGTTTGGAGCTGACAGAAGAAGGCCAAACCTTTATTGAATACGCGAGAGAAGGATTAAATCTACTAGAGCATGGGGAGGAGTCGTTACGTTTATTAAAACATGCACCCGCGGGGAAACTACGTGTAGATGCTGCGAGTCCATTTGTATTGCATCAGCTAACACCTTTAATAGCCCAATTTAGTCATTTATATCCAGATATTAGATTAGACATCACATCTCATGACAACGTAATTGACTTGCTTGAACATAAAACAGATTTAGCTATTCGTATTGGCCAATTGCCAGATTCAAACTTGCACGCACGTAAATTAGGTATTAGCCAACTACACCTTGTAGCGAGTCCTGCTTATTTAAAACAAAGCTCTGCACTTAATACGGAGTTAGATTTATATAACCATAAGTTAATTGGCTTTACAGGCACTACTAAGTTAAATAAGTGGCCACTTCAACAAGCCTGTGCACTTAATTTTTCTCTTAATGCCAGTAGCGGCGAAACCATTCGTCACTTATGCATTGCAGGACAAGGCATTGCACTACTTTCACAGTTTATGATCGCAGACGATCTCACTCACAATAGGTTAATAAAAGTCTTACCACAGGCTATAAAAACGCCTAACCAACGTGAACCTGTACAAGCTGTGTATTACAAAAATAGTGCAGTATCGTCGCGTATAGCTGCCTTTTTAGATTTTATACAACCACGGTTAACACTTTAATTATGAACCCGTTATTCTTGGTGCTCAAACTGACCGCGGTACACTTCAAACACTTTCAATACGGTGTGTTGCGCTTTATTTAGATTATCAAACCAGTTATCAAAAACGTCGTCATCGTCTTGTTCACTTAACGCTAAATATTGCGCTAGCAATTCAACAATATCGTTATGTGTACAGCTTAATGGATCTATTTGTTGAGCAAGTACGCTGTGATCTCTGCTACGTAATGTGTCCATCACGCCTTGATCTATTTCTTGGCTTTGCTCACTGATGCTCTCTTTAATTGATTCACTCATACTAACCTGTACTCCTTAATGCTCGGTTACATATTATTTATAACAGGCTAATTAGCAATTGCTAGCTTTTTTGATCTAACTGCTTATTTTTTAGTTGATTTGCGCGAAATAGAACCATGTTCACTACTTTTACATCCATTGCACCTAAAAGTAATGACTTAGTTAGATTTAAAATAGTGTTTGCAAAGGATTCTTATTTACTATAAATTATAGTTATACTATCACATAACAATATTGATATAATTAAAGGCATTTTATGAAACCTAATATTCATCCAGATTACCAAACAGTTGCTTTTCACGATACTGCAGCAGATAGCTACTTTATTATTGGATCAACAATAAAAACGAGCCGAACTATTGAATTAGAAGGTAAAACTTACCCTTACGTGCCAATTGATGTATCAAGTGATTCTCACCCGTTTTACACAGGTAAACAAAAATCTGTTGCGACTGATGGCCGTGTTGCAGCGTTTAATCGTCGCTTCAAAAATATCGGGAGCAAGTAGCAATGAAAGTTTTAAGTTCACTTAAAAGTGCTAAAAATCGCCCAGGGTGTCAAATCGTTAAACGTAAAGGTCGTGTTTTTGTGATTTGTAAAGACAACCCACGCTTTAAAGCCGTGCAAGGAATGAAAAAGAAAGGAAAGTAAACGCCCTTTTGTGCGCCTGAAAATTGGCGCACTTTTTACCTTCTACAGTTATATATACCCAAATCACCTCAAGATGCGAGTTTCAGTTGGAGTTAAAAGCGATTTAGACAAGGCATTGATTGCAAATAATGGTTGTTCCCTTGTTAAAATCAATAACACAGTATAAATCGCTTTTAAACCAACCCGTTGGGCGTTTCACAGGCGCTTACTCTCATCGTTGTTACTTCTTAAAAGGGACTGCCATTGTTGCAAAGTAACGCCTTGATATTAAGCCCCTGTGAAACGCTGAATCCTGCATCTTGAGGTGATTTGGGTATACCTCTTGTCCAGCATACACCAGTCTTCGTAGTATAAAAAATAGCTTTTCACTTGCCAAATAACAGTTCCCAAAAACTTGGCGGCTCATGTAGTTTATGGTATTGCTGTCGTAACTCATTAATTGATTTTAATGGTTTTTTAGCAGCATCAAGCCCTTTTTCATTCGCTAACTTTTTAGCAATTTCAGCCTGAGCGATTACTTTATCTAAGCCCTGGCGCGAACTTTCAGCTTCTTTATGAAAAGTCGCTGTCTTACTGAGCTTAACTAAAGTGATAAACTCATCAATCGCTGTATTGAACTCACTTAATTGCGTTGCTTGAACACTGTGCTTATAAGCTAGCCCCATATTTTTCATATTGGTTTCAAGATCTAGCTCTTCAGCAAACACCAAAGTAGGCGTTAACATTAATACAATTATAAATAGCAGCGCTTTCATTTTAAACCTTGTAATATAATTTCTAGCGATAAAGCAACATTATATACTTAAAAAACTTAAAGGTACGCGTTTCAGTTAGAATTAAGAATAATAAACGGCTTCTGCTGGCTATCAATAAATTGCTTTATGTATACGAATTTTAGTATTAGCACCACTTTTGTAGCACTCATAACAATGTCTATAAATGCGCAAAACAGTCAATTATCCCTAATATTAGTATGGTCTAATTATGAATCGTACTGTCATTCTGGTAAAGTCTATCCTCATTTGATAGATGAATTTTGAGCATTACTTTGATTTTATTTTCCCGGATTCTAACAAGTTCTTTATTACTAGTTGCTATACTGTCATCGTTTAATGTATTGGCGTTGAACATAACATTTATTAATCCCGGTTTTAACAAAAGTACTGATGACGTGAATAACAGCACAGGCGATTTCTGGTATAAAGTATCAGCAGCAATGCACGCAGCATCAGACGATCTAGATATTAATTTAACCGTTTATTATGCCAATCGTAATCACATATTAATGAAAGAACTTATATCTAAAGCACTCAAAGCAAAGCCAGATTTACTTATCTTAGTTGATGAAAAACAAGTGATTAGTAATTATTTGTTATCAATAAATACCGATAATGTACCATTGTATTTTCTTTTAAATCGCCCAAATGCATCCCGATTACATTATCTCATACAACATAATGCAAATATTGTAGGCAGTATGGTCCCTGATAACCGTATGGGCGGGCGCTTGTTAGCTGAAGCGCTTTTTAACAAACATCGCAACAGTAGTAACACCAATATGAAAATTTTAGCCCTGCTTGGTGACTACACGACACCTGCTGCAACTGCTCGTCGTGCTGGACTGACTGATTATTTGAATTCATACCCTGAAGCATCATTATTTGCTGAGGATGTGGCTAATTGGTCTCTTGAAGAAAGTTATACAAAAACGTTAGCGTTTTTACAAAATGCCCCTGAGATTAATGCTATTTGGTGCGCCAATGATGCGATTGCATTTGGCGCAATTAAAGCTCTTAATACTTTAAATTTAAGAAAACATGTAGTCGTAGGCGGTATTAATTGGGACACGCCTGAAAATAAAGATATAACACTTGATGTTTCTATAGGTGGGCATGTTTTATTAGGGGCGCACGCGCTTTTAAACATCTATGATGCATCTAAAACACCTGAGCAATTTCCATTGCAACATAAACAAGTTGCATCATTTAATAATAGAACGGATGACTATGAACCACTTATAAATAAAATAAATAGTGGTGATTTGAAGATGATTGATTTTTTACTCTTTTCTCAAACACAGGAAAACCATTTAGATTTCACGGTTGAAAATTTAGCCCATGAGCTAAAAAACTCACTGTAAAGCCCCTTTACAGTGAGTTTAAAATATTCAAGTCGTTTTTAACACGATATCTATATTCTGTGTAACCAATAAAACTACTAAATTAAAGTGACTGTAAAAACACGATCACTTGCTGGCGCTTGTCTTTATTCAACTGAGTGAATTTATCTCGACTTGTTTGCGCTTCACCGCCATGCCATAGAATCGCTTCTTCAAGACTTGTTGCACGCCCATCATGTAAAAATCCAGCGCCTGGATTAACTGTTTTTGTTAACCCTATCCCCCAAAGTGGCCTTGTTTTCCATTGTCTGCCAGACGCTAAAAAATCACGACGATTATCAGCGAGTCCCTCTCCCATATCGTGTAAAAGCATATCTGTAAATGGCCAAATTACTTGCCCTTTAATACCTTGAGGTGCTTTTACACCACCGAGCATAAGATCACTTTGTGTTGAAGTCGTAAAGCTTGGTGTGTGGCAACCATTGCAGTTGATCTCAGAGAAAAGCTTAGCGCCTGCTCTCACATCAGGATTACTTATATCGCGTCTTGCAGGTACAGCCAGTGTTTGTGCGTAAAAAACCACCGCATTTGAAAACTCATCACTTGCTTCCGGTAAACCTTGTGCATCTGTGCCAGTGTCTTGATAGTTAGTACGTGATAGGTAACTGTCATGCATCAAGGTGTTTGCAATACTTTCTTGTGCGAATAATGAATTTGTTACTCCCATATCGCCACGTAATGCCGCCAATGATTGTTGACGTACCGAGGGGGTGCTGGCTTTCCAGCCAAAGCGCCCTAATGACACCGGATTATCAATTCCTTGCTGTGCTTTTACTGCATCAAATACCCAATTGGCTTGACCTTTAATGCCATCATTATTGCTATCTGTTGGATCTTCTAATGCCAAAATATCTTCATCTGTTATCGCTTCTAATAAGCCAAGACCAAATACCGGCATACCGTTGCGTGCACTAAACTGAACATCACTACTGGCTAATTCGCTCAATGAATAATTACTTGGTGAATCCCATGCATTATCGACTTCAAAAACTGGCTGCTTTAAAGTCACCGTGTGCCCATCTGGGTATGTGAATTCAGTGTATTTATAACTTAAGTAAACATCTGCTTGGCCTCCAAAGTGGTTTTGTTGCCAATCTTCTCGCGCTTGTAATACACCGCGATGAAACAGCTGATCGCCAAAACCTGGGACAGGTGTATTTTTACAATAATCATTTGTACTATTTGGCTGATTGCATACACCATCAGCTAAGCTTACACGTAAAAATATTCCGGCATCGCTGCCTAATTTAATTCTGCCATCGGGGGTACTTGGCAATACGGTACTTGGGCGGCCATCACGTTGATGACAGGCATTGCAGTTATTATTATTAAAAACCGGACCCACCCCATCTAAGTCAGGGTGCGTATCATTTGGTGCTGTTGTAAACGCCGTTTCAAAATCAGTATCCCCATCAAGGTGTAAATTTAATTCTGCTGGCGATAAATTAGGCATAGGAGTAGAAAAACCATGCCCGGAATTATTTGTATCATGCGTTGTTGCGTCACCGGCAAGTGCGCTGACATCTATGTACGAAGGTAACTCTTCAACTATTGGTGGGGTTACTGGAGTAGTATTTGTATCACTACTACTGCTACCTCCACCACACCCGCTCAGCATTGCTAAGCTGAAAAATAAAGGTGTATATGGTTTAATTGCTTTTATCATGACGGTTTCTTTTTAATGTTAAGCAAAAAAGGGAAGCATTTGCTTCCCTCTTCAATTATTTATACGGTTATACGTCCCATTTTTTAAGTAATGGAACAACTTCTTCTTCAAGTGATTTTTGTAACTCACCTAAGCTATCAATGGCAGCTTGAACCCTTACGCGCGCATCGTCATCTTTAATTGCTTGACGAAATGGCATGTTATTTTCACCTGCGATTGCTTCAATAGCTGTAATTGCTGCGCTGATCTGCGTTTCAACTTTAGCTGCAAGTGTCGCATCCCCTGCTTCAATTAATGCTTTAAGGCCTGGGCTATCGTTTTCGTTTGCAAACGTACCTAAATAAACATTTTGAACGCCTTTAATGTTGTCGCTAAAGTCTGTTAATGAATTCCAGCTATACTGCGACTCTACTTTAGATGTATCCGCATTATCTTTTGTGGTATTGAATGGTTCTGCAATTTTGCCATTGCCTACCTCATCTACAATACCAATTAAACCATTCACTAATTCTTCAACCACACCTAAATTTGAGGCATATTTGTCGTTACCCGGAGTTAAAAGGTAATCTTTATAAGCTGGCTCTTTATCACCATCAGCAGATACCGTCCATGCACTTGATAGGCTATCTGTGTAAAATGCAAATACTTCAGCGCAGGCAATTAAATATTCAATTTCACGTACTGTCATTTCAGCAATGGCTTTTTCGTTGTCGGCAACACCATCACCAAACAATAAAAACTCCATAGTATGAAAGCCTTGCACGCCATCATCTAAGCCTTTAATGGTGTCTGCAGTAAATACCGTATCGCTGGCAAGCAACGTGTTTAAATCTGTCGTGTTTAGTGGCCATGTATCTAAATGCGGATCAATTGATAAGCTATCAACTGGACCAAAAATGTGTGACTCGCCCTGCTCCCAAAATATACGCGCGTCTTTCCAAGCATCTTGTGCTTTAGCTAGTGATTCTTGATTTTGGTTATTAAGTAAATTTTGCGCTGCAACGTAAAGTGCATCTGCTTTTGTATCAAGTATTTCGTAGCCATCAACAATCACGTCTGTCGTTACATTGGCAATTAAATCAGTCGCATCATATGTAAACTTCGTTGATGCAACTGGCGGCGGCGTAGTAGAACCTGAATCATCAGATGATGATGAACCACATGCTACGAGTGTAGATGCTAAAATTATTGCTGTGATGCTATTAAGTACCGTTTTCATCCTTTAAATCCTATAAAGTAGTTGAGAATATATAGCCGATTGACGCACTAAAATGAGTGGTGTTATCAATATTGCTTTGCGCATACTGACGTTGCCCACCTTGGAATTTTAAAATTAAATTTTTATTTGGTAAGTAGTTAATACCCATACTAAATTCGCTAATGTCAAAGCGATCAATCGGCGTGCCTTTAGCAACTTCTAGTAATGGGTTTGCATAATCAAATGAGGTAAATACATAAAGCGGACTGGATAAGTTAAACATATGTTGTGTGTTATACGCTGCTTCAAAAAATGCAGACTCTGACTTACTACCCAGTTGAGAAAAACTGCCAGGGCGAAGACCTGGCGTGGTTTTATTCGCATTGGTAATGGCAACAGAATCTTCAAGTTCACCGTATAAGTATTGCCCGCGTAGTGTGAAATCTTGATATTCCCACGCGCCATGAACACCTAAAATAGAGACATTGCCGTCAACATCTAACTTGCCTTGGTTGCGGCGGTTTCCACTTGTATCGCTGTTGTAATAACTGATACCTACGCCTTTACCTTTTTTAACATCGCCATAATCAAGACGTAAAGTAAGCGCTAAATCATCTGCAGTGTTAGTTTCAAAACGTTGTTGCGCGCCACCAGCAATCCAGTTTGTGGTGCGAAAATATTCTGAGTTTAAACCAGTACTGATCATCGTCTGCAACGTAAAATCTTGCCAATTGGTGATCAGGTTAACCCCAGTTTCATGCCATACTTGCGGGATCATACTCGCTTCACTCCAGTGGCGTGACGTAGTAAAGTATTGATCTGGTTTATTTAAATCAGTGCCTAAACCTACAGGTACGTATATATGGCCAAATTTAACCTGCACATTCGGGTTAAACTCATATTTTACCTGCAGTTTTTCAACAATGACTTCACCACCTGCTTCTACTTCACTTTCAAACTCACCAAACTCTTCAAAACCATCGTATTCAAGCGTTGTGCCTGTGCCACCGTGCTCATACTCAATTTCAAATTCTATTTGCCAATTTTTGTTTATTTGATATTCAAATTCAGTCACTACTCGCTCTAAGTCGGTTGTGGCTCGACGATCTGGCGATATATCTTGAATATTGTCGAATATTTCATCATTACGATAAGCTAAAGTGCCGTAGCTCTTAAATGTAAGAGAGGGTGTATCGCTTTTATCACGAATGAACGATTGCTTTTTTTTATCAGTCGTTACTACGTTAATATCATTAAGCTGCGTTTTTTGTTGCTGTTGTTCTGCTAACTGAGCAGTTAATCGTGTAATCGCTTTTTGTTGCAGAGCTAATTGCTGCTGCAATTGTGCTAACTGTGTTTCAACATCAACATCTGTTGCAAAAACTGATGTTGGTAAAAGTGCGAGGTAAATCGCAGTAGAAATGATTTTTCGTGTCATTACAGCCCCCATAAGTAAAGCGCAATGATAATGGTTGTTATTTTTGATGTAAATAGCATTATTGAATAAATTAACATTAATACACTATTAATTTATTTAATTAGTATTCTTAACAGTTAAGCGTTAACCGTTTAGGGACAAACATCTGTCAGATTCAGCTTTGTGATAGATGGGATTAAGGCATAGTGATTTGGAGAGTTTAAATTACTTATTTTATTGAACTGCTATTGCTACGAAGCTTCATAGCCGAAACACCTCGCGCTTTGTCTAACGTAAATAACGCATCAACACGCTCTGGTAAATGTATTAAGTTGTGACGGGTTATTCGTTCAAAATGAGAGATGAACCGCAGCAATTTCTGGCTATCGAAGGTTCCAACGCCAGGACCTTTACAATTTAAAAGCTTGTGCTCTTGTTCTAAACGCCAGCCGTAAACATCTGAAAATGATGGCGCTTTTAGCATTACCGTATAGTCTATACCCAAGCCACCTCAAGATGCGAGTTTCAGTTGGAATTAAAAGCGATTTAGGCAAGGCATTGATTGCAGGCAATGGTTATTCCCTTATCAAAATCAATAACGCAGTATAAATCGCTTTTAAACCAACCCCCTGGGCGTTTCACAGGCGCTTACTCTCTACGTTGTTACTTCTTAAAAGGGACGACCATTATTGCAAAGTAACGCCTTGATATTAAGCGCCTGTGAAACGCTGAATTCTGCATCTTGAGGTAGCTTGGGTATAAGGGAAAATACATCATGGTATTCATCCACTAAACAGCTGTTAGCATAACGTCGCCAAATACCTTTTGGATCCTCCTGTTGCTCTAATTGATTAGCGCCTTGATCAAGCTGATACGGTTGTTGTGCTTCACTGCCTACACACCATCCTTCAAAGATAATTATATCAATGGCATGATTGTTTGCAAACCATAATGATTTTTGAATAGGGTTATCACTTTGCTTATCAAACTTAGGGGTTGGCACAGCCACCTTACCCGCGAGTAATGCGCTAAATGTCTGTTTCATGAGCATTATGTTATGTGTACCTGGTACGCCACGCGTTGCAAATAATGGGTGTATGTCTTTAGCTAGCTGTTGGCGGCTTGCCTGATTGTGGTAAAAATCATCAATCGATAGGGAAATACTATTAAATGCAGTATTGAAGTTGATCCACGTAACTAAAAAGTCAGCGAGGGTCGTTTTTCCTGAACCTTGGCAACCATTAATTGCCACGACCATTGGTTGCCCTCGTTTTTTAGCCGCAATAATATCCTGCGCTAACGGGGTAAAGAACTGCTCACTCAAATATTGATATTTATGCGGCAGCTGATGCTTTGCTAAAAAAAGAGGCTATATCCACACTATTGACCTCTTGTATATAATGCTCACAATAATACCTATTTTATTTTTAGTAAGTAAAAAATAGCGCATATAAATGCGCCATTTTGAGACAAAATAAACATTCGTTGTTAGCAATTACGTTGCTTCATCGGCCTTTGGTAATACTAAATTCAACACAATACCTAAAATTGCGCATAAACTAACGCCTTGTAAACTAAACTCACTGCCGCCAATGTGCATGCCACCAATTCCGCACACTAAAATTAACGCCACAATACTCAAATTACGCGGCGCAGTGAGGTCTTCACCACATTTTACTAATGAATTTAAACCAACCACGGCAATTGAGCCAAACAATAAAATCATGATCCCACCCATAACAGGCACAGGAATGGTTTGTAACCCAGCGCCCATTTTTGCCACAAAAGCTAAAATAATGGCAATGATTGCAGTCCACATCATAACTTTAGGGTTAAAGTTTCGCGTAAGCATCACTGCACCTGTTACTTCTGAATAGGTGGTATTGGGCGGGCCTCCGAATAAAGATGCCGCAGTTGTAGCCAACCCATCGCCAAACAAAGTGCGATGTAATCCCGGTTTTTTCAAATAATCTTTATTGGTTACTTGGCTAATGGCCATCATATCGCCAATATGTTCAATGGCAGGTGCTATTGCCACTGGTACCATAAATAACACAGCTTGCCATTTAAATTCTGGCCACGTAAAAGCAGGCATGGCTATCCACTGTGTATTCGTCACAGCATCAAACTGCACTATGCCTAAATAAAGCGATAAACTATAGCCTGCAATGACACCCGCTAAAATAGGAATAAGCTTAAATACACCCTTACCCCAAACAGCAAAAACTAACGTCACTAACAACGAGAAAGCGGCAATCCAAATGGCTTGATCATAAGCAATTAACTGCACTGATCCATCACCACTTTTACCCATCGCCATATTTACTGCCACGGGTGCAAGCGCTAAGCCAATCACCATGATCACAGGGCCCACAACAACAGGTGGCAATATTTTATGCAATGTCGCAACACCTTTGAGCTTAACAAGTAAGCTCAGCGCCATATAAGCAAAGCCCGCCGCCATTAAGCCCCCCATAGTTGCAGGCACACCCCACAGCTGTACACATGCGATTATAGGGGCGATAAAAGCAAAAGATGAGGCTAAAAATATAGGCACTTGGCCTTTAGTAACGACATGAAATAGCAGTGTGCCAATACCTGCGGTAAACAGTGCCACGTTAGGGTCAAGCCCCGTAAGCAATGGCACTAATACCAAGGCACCAAAGGCTACAAATAGCATTTGCGCCCCGGTTAAAATAGTTTTGATTGAAAAAGTAGCGTTATTCACCATCACACCTACACGGTGCCAAATATTTTATCACCTGCATCACCAAGACCAGGAATGATATAGCCTTTTTCGTTAAGGTGACTATCTAGCGCTGCGGTAAAAATTTCTACATCAGGGTGTGCTGCAAGTGTTTTTTCTACGCCTTCTGGCGCTGCGACTAGCACAATAACTTTAATTTCTTTACAACCTGCTTTTTTAAGCATATCGATAGTAGCAATCATGGAACCACCCGTTGCTAACATAGGGTCAATCACAAGGCTTAAACGCTCATCAATTTTACCTACGAGCTTTTCAAAATACGGGATTGGCTCAAGGGTTTCTTCATTACGCTGTAGGCCAACAACACTTACTTTAGCGGCTGGCAATAACTGCATTACACCATCCATCATGCCAAGGCCGGCACGTAAAATTGGTACAACCGTTATTTTTTTACCTTTGATATGCTCTACATCGAGTTGATTGCCATCCCAGCTGGTGATTTCTACTTTTTCAAGGGGGAGATTTTTAGTCGCTTCGTAAGTTAATAACGTACCAACTTCAGATGAAAGCTCACGAAAACTCTTGGTACTGATGCCATGCTCTCGCATAAGGCCAAGTTTGTGTTGAACAAGTGGGTGATTAATTACATGGATTGTCATAATAGCGCCTAAAAGGAAAATAAACTGCGATTATTTTAGCTTAAAAAATCTTGAGAGACTTTTAAAAAAGCAAAATCATGCGAAAAAACATATCCAGTATCGAAAAAGCACACTTTATTGCTCTTTATTTATTCAAAAAATGAGTCATTACGAATACAATTAAACCTGCTCAGATTAAAACACAGCAGCTATTCGAGCTGTACTTAACTTACAATCTATACCATATAAACTAAGTAAATAGCCTCAATCCATGATACCAACGCACTCAATTAGTACCATTTAACACAATAATAAAGCTTTATGATATTTCATACCCTATACTTACGTAATAATTAAGCGTATCGATATGTTTGCCCAATGCCTAAAATAATACTGAGCTTACTCACGTTCATCATGATGTTTACGGCCCACGCCAATGCTGCTAAAAATACAACTTTACACATTAAAATTATGACTGATTTTGCACCTCAGCTTGATAATTCTCCCCAAAACATTGCTACGGGTATGATGCTAAAATTAGAACAACAACTAAATGGTGCTGTATCGCTAACATTTATTCCTGCAAGTAGATTACGTGAATGGCAACAGCTGCATAAATTTACTGATGTATGCTTATACAACAAAGTAAAAAACCCAGAACGAGAAAAGAATGCGCTTTTTAACCGTTATCCAATAATGGCATTTCCATCAAACCGCTTAGTTGTACTTAATCACCCTGAGCTACCTAAAGATATCACCCTAAGCGACGCTATCAATAAGCATAAACTTATTATTGGAATAACCAAAGGCCGTTCATACGGGGAAAAAATTGATGCATTTATAGCTGCAAATAGTGATGCGTTTATGCCTTTACCCGGCACTACCAGTGCACTTCGGTTAAGCCATATGCTATTTCAAAACAAAATTGATGCAATCATCGAGTACAGTGCTGTTTTCATTTCGCGGCACAGCAAAGATCCACGAATGAGTAATATTCGTTATTTAACTATAAATAAAGTTGAACAAGCTATTTTTGGCTACATTGCATGCTCACCATCAAAAGAAGGTAAAAAAGCAATCAACTTATTTGATACAGCCTTACAAGAACCGTCAATTTTTAAGGATATTATCGATCTACATAAAGCAGCGTTCCCACATACAGAACAAGCCGTGTTGATTCGTGCACTTGAGAAAGCCTATAAACAGTAAGCTGTACCCTCACTCTTTTATTCGAGTTTTTTTAAGCTAGGGCGTGTTGGCCTTTGTGGATTGAAATTTGTTCAATGTTGGGGCTATTTAATCGCCCCTAGACCAATCACTTCGGGTAGCGTGTGTTTTACTCTGACACGATTGTCTACGTTGGCATTATTATTTGTTCCATAACCCAGCTCGTATGCATAGCGGTTGTACCTGTCGATGGGTGACCTGATTGGGAAAGAAGATCCAGCGCTATGTTCTGTACGTGATATTGATGAATATGTGCCGGATTAGCAATTGTGTATTCCTCTATACCGTTAAGCGTTGTAACTTTGATTACTTGCTCATCAAATACACTGAAAGTTATTTCACCTCTTTGGCCATATAACGTAACGGTGTCGTAACGCGAAAAGCCACCAAAGTTCCAACTACCCGATCCCGTAACGCCACTTTTATGCTGCCAACATGCTGTAATGGCATCAAATGCACCATATAGTTTTTGCTGATTGCTGGCCAATCCTTTAACTTGCTCAAACTCTCCAAATAAATAGCTAAATAGATCTAAACCATGGCTCGCTAAATCATCAAAATAGCCACCAAGAGCAATACTTTTATCTGTACGCCAGTTATATTTCCCAGATAAATCAAGTTGATTTGGTGCTTTATTTAAATGCCAATTAACATGTCGGATGTCACCAATTACATTGCTTTCAATCAAAGTCTTCACTTTATTAAATCGAGGTAATGAACGACGATAATAGGCAACATATAAAGGCAGACCTTGCTGCGCAAATGCATCATGAATAATTTCACATTCGTGATAAGTTGGTGCCAATGGCTTTTCAATGCAACAAGGCTTACCTGCTGCTGCAACTTGCAAAGCAAGTTCCATGTGACTATCTGGTGGTGTCGCTATGTATATCGCATCTATTTCAGGACATGCTATTAATTCACTCGCGCTTGAATAAACATTAGGCACGCCATGACGTGCAGCATAATCTTTGGCTAAAACCAGATCCCTTCGTGTTACACCATGCAATTCAAACTGAGCCGTATTCTGATAAGCAGGTCCACTTTTCACCTCGGTCACTGCACCACAGCCAACCATTCCCCAACGTATAACTTTATTCATCTTTAATCTATTCCTACTGTATTACTTTAGCTATTATATTTTCAATATGTATCTAGCGCTTGATATTGCTCTTGCATATAATTGTTTATTTTTACATGGTTTGGGCTCCATCCTAACAAAAAGCGATAAAAGTCAGCCCATACCACAGGCCATAAAGCACGCCAATTATCAACGATTATAGAAGCATCAACTCCACGATGATATTCATGCATTGCCTGCGTAAAATAATCAAAGTACTTTGCTAAATAATCATCACTAGCCTGTTCTAATTCTGTGTTAGTAAGACAACTACCTAAAAAATACATTAAGTCGGTAACACCAATTCCACCACCTACATATTGGAAATCATACCCAAGCGCCTGCTCTGTAGTTATTCCAACAGCAAAGTTTGCTAATTTAGCATCGCCATGAATGAGTGTTTGATACTCGCAATTGCGTATTTCTCTGTCAAAGCACTGTGCTTTTTGTTTTATTACAGCATCTGAAATTTTTTCATATTCATCTGGCCGAGTATCTAAATGCCAATAATTTCCTTGAGGCCACAATCCCAGTGGACGTTGCTGAAAATTAACAGCATGAAAGTAAGCCAACCATTTAATAATCGCGTTTATATGCGATGGTATTTTTTCAGTTGCAGCAAAGCCATCACGCTCAAAATCAGAAAATACAAGTACACGTTGATGCTCATTTTTTAGTGTATTAAAACAACTAACTGCGGGTGATTGGGCAGGTAACGATTGCGCATAGTGTTGATACCAATAGTATTCAACATCATAAGAGCGGCGCTTGCGATTAATAGCAAACTGCGTTTGTGAAATCCGTGGATGATTTATATGATCGGGCACTGCAATCGCTTTAATTACACAATCAATGCCATCTAAATTGCAGCGTACTATTTCCCCACACCCACTCCATAAGGATGTAATCGTGCTATTAATGTGTATTTCTTTATAATGATTTGCTAATAGCTGTTTATACATCAACAACCTACCTCTTATAAATAATAGGCAGGTAGTATGGCATTAAATACCTTCACGCTTAAACCTAATTTAACTGGTTTTTAATCTATTTCAAAACATTGTTTAGCACGTTCTAAAAAGTCACCGCGGCTTTCTAAGCCATGATAACCGCCATTTATTTTGCAAGTAATACTATTTAAATCATCTTTATCCGCCAATTCATTCAGTTTTAGTACTTGCCATAAATAACATGCGCTGCCCACCATAATTTGTGGGTCACGTTGGAGTAGCTCAGGTTCAGATACAATATCTATATCAAGATAGTCTGCACATCCAGCATAGCTATCTTTGCCTGTTAGATGAATAAGCCCACGTCCTCTATAATGCCAACCATCTCCTGAGCGCTCATCCCCGTTCCCCATTTTGTTAGCATAAACAATATTTGCTATGGCTTCTTGTTTTCGTGCATATTGCAGTGCCATTTCATCCGATGTAAAATACTTACCAAACACAGCACGTAGCGCTCTTGCGCTATAGTTCAGATTTTCTGACTCTGTATCTAAAGCATCCACTTTCATGCGCGACTTGTGCAATAAAGTGCGCTAACCTCAATGCTGAATTAATATCAAATTTAGTCACTTGAGACTGTAAGGCCGGTATAAATAGTGCTATGTGCTCCGCTTTTGCATCAGGCATAATTTGAATTAAATTTTTTTCGATAAGCAAGCTCTGCATTTTTATTCCTTTGAACAATAAAAAGTCTAAGCAGTGAAAAGTAAATTAAAAACCTCTTCACAGCTTAACTTTAAATCATGTGATTAAGATTTTTTATTTAATTGAGTGGTTATATCTATCGACTTAATATTCGTGTCTATCTTATGGATATATTTTTGCAAATGCTTGAAATCTAATTCCATCAAATTAATGCTAAATACCTGAGGAGATTGGTACATTCTTACGGAGAAAGTTTTATTTTTCAAATCAGACACCGTTACCCATTGTGTAAAATCGTGAACATTTTCGCCTTCAGAATCCCGACTAGTCCCCAATGGAATGTCAACCGTATTTAATATATGAAAAGCCAACGTAGTTGCATCTACTCGTCCTACTTTAATATCGTTCTGTATCGCTGATACCCCTGTTGTGAAGCTATGCTCCACACTATTTGCTTTATCTACTTCATACTGACTGGTAAATTGTGAAACTGGGAATGAAAAGTTCGTCATCATTGCAGCTCTCACAAAGCGATCAACGGGTGTTGAACTTCCTGGAACACCAGAAAAACCAGTTCCTTGCGCATAAGAGTTACATTGAAAGTTAGATGCAGCACTTTTATATGCTTCCACACTCGGCATCGTT